>JADGGD010000100.1 GCA_019690095.1 Chloroflexota bacterium
GGATCAGCAGAGGTATAGCTGGAACAGCAGATACACAGGGGGAGAGCCGGAATGGCCGAATACTCGGCTGGCAAGCTCGATGAGCTCCCTGCGGGTAGCCGTCGAATCATCAAGACGGATCGTGGGGAGATTGGGGTTTTCAATATCAATGGAAGATTCTATGCCCTCCCCAACCGGTGCCCTCATCAGGGGGGACCGCTTTGCGCGGGTAAGGTGGGGGGAACACTCCTGGCAACTGCCGAGAGCAATTGGGAGCCGCGGTGGGTTCAGGAGGGCGAGGTTATCGCTTGTCCCTGGCATGGAATGGAGTTCAATATCACGACAGGGCAGTGTGTTGGCCGTCGGCGGGTGCGCATTCGGCAGTTCCCGGTCCGGGTTGTGGACGGTGAGGTCTGGGTAATCCTCTAAGCCGTGGCATCATGCCCGCATAGCCCTTTATCCTTTGACTGCTCCAGCCGTCAGACCGGAGACATAGTGCTCGACGAAGAACGAGTACACCACGGCCACCGGCACTGAGCCAAGGAGGCCGGCGGCCATCAGGGTTCCCCAGAAGTAGACGTCGCTCTTAATCAGCTCGCTTACCGTCCCGACGGGGATCGTCTTCATATCACCAGTTCCCATGAAGATTAAGGCGTAGAGGAACTCGTTCCACGAGAGGGTGAACGAGAAGATGCCGGCCGAGAGGAGACCGGGCAAGGCAAGGGGGAGGACCACTGCTGCCATTGCCCGGAGGCGGCCGGCGCCGTCGATCATGGCGCACTCTTCGAGTTCGCGTGGAATTGTCCGGAAATAGCCCATGAGCAGCCAGCCCGCGAAGGGAATCAGGAAGGTCGGATAGGTCAGAAAGAGTGCCCAGTAAGTGTTGTAAAGGTGGAAGGCATTGATGATCTGGGCCAGGGGAAGGAAGAGGAGGGTTGGCGGCACTAGGTAGGCGAGGAAGATGGCCAGGCCGATCACATTGGCTCCGGGGAAACGGAGACGCCCCAGGCTGTAGCCGATCAGAATGCTACAGATGATCGAGAGGAAAGTTGCGACAACCGTCACAACGACCGTGTTCAGGGTCCAGCGGAGGAAGCCGGTGCTCTGGAACAGGTAGATATAGTGGTCGAGTGTCACACGCTGAGGGATCAGCGGGTTCAGGTGGGTATTGAAGAGGTCAGAGTCGGGTCGGACCGAGACGATCAGCATGTAATAAAAAGGAAAGAGAAGGAAGACGACGTAGAGGAACAAGGGCAGGTGGTGCCCAAACAGGCGGCGCGGCCAGGTGTTGTGACCAACCATCTATGATTCGCTCCGGATAAAGGCCAGCAAAATCGCGGCGAAGATCGCCAGGAAGGGGAACATGTAGAGTGAGATAGCCGCGCCCTGGCCGATCTGGGTCGCGTTGAGGCCGACCTGATAGGCGTAGGTGCCGAAGATCTGGGTTGCGTTCGCTGGTCCTCCCTTGGTAAGGACATAGACGAGCTGAAAGTCAGAGAAGGTCCAGATAATCGAGAAGAGAGTGGTGATCAGGGCGATTCCGCGGATGACCGGGAGTGTCACGGCGGTGAACCGCTGCCAGCCGCCCGCGCCGTCGATCGCCGCCGCCTCATGGAGCTCTGGGGGAACTGCCTGGAGCCCGGCCAGGATCGAGACTGCGAAGAAGGGGATGCCGCGCCAGATATTAGCCACGATCAGCGAGCCCATCGCCAGGGTAGGGTCGCCCAGAAAGGCAATATTGGCGTTGATCAAACCGAGCGCACGGAGGATCCAGGAGAAGGGGCTGAGGACCGAGTCGAACAGGAGGAGCCAGGCGAGACTGCTGAGCGCGGTTGGGACGATCCACGGCAGGAGAAGGGCAGCACGAAGAATGTTTCGCCCATGGAAGCGCGTGTTCAACAGCAGGGCGAGACCCAGGCCTAGCAGGAGCTTGAAGGGCACGCTCACGAAACTGTAGATGAATGTGTTACGGACAGTCTGTTGAAAGATCGAATCCGTAGTGAGCAGGGTGATAAAGTTCTGCAGGCCAACGAAATGCCCGACACTGCCAATGATGCTATCGGTTAAGGAGAGCCAGATACCGAGGAAGAACGGATAGGCGATAAAGACGAGGAGGAAGAGGCCGCCCGGTACCATTAGCAGAAGACCAAGTGACCATTCCCGCTCGAGCAGGCTTGCACGCACCAGGGAGGTGGTCGGCGTCTCTGCGGGCTCGGCGATATCAGGGACGGGAGATGTCAAACTTTCCTGCCTCCGTCTCGATCGAAAGCCGGTCACTCAGTGAGGGGGTACTGCGGTGGTACCCCCTCACCGGTGGTTAGCCGCCATAGATCTGCTGGAGCTGCTCGGCCCCCTTCTTGATTTCGCCCGCTGCGTCGCCGGACTGGACAGCGCGTGCGAACGTATCAACCACGATAAACTTCGAGCGGGCTAGCGCAGCCTTCTGGTTCGGTGGGCCAGCATAGCCAAGCAGGCGGCCGTATTTCGCATCGTTCCGGATCACTGCCAGCTTGGGATCCTTGGTCCACATGGGATCATTTTCCCACATACGGGTCGGTGGGATCTGGTAGGTCTCCTGGATGTGGAGCCACTCGCCGAATTGCTTGGGATCAAACCACCAGCGGAGGAACGCCTTGGCCCCCTCGACGTTCTTCGAGGCCTTGAGGATGCCGAAGGAATGGCTTCCGAAGTCATAGAAGCGCCCGGCCGGCCCTCGGGGGATATCGGCGTGGTTCATATCCTTGGCGATGTCCGGGTTCTGCTTGAGAGCGGCGACGTAGATGCTCGTCCCATTAATGGTTGCTGAGATCTGATCGGAAAGGAAGGCCCGGTTATTCCAGGAGCCATCACCGTTGATTCCCGATGTATCATAGGCATCCTTCCAGGCCTGGATGAACTTCTTCATCGCATCGATGAAGGTAGGCTTGTCGAAGGCGACGGTCTTGCCGTCCTCCTCGACCTCCATGGCCCCGTTGGCCCACATGTACGGGTAGCAGAAGGCGGGAGGATCGCCGAGATCGTGGCTCAAGACCTGGCCGAGCGGTTTACCCATTGCCTTGAGCTTCTTTCCAACGGCGAAGAAGTCGTCCCAGGTATCGGGGAAGTTCTTCTCCGGATCGTCAATGCCTGCCTTCTGGAGATAACTGATGCGATAGTTCATCGCCACGTTCGTCGTGCCAGTCGGAACACCACGCCAGATGCCCTCGACCTTCACCGTCGGGGTGACCCAGCTATCATAGAAGCCGCCCTGGGCCTTCTCAACCTCGCCGGCTACATCGCTGACATCGGCAAGGTTCGCCGCGTAGAGCCACGGCCAGCTTGGCCATAGCTCAAAAATATCGCCACCAGCACCAGACTGGATCACAGCGGCGATCTTGGCCTGGAGATCGAGCCAGTTGATAAAGTCGGCGCTGACAGTCACGCCATTATCATCGCCCCACTTCTTAAGCTGGTTCTGAAAGAGCGTCTGGGCATCGGGGATGAAGTAAGAGCCCCCCACAAAGGCGAGGGAAGTTCCTTTAAGAGAAACGCGGGGTGTCGCGGGGGCCGTCTGGGCCGTTGGAGCGGTGGTTGGGGTGCCAGCGGCTGTCGTCGGCTGGGCTGCCGCCGTGGGCGAGGCTGGGGCACTCGCTGACGCTGCCGTGGTCGGCGCGGCCTGGGATGACGCGGCCGTTGGGGTGGCCGGCTGGCTCTGTCCGGAGCATGCCGCCGTGAGGGCGGTAGCCAGTCCGATAGCCGTCCCGGCTACGAACCGACGGCGGGTGAGGGGGCCGTGGTGCACAAAGCGCATAGTCGCGTTGTCCTCCCAGTATGTGAGGGTCTGGCCGTGGGCCGGGCCGATATCCGGTACGGTGCTATGCCCTGCTCTTCAACCGATGCCAGCGGTCCGGATAAAGCGAATGTCAGAACCGGTGAAGTAGGCGGCATAAGCACCGTGCAGCTTCGGCGATACTGCACCCGATCGGCCACGGGCCATTATAATGCAGCGCTGGCGAGGGGTCATGCAATGTTCCCTGTCGCAGGGTAGCATCTCGTTGTCGCGCCTGTGTGGCAGGGGAAGCGAACCAGGTTGGTGCTTGCGGGGTGGCAGCCTTTCCCGTATAATGAGGGTGCTGGTGGCGAACCGGCGTGGTGAGCGTAGCTCAGCGGTTAGAGCACCTGACTGTGGATCAGGGGGTCGCGGGTTCAAATCCCGCCGTTCACCCCCAATTCGGCCGCACCGGCCAAGGCGAAACGCCGCGGTCGGTGCGGCCGTTCGCTTTGTCTCCCGCCTGCATTTGTCACCAGATTGTCACCAAACCTCGCCGCTGGCCAGGATGCGGCCGATGGTCGCGGCCGCTTCCCGCTGCAGCGTCGGGATGACGTGGCTGTAGATATCGCCCGTGACGCTGATGCTGGCATGCCCCAGCCGCTCGCTCACGACCTTGAGATGGGTGCCGGCGGCTAGCAGCGCGGTGGCTGACGCGTGCCGCAGGTCGTGGAAGCGGATGCGGGGGAGACCGGCCTGCGCGGTCAGGCGGGCGAAGTCCCGCCGGCTCAGGTTGTGGTGGTCGATCGGCCCGCCGTCGGGGAGGGTGAAGACCAGGCCGTAGTCCCGGTAGGCGGGGCCGAGCAGGAGCCGCTCCTGGTTCTGCTGGGCCTTCCAGGCCCGCAGGAGCGCCACCAGCTCGGCGGGGAGCGGGACGGTGCGGCGGCTGCGGGCGGTCTTGGGGGTCCCGAAGCGGGGGTGCCGCCCGGCCCGCTCCAGGGTCTGCTGCACGGTGAGGCTGCCCGCCTCCCGGTCCACGTCCTGCCAGCGGGGCGTTAGCAGTCGGAAAGCGGGCGGGGTTGCCCGGAGAACGGGCGACGGCGGCGAATCTGCCGGGGATGTGGCGGCGATGCGTTCTGAGGTCGTCCGCGTTTCTGACCGGTGATGGTTGGCTGTGCTCTTCTTGGCCTGTTCTTTAGTCTCGCCTCCGCCCGGGTGAGAAGGCGCAGTCCTTGCAGGCCAGCCCCAGCGATGCCGGGACGACCTGGCCGATTGGCCTGAGCTACGGCATCTCGCCGGTGGGTGTCCCACTGCTCGCGCGACTGGCCCCTGGCCGGATCGCCCGTCCCGGCGTCGGTCCAGCGATCATAATCGCTGGCCTTGGCCTATCGGCTCTGGGCCACGTCCGTGCTCGGGCGCTTCTCTTCCCGAACCTTGCGCGTGGCTGGCGATCACCCGCTGGTCCAGCAGGGCCCGGACCGGGTCATGCGCCATCCCGGCTCTCTGGGGGCTGTACTGAGGTGAGCGGGCTATGGACGGGTCACCGCTCGCCGTTTTGTTAGAATGGCTATCACCAGCACTGCTGTGCTGGGTCGACCACCGCCGCATCCAGGCCGAGGAAGCGCTGCTCCACGAGAGCTTCGGGATACCCTATCGCGATGATCTGCGTGCGACCTGGTAGTAGATTTCCGCCTTGTATTGAGAAGCTATCCTATGGTTTGCTCTGGGGTGTCCTTCTCGGATAGCTTCTTCGCGCACCGGTGGAACACTGCGGCGTCCCCGCAAGAGGTTCCTCCAGCATAGGCAACGCCTCGATCTCGCGGGGGGTATGGACGCAGACAGGGAGTCTGCCATTTATCCCTGCCGCGGGATTTGCGGGCACTTCTCCGCCCGAGCCCACACACTGCCTGTGCCCTTCCCTGTGTCGCTATCATTTCTGACAGCCACTCGGCTGTCTCATGATTGTGGGGGCACGCCCCATGCAGTGAGGGCCATTGTCCTGGCGGCTGGGTATGCTACGATCGCTCCTGCGACTGAGGCGCTCCTCTGCTCTCTATGCAGCACTGGGGTAGCCTCCTGGCCCCTGGGAGCCGCCTCTTCCGGCAGGGCAGCCACCTGCAATATGCCTGGGTTAAGAGGAGTGACGGCGCGCACGTTCGATCGGCCATGGCGGTTGGGGCGCCGATGCCGAACGCGCAGGCCATGCTGGCTGCTTGATTGCGAATCCCGTGCGAATGTCACCCGAGTTCCTGGCCGGGCTTGTCAAGCCAATCGCCCATCGCATAACCTGAGAGCAAGGCGACGTGCGCCAACATTGCCCGGGGCGTCCCAGCGAGAGAATGCATCTGCGTAGGGTCCGATGAGCCGCGCGCGGAGAGGAATCCTGATCCTGCTTGGCTCCTTGGCCCTGCTCGGTAATCTCAGCTTCGGGCTCCTGCTCGTGAGTCAGCGCCGCGCGCAGTTGACCCTGGCACCGGGCGCTAGCGTCTCCGATCTGTACCCGCGTTGGTTGGGAACCAGGAACCTGCTGCTCTCTGGGCGAAACCCGTACACGGATGCGGCCGCGCTGGAGAACGAGCGCGGATACTATGGGCGTGTGCGCCGTCCTGATGAGGCAGGTCTTGATCCAGCCGGCTATCAAGGCTTTTCGTATCCGCTCTACGCGGCACTGTTTCTGGCGCCCGCTGCCCTGCTACCATTCACGGTCTTCCAGGTAACCGCGCTTGCGGTATTGACTGTGGGAATCCTCTGGTCCGTCTGGACCTGGACGAGACTTGCTGGATGGCCAGCCGATCCGCGCTGGCGCGGAGCTTGCGCTGCAGCCGCGCTGGCTTCGGTACCGGTTATAGACCTTCTCAGTCTCCAGCAGTTGTCTGGCTTCTTGATTCCGCTGCTCGTGCTCAGTGTGCTGTGCCTTCAGCGAAACCGCCTGACCACGGCGGGCGCGCTACTGGCCGCAGCAATGATCAAACCGCAGCTCGCCGCGCTTCCAGCGGTCGGTGTGGGTCTCTGGATCCTCCGCGATTGGCGGGCGCGGTGGCGCTGCGCTGTCGGGTTTCTCCTGATCATGCTGCCAGCCCTGATCACATCCCTTGCTCTCCTGCCAAGCTGGCCCGAGTGGTTCCTGCGGCAGGCACGCGTGTACGCGGCGCGCAACGCGCTGCTGTCGCCTACTGCCCTTCTGGTGCCCTGGCTCCCCGGCCAGATCGCGGTGGGGATTGTGGTCACTGTGCTGTCACTTGCCGTCTGGGCTCAGGCCAGGTCGGATTCTGACCTGGCGCGCGCAATGGCCGTAAGCATGGCCGCCGTTGTCCTGCTGGTGCCGTCCCCGGCCACCTATAACGCGAGCTTCCTCATTTTTCCTCTGCTTTTTGTGGTACCAGAGGCCGGACGCTGCCAGCGTGGGTTTGCACAGCCTCCCGCCAGAATTGCCGTTGTGCTTCTCGCCGTGGCCGCTCTAGCCGGCACTGTCGGTCCACTGTTCTGGATGCTCAATCAGGTCTTCTGGTGGGAATCGATAGGGCTGGTCGTTTTCCTCTGCTACTTCTCTCTCGCAATCCCGCTCTGGCTCGCCCTTATCTTACGGCGGCAGTCAGGCGCGCGTGCGCTGTCAGCCCCGTGATGCGATCGTGTCGCGCACCGCAGGAGAAAAGCCCTGCGCAGTAAGCGCTGCGCCATGCCGGCGGTCCGCCGGCCCAGCACGGCTGATACTACGGCAGTGCCTACCCGACACTCGCGCAGCGGCTGGTTATCGACCCGGACCGGGATCTGGCTCACTGACTGTCGCCCGCACGGCGTCCGCACCGACCTTGATTCCCAGCAGACGCCAGGCGGTCCGAAACAGGATGTTCTCCCGGTCCTGGCGGCTCAGCCCCGGTGCTGTGCTCACGATCGCCGTCGGATCCTCCGGACCGATGTCGAAGGGATAGTCGCTTCCCACAACGATATGGTCGCTCCCGAGCTCGCTAACCAGCCAGGCCAGCGCCGATGGGCTATAGACCATGCAGTCGACGTAGATACGGTCAAGGAACGCGCTCGGCGGTCGGCTGACGGCAAAGCGCGTGTTCCGAAGGACCCGGAAGCCGTGCTCGGCCCGACCGCGGAGCCAGGGGAAGCTGCCGCCGCCATGGGCGAAGTAGGTCTTCAGGCGCGGCAGGCGCTCGTAAACCCCACCGAAGATGAGCGACTCGATTGCCACGCATGTCTCAGTAACCATGCCGATCAGGTTCCAGAGATAGTAGCTCTGGAGCCGCTCCGAGCCCAGCACCTCGTAGGGATGGATGAAGACGCAGGCGTCCAGCTCCTGGCAGGCCTCGAAGAAGGGGAGTAGATCAGGATGGTCGAGGTTCTTCGGTCCCACGTGCGAGGCGATCATCACACCGCGGAACTCTGGCCGGGCCATCGCCCGCTCGAGCTCTCGAATGGCCCGAGGTACGTCCTGGAGGGGGACTGTAGCCAGGCCCACGAACCGATCGGGGCAGGCGCGGACGATCTCAGCGATACTATCATTGCTGGCGGCACAGAGATCAGCCGCAAGGCCCGGCTCGGCCCCGTAGGAGAGGGTAGGCGGCGCGACCGAGAGTGCCGCCCCGGCCAGGCGGCGCCGCGCGAGCGCCTCCAGCAGGGCTGGTACGGACCACAGCTCCTCGGTCAGGGGATAGTCAAAGTCGCCGGGAGCACGAATGAACTCGCGTCCGTCAGCGCGCCGGTAGATCTGTGCTCCAATCTCTGCACCGCGGGTCCGGGCCATGCGCAGATACTCCGGGGGAAAGATATGGCAGTGCAGGTCGATTGCCATCAATTCCCTCCCCACGAGGCACGCAGGGCCGCGCGCACACCCGCGAAGGAGATCTGGCTGTCCCGAATGCGGTCCGGCTCGCCCCCGCCAGGGGGACGGGGGTGCCAGTGCGTCTCCAGGCTCAGCCCACCCCGGTAGCCCTCACGCCGCAGGGCTCGAAAGTGCGCCACGTAGTCAACCTCCCCGCACCCGACTGCCTCCCAACTCGTCAGACCGGTTGCCGGGTCGACGACCCGCGCATCCTTGATGTGGATGTGGCAGATGTACGGACGCACGGCCTCGTAGCCGTCAGGATAAGGCACTCCCCCGGAGACGTAGTCATTTCCTGGATCCCAGATCGCCTGGAGCCGCGGGTGCCCCGCTGCGGCGATGATCCGGGCGGTGTTATGACCAGTATTTGCCCAGCACGAGCGCACGTTCTCGATTCCCAGGATAAGCCCGGCCTCGCCCGCGATGTCGGCAGCGACCCGTAGCCCCTCGACGACCTTCTCGAGGATCTCGCCCGGGATCACACCGCCGCGCGGCCGGCGTGGGCTCGGGTTGCCCAGCCCCACCATGTCATCCCGCCGGAAGGCGTAGGTGCGAACGATCGGTGCTCCGAGCCGCCGGGCCGCGTGGATGCTCCGCCGAAGCACTGCAAGTTCGGCGCGGAAGGCGGGGTCATCGGCTACGCGCCCGCGGGGCACCGCTCCCAGCTGGACCCCTTTGAGGAACAGCGAGCCGATGGCACTGACCGTCATGCTATAGCGCGCGAGAAGATCGGCCGCCCGGTCCAGGTGAGCATCGTCGAGCTCCACCACTGGCTTCCCCCAGAAGGCGAGGAGCTCGACTTCACGCAGTCCCATCTCCCGCGTGACGCGGAGGGCTGTCTCCAGGTCCGGGTGCACCTCATCGGTGCACACTCCGAAGCGCGCGAGCAAGGGGTCTGTATGTTCGCTGCCGGTCATCTCATCCCTCGTCTGGTCCATGGATTCCGAACGATGTGGCCTCCGACTTGTATGGCGGAGTTCGCCGACCCGGCGGTGCATCAGGTGCTCCGCAGTCCATCATCAGGCAGGATCACCGGCACGCCGGTCTCGGCCGCATGATTCGCCGCGATCGCCAGCCGCTGGGTGCGGAGCGCATCATCGTAATCCGAGAGGATACCCGAACGGTCGCCGGTCGCAATAGCGCGGAGGAACGCTGCATTCTCCGCCAGGCCTGCATCATTCCCCCGCGTGATCCGCTCCACGCCGGCCGGGCCGTCGATCTCGGCTGCGTCCTCATGAATGCGGTACGCGCATCCCTTGCAGATAACCTCGAGGCCGACATCGTACCGCCGGTGGAGGATTGAGCAGGCCGCCAGATTCCCTACAGCGCCGCTCCGGAAGCGCAGGGTCACCACGTGGACGTCCTCTCCGTCGAAGCCAGGCTCTTCGGCGTTTCCGCGCACCGCGTACTCCGCCGATACCCGGTCGATCTCACCCCCGAGGTAGCGGGCCAGGTCAAGCAGATGAATGGCCTGTTCTACTACCTGACCACCGGATCGTGCCTTCACCCGCCACCAGGGTGACCCGGGGAGTTGACTCAGGAAGCGACCGAGGATCATGCCAACCTTCTGCCCATCAAGCGCATGGCGGACCTGCTGCACGTGGTCCCAGTACCGCCAGTGATAGCCGACAGCGGTCACGATCCCTGCAGCACGTGCGCGCCGCGCGATGTACTCGGCCTTCAGCAGATCGAGTGGCAGAGGCTTCTCAACGAAGAGGTGGATCCCCCGCTCGATGGCTGCGATCTCCTGGTCCACGTGCGCATCAGGCGGCAGGCAGACGTACAGGGCATCGATCTTCTCGCGGGCGAGCATCTCCGGGAAGCTCAGGTAGGGCTTCGCTCCGAACGGGCGCGCGGCAGCCTGGGCTCGCTCCTCGATCACGTCACAGACCGCGACAACCTCGGCCTGGTCACGAAGCCGGTCCAGCGCGCCAAAGTGGCGGCGGGTGATATTGCCAGTTCCGACGAAAGCGACGCGAATCACATTCTCTCCCGATCAGGTTACAATCTCGTCAACCGCTCTCAGCCCCGGGGCGGCATTGGTGCCGTTGCCCCGCGTCCGAGTGGGGTACTACTGGACAGACCTTCCCCTGCGGGGAGCTACCCCTTGAGGCCAGTCAGCACGATTCCTTGGATAAACGCTCGCTGGGCGACGAAAAAGATCACGATGATGGGTGTGATCATCATCGTCGACATGGCCATCAACAGATTGGTTGTATCCCGCTGGCCGATCGCCGCGCCCTTGAGGAGCACAACCCCCATGGCCAGCGTCCAGGTATGGAAATCGTTAAGATAGATCAGAGGTGCCAGGAAGTCGTTCCAGTGGTACAGGAAGCTGAAGATGCCCACAACGACCAATGCAGGTGTCGAGAGGGGCAGGATAATCCGCCGATAGATCGTGAGGTAGCCCGCGCCGTCCAGAAGAGCTGCCTCCTCGAGCTCGTCCGGGATGCTCAGGAAGAACTGCCGAAGCAGGAAGATATTGAACGCGCCTCCGCCAAACCAGAATGGTACGATCAGCGGAAGATACGTGCCCAGCCAGCCAAAGGCCTTGAACATAATGTACACCGGGATCAGCGTGACGGCGTAGGGGAGCATTAGCGTCGCCAGCAGGGCAGTGAAAGCGGCCTCACGTCCGGGGAAACGCAGACGAGCGAATCCATACGCTGCTAGTGATGAGGTCAGGATCTGTCCGACCATTGCCGGGATCGTGATGACCAGTGTATTGCGCGTATAG
>JADGGD010000101.1 GCA_019690095.1 Chloroflexota bacterium
CTCGTGCCAGGAGAACTGGCGGGCTCGCTCGATCCCACGCTGGCCGAGCGCGGCGCGGCGAGCCGGGTCTTCCAGGAGCTCAGCGACCGCCTCGGCCAGGCCGTCCACATCGTAGGGGGAGACCAGCACCCCCGCATCGCCCACGACCTCCGGCAGGGAGGAGGTGTTTGAGCAAACCACGGCTCGTCCGCAGGCCATCGCCTCGAGCGGCGGCAGGCCGAACCCCTCGTAGAGGGAGGGGAAGACGAACAGGTCACAGAGCGAATACAGCGCGGGCAGGTCGTCATCCGGAACCCGTCCCAGGAACACGACCTCCTGCTCGGCCACAAGCTGATCGATCTCCCGGAGAATGTCTTCGTAAAGCCAGCCGAGGCCCCCCGCGATCACCAGCCGGTGCCGCAGATGGTGGCGCTCGCGTAGCTGGATGTACGCCCGGAGCAGCCGACTCAGGTTCTTCCGCGGCTCGATCGTCCCCACGAAGAGAATAAAAGGGAAGAGAAGCCCGTACTTGGTGCGGGTGGTCTCGAGGATAGCCGGATCATCGATAGGGCGGAATCGGCAGTCAACCCCCCCGTAGACCACCTCCGTCCGCTCGGGCGGCACATCCAGAAGCGTCGTCAGCTCGTTCCGGGTGTTCTCCGAGTCGGCGCAGACGAAGTCAGCCTCGCGGACCGATACCGGCACCACTTTTTCCAGGTGGGCGCGCAGGCTCGCCTCGGCACACTCCGGCACAAGCAGGAAGGATAGATCGTGGACCGTTACGACCGCCGCGCCGCGGCGGAGCGGCGGCAGGGTGAAATCGGGGAAATGATAGACATCGGCCGGCCCAACCAGCGCATCAATGGGCAGAGGAACCCCTAGCTTGTACCAGAGGATATTGAGGGCCCGCTCCGACGGCCAGAGGGGGCGCCGAATAACGTTGGGTCCCGTCGGCACGACCGGGGGCGGCTCGTGCCGACGGGGACGCGGATAGAAGAGCACGTAGGTATCGTCTGCGTCGAGGTCGAGCAGGGCACGCACGAGGCTTCGTGCCCATCGCCCGACCCCCGCTCCCTGTCGGACAGCCGCGGTATAGTCGATCCCGATCCGCACGGCTCTTCCTTGCCCCTCTAAGCGTGACGCTGGCTGATAAGGTAGACGATGAAGCCGCCGACGACGAGGCTGAGAAAACTGATGGTACGGTCCAGGAGCGCCGTGGAGACCGCAGCCGTCGGACTGACCCCGAACAGGATCAGGGCGCCAGAGATTGATGCCTCGACATATCCCAGACCTGCTGGCGTGCCCGGCGGGGCAGTCAGGAGTGCTGCTCCCAGGGCGATGAAGACGATCATGAGGAAACCGATCACCGGATTCGGCGAGAGGGCGAGACCAAGGGAGCGTGCGACGAGAAACAGCCGCCCGGTCTCGGCACCCCATGCCAGGATGGTCAGCGCCACCAGCGAGCGATAGCGTCCGAACGATCCGACCATCCCATCGTGGAAGTGATCATACACCCGGTGGAACCGCCGGGGAATAATTCGATAGATCACGGCATCCAGCCGCCGCAGGGAGAGGAGACCGATCAGGGCCAGGACCAGGGCGGCCAGCCCGAGCTCGAACACCGTAAGGAGAGCCGCAGGAAGCCGCCCGTGAAAGCTCACCAGGCCAGAGACCAGCAGGAGGAGCAAGAGCACCGCGAAGTCCAGGAGGCGTTCTGCGACGATCGTTCCGCCCGCCTTTGAGAGCGAAATCGCCGAGCGCTGGCGAAGCAGGTAGGCGCGGTAGATATCCCCTAGCTTCGCGGGGACAACGCTGTTCGCGAACCAGGACAGGAAGATGATCTCGGCCAGGTCCGGGATGCCCGGTACATCGGCCGACCGGCTTCCCGCGTTCTCGAGCATCAGGCGCCAGCGAATCGCCCGGATGGGGAAGGTCGTGTAATAGACCAGGAAGGCCGCGAGAAATAGCGGCCAGTTTGCATGGGCGATCGTCTGCGCCAGGGCCGGGAGATCCAGCTGGACGCGCCCGAGGCCGAGTACGAGAATCGCGATCCCAACACCGAATGACACCAGAGTGCGGGGGCGGAGCAGACGCCGGACCAGTGACAGGTCCTCGGTCGGAGTGGGTTCGGCTGGTTCGAGAACGGGATTGGCCTTACTCACGCGCACTCTCGCTCGTCCCGTGCCTCGGCATGCTCGATCGCGGCCGCGAGACCGACCAGCAGGCCGAGCTGGGCGTTGAGGCCGTGGACATACAGGTTGTCGAAACCATTGTGGATGGCTACGGCGATACTGCTTGCCAGGATGCCCGCTACAAGGGCGCGGTCGCGCGGGGTCACAGCGCGGCGCCGTGCCGCGATGATAACCGCGATCCAGGAGGCGAGCTGAACCAGGTAGCTGAGAATGCCGAGGAATCCGGTCTCGGCCATGACGTTCAGGTAGATGTTGTGGGCGTGGCCAAGCGGGAGGAGCCAGAAGTTATTCACGCGGAATGTGGGGTAGGCCAGGGCGTAGTGCCCAGGGCCAACGCCCAGGATCGGATACGCCTGGTACATGTTCCAGGCAGCCTGCCAGTGCGCCATCCGTTCGACGATGGCCCAGTTCGCGGCGGTCGGCACTACGCGGCTGGCGTCGAACAGCCCGACGTACTCCACGACCTGGGCCAGGCGGCCGAGGATGGTCGCCGGGAGCAGGTGGGTGACTGCCAGTCCCGCCAGCGCCCCGCTCAGCAGGAGCCCGGCCAGCACAACCAGTCCCCCCCGGCGGGTCTGGGTCCAGAGCAGGAGTGCCAGCCCCGCCAGAAGGCCCATCCAGGCACCGCGGGAGAGGCTCATGAGGAGGGCGATCCCTCCGGTGACCGCTGCGAGCAGTGCCAGGAGGGTCAGGCGGTCCGGACGTCCCGCCCAGGGGCGCCGCCAGAATGCCAGCGCGATCGCCACGGGAAGCACCATTGCCAGGTAGCCCCCGAACGGATTCGGCTGCCCGAAGGTCCCGTATGCCCGCAGGAACGGGCCGATGCGGAAGCTCGGCGGCCCATGGCGCAGGAAGAACTGGGCCCAGCCGAGCAGTGCTTCGCCGGTAAGCGAGACGAGAAGCGCACCGACAACCAGGTATCGCTGGCGAGCCTCCCGGCACCAGGTCGCCGTGATGACGAGGACCGCGAGGAGCTCGATCCAGCGCAGGATCTCCTTGAGCGAGACATCAAAGCGCGTCGCAAAACTCGCTGAGAGGAGGCTCACCGCAATAAAGCCCACGCCGGGCCAGAAAGCCCTGCTCAGGACAACCACGCGGTGTCGCCGGGCGAGCAGTCCAGCTAGCGCCGCCAGCAGAATGAGCCCCACGAGAAGGTCGGTCGGTGTGATGGGCACAGTGCTCTCGCTGTCCCCGCTGGTGCCAAAGGGTACAGCCGCGGTGAGTGCGGCGAGACCGAGGACCGGCTGGACGAAAATGACCACCCCGGCGACAGCTCCGGCCGCGAAGGCGATCCCCAGGCGGGGCGGCAGTAGACCGGCCGCCGTGCCGAGGATCAGGGCCGCGGCCGCCGTCGAGAGTCGCGGGATTCCGACCAGTCGGACTGCGGCCGCCGGTCCACTGCTGGTATGGATCCCCCACCTGTTCACGGCTTGAAGACCACCGCTACTGTCCGTGCCCGGTCGAGTCACTTCCCGGCGATTGGTTACCAAGGCCGAGGCGCTCCCGGAACCAGGCGATCGTCCGCGTCAAGCCCTCGTCCAGACTGACGCGCGGCTCCCAGCCGAGTTCCGCCCGCGCGCGGGAGATATCCGGACAGCGCCGTCGGGGATCATCATCGCGGGCCAGCGGCTGGAACACGATCTCAGAAGGCGACCCGGTGATTTGCTTGATCAGCTGGGCAAACTCGAGGACCGATCGCTCATCCGGGTTGCCGAGGTTGTAGACGCGCCCGGTCGTTCCCGGTGTCTCGATGGCTCGGACGAGCCCGTCAACGAGGTCGCTCACGTAGCAGAGGCTCCGCGTCTGGGTTCCCTCGCCGTATACCGTGAGCGGCTGGCCGGTCAGCGCCTGGGTGACGAAGTTGGGGATGAGGCGGCCGTCGTTCGGGTCCGAGCGGGGTCCGTAGCAGTTGAAGATCCGTACGATGCGGGCGTCAACGCCGTATTCCCGAACGTAGACCATGGTCAGCGCCTCGGCGAACCGCTTGCCCTCGTCGTAGCAGCTGCGCACCCCGATTGGATTGACATTCCCCCAGTAATCCTCGGGCTGGGGATGCACCAGGGGATCGCCGTATGCCTCGGACGTCGAGGCCAGGAGAAACCGCGCGCCGGTGGCCCGGGCGAGCTCGAGCAGACGGTACGTGCCGAGGCTGTTGACGAGGGCCGTTTCCAGCGGTCGGCGCAGGTAACCCGGCGGGCTGGCCGGACTGGCGAGGTGATAGATGCGGTCGAGAGGACCGGTGATCGGCAGAGAACTGCAGATGTCCGCCTGGACGAACTGAAATCGCGGGTGCGCGCGGAGATGGGCGATGTTCTCAGCCTGGCCGGTGATCAGGTTGTCAATACAGATCACCTCGGCACCGCGGTCGAGGAGGGCGTCACAGAGGTGGGAGCCGATGAAGCCCGCTCCACCTGCGACCAGTATTCTCACCGATGCATTCTCCAGCTAGCGTCGCGGACCGTCGGGCCAGGCATGCAACCGCCCGACGCACGGGAGGGGGAAGCAGAGGAGCCGGGGGGGCCAGACGGCTGCCCGCTGTGCCCGCTCGCTGCTCATGGCCCGCTTGCCCGCTGTCCGCCGGATTCGCTGACCATCTGCCCGCGATCGCGCGTCTGTGACGCCGCAAGCGAACCCGCTCGCCCCTGGTCCCGTTCCCGTACCGTAACTATAGCAAAGAGAAGCCAGAATAGCACGGACAGGTCGACGAGGAAGAATGAGTTGTCGATCATCCCGTGCACGACTGTATCAATCACGGCGCCGAGGGCGCCGGCATAGATGCCGCGATCGAGTGTGCTCGCGCGCCGCCATGCCGATGCGATCAGCGCGGCGAAGCGCCCGAGCAGGAGCGCCAGGAGAATCGGGCCGGGGAGCCCCAGGCTCAACCAGAAGTCCAGGATGAGGTTGTGTGGGTGCGAGAGATCGGGCTCCCGCCAGGCCGCCGGAAGGCGGTAGCCGTGCCGATAGTAATACAGGAAGTTATCCAGACCGATCCCGCGGAGTGGATGGTCGCGGAGCATGTGAAGTGCAGACTGCCAGACCAGGAGCCGCTCGAGGCTTGTCCCCGCGTTCACGTCGAGGTGGGAGCCGAGCCGGGGTACCCGGGTGGCGGCGACGGTGCCGATCAGGATGACGCCCGCCGCGATCGCGACGGCGAAACGGCGGATGCGAGGGCCGCGGAGCCAGGCCACGACGAGGAGGCTGACCAGGACTGCAATCCAGGCGCCGGCCGAGAAGGTGAGAATGAGGGCGGCAAGCATGATCACACCCGCCGCGGCGAGGATGGGCCGCCCCGCCCGCCACCAGAGGGCCAGAGATACGGCCAGCGGGATGGCCCGTCCCAGGAATAATCCCAGGTTATTCGGCGAGCCGTAGAAGCCGCGGATGCGCCGCAGGCCGGCTTCGGCGGTAATGATGTTCTGATCGGCCACGTACTGCCACAACCCGACCAGGGAAATGAGTACGCCCGCTGTCACGAGAGCAAGCGCCAGGACCAGCCCGTCCCGGCGTCGGCGAGCACCGGTGACCGCCAGGACATAGAATGCCGCCGGCTCCAGGATGATCGTCCGAAATGACCGCAGGCTCTCGTGGAGTGCGATGCTGGCGGTCAGACTGATGAGCCCGGCGATGACGGTCAGTCCGACCAGGGCAGCGACCAGAGGATCCCCGAGCCAGGAACGGAGACAGTGAATCCACAGTGTGCGCGTGGTGGCGGAAGCCCTCGGACCGTGCGCGTCTGGATCAGAGGGCGAGCCGTGCGCGGCCGGTGCGGCGGAGCGCGGTACGGCACGGCCGAGGAGGGTGATGCCGTATCCGATCGTCCGGATGAGCCAGGCCAGGCAGGACAGCAGGATCAGAATCTCGGTGGGGGAGAAGGTGAGATGGCCGATCGGGCGGCCGAGGAGATAGAACGGCAGGCTGATCACGATCAGACACAGGCCCGGCAGAGGCGACCGCACACTGGCAATAATGTAGGCGGCCGCGCCGGCTGCCGCGATGGGCAGGGGGGCAAACAGCACCAGGATAGTGCTGGCCAGAACTGCCAGCCAGCTCAACGGCACCAGGCGGCGCCCGGTGCGGGCGAACTCGGCGGCTCCCTCGCGTGTGCTCATGGGCGCCTCGGCCAGAGATACCCGAGAGCGAGAACGCCCAGCGCGGCGGCGAGGGCGATTGCCAGGAGCACGGCGCTCCGCCGCACGGCCGCGGACGCATCGACCGGCCGGACCTCGAATCCGACGATCTGGACCGGTCCGCGTTCCGGGCCGGTGGCCGGCCCGACAACAAGCCGCAAGACGTGCTGTCCTTGCGGCAGGCCATCGGCCACCGGAATCCAGATCGGCGCCTCCTGGCTGTTCGAGGCGCTGAGATTAATGACCGAGCGTCCCTGGAAGTGGTCGCGCACGGCGTTCGCCTCGCGCCCGTCGATTGTCAGGTAGATATCGCCCGCGTTGGGCGCACGCTGGACACTCAGGCTGAGCCCGCCGCCCTGGAAGGTGATTGTCAGGCTATCGCCCGGGTTTGTGGAGGCTTCGATCACCCCCTCGGGAAGGGAAGGCCGCAGGACCTGCTGCCACTGACCAGCGAAGTGGGCGGCCGGATTGGTGACGGCGTACCGACCGATGCCAGCGATATCAATGCCCTGGGTGGCCTGCTTGACCGCGTTGTATAGCGGACGGGGGGTGAAGCCGACATCGACCATGCGGAAGTAGTAAGCCGCGGTGTCCTGGGTCATACTCGGGATATTGCCAGACTGGCGGAAGTACCAGATGTTGAAGACGCCGGCCCAGGGCCAGTGGGTTCGGGCGTAGCGAATCGCGTCAACGGTATACTGGGCCTGCTCCTGCTCGGTGACCCGTCCCCAGGGAAGCTGGTCCGGTCGGAAGGAGGCGGGCGCGGCGTTCCAGCCGAACTCATTGAACCAGATCGGCTTGTTGGCATCGCCGTACTGGACCATAATCTGGCGCAGGAGGGTCACGCGCTGGAAGTTCAGGCGGTTGGGAGCCGCGGGATCCTCCGGGGGAAGCCCGAAGCCGTAGGCGTTCGCGAAGAGGATGTCAAAGTAGGGGCCGGCGCCTGCCTGGTACATCCGCCGGAGGAATTCAAGGTCGGACATATTGCGCGACGAGTTCTCGAGGGTCTGGGCAAGCGGCGCGCTCAGGATCACCACGTTGGGATCGGCCTGCTTGGCGCGCGTGTAGGCGATTTGCAGGAGGCGGGTATACGCGACTGGATCGGGCGGCTGATCCCCCCATTCCGGGTAGATGTTGGGTTCGTTCCAGATCTGGTAGTAATGGATTCGCCCCTTGAAGTGGCTGACCACATCGTAGACGAAGTTGCCGTACAGAGAGAAATCATCGGGCGGGCGCTCCGGGCGCCGATTATCGCTTCGGGTCCAGGCCGGCGGGCGGTCCAGCCGGGCGATGACCTGAAGGCCGTACTTGGCGGCAAGATTAACGATCCGGTCGTACTTGGTCCACGTGCTCTCGTTCAAGCGGCTGTCCCAGTAGCCGTCCGGGCCAGGCGCAAGCTGGAGATCCTCCCAGGGAAACTGCTGCTTGACCCAGCCGATCCCCGCTTCATGAGCCATCTCCAGGGTCTTGTCGATCTTCCACTCCTCGGCCTCGGTATCCAGCAGGAAATCGGCCCCGAAGGGATTCACATCGGTAAAAGGGATCGTCCGGCGGGGAGCGGGAGACGGCTGGGCAGCCAGGAGCTGGTCGAAGGGGAAGGAAACCAGGACGGTGATCAGGGCAATAATCACAATGCTTGCGGCGATCCCCGCGCTGGCCGCCCTGGGGTTGATCAGCACGGTGCTCCTCGTGACGGTCGCGATCGAAGCAAGAGCCGGGTGCGCGGTGTGCTGAGAAGCTATCCTCTCGACCGGCACCGGTCGTGGGCCGAGTATAGCACGCTCGCCAGGCGTTGGGGAATTTTCCGCGGATTGGCGCGGCGACAGATGCAACCGCAGGTGCGGCAGAGCCTCTCTCCCGGAGGGCCCTGCTGCGCGTGCGGAAAGGCTTGTCGCGGAGAGTCTTGACGTGATCTGCCGCGCGGTCGGGTCTGTGCCGCATCGCCAGATGCGGCACGCGCCAGTTTCTCTATCACGAGTCTGGGCCATTCAGGCCGGTGCTGCTGATCCAGGATCGGCCGATCCGAAAAGAAAACGTGGCTGTCCTGGCCGCCTGGCTGATTGACAACAGTCAATACGCTGGGTAGAATCAGACATACAAGATCGCCGGGCGGTTCTACGTGTGCCGCCCGGCGATTGGCGGTAGTAACGGTAGCTAAGTAAAGGTGGTGATCGCATCGATGCAGGTGACCTTGCGGCAGGGCGAGACATTCGAGTCACTCCTCAAGCGCTTCCGGTCCGCGGTCGCGAAGCACGGGATTATTAGCGACTACAAGCGGCATCAGAGCTTTATCAGCAAGAGCCAGAAGCTTCGCGCGAAGATCCAGCGTGCACAGCGGAAGCGCATGCTCAAGGCTGCGCGGCGGGCGGCGGCGTAACCTACCTCGGCAAGCGGCGCCCGTTCTCCGGCGGGTGGAGCGGCCACGCGCAACCGGTGCGAGCGTGAGGGGCAGCTGGTTGAGGATTCTTCGCGTCACACGAGGTAGCTAGCCAGCGGATGGCCGGCCGATGATGGTGTGGCGAGAAGGATCGGTCGCCAGGTCGCCCCGGAGTTGGCCGGTGGTAGGATAGCGTGTCCGGCCAACCACCGGATGTCGCGCCGGTTTTTCCTCGGATCTCCTTACCCAACCGCGTCCACGGCGGTATGGGGATCACGCGGCGAGGGGTGTCATGTATAAGACACGGGTCCTCGTGGTGGATGATGACCCGGCGCTTATTACGCTCGTGCGTGGGATTCTCGGCAAAACGTACGAGACGCGTGGAGCCCGCAGTGGTCAGGAGGCGATTCAGCTCGTTGGGGAGTGGTCCCCGGATCTGATCATCCTGGATCTTGTGATGAGTGGACTGGACGGGTTCAGTGTTTGCCAGCGGATTCGTCAGCAGTCCATGGTCCCGATCCTGGTTTTGAGCGGTCGGCACGCCGATGAGGATAAGGTTCGGGCGCTCGATATCGGTGCTGATGATTATCTGACCAAGCCTTTCAGTCGTGATGAGCTGCTGGCCCGTCTCCGCGCCTTGCTGCGGCGGGCACGCCAGGCGAACACCCCCTCGCTCGTGCTGGAAGATGACTGGCTGCGCATCGATTTCGGCCGCCGCCTCGTGGCGGTTGAGGGGCACGAGATCCGGCTGACGCCCACCGAGTATGGTCTCCTGGAACAGCTTGCGAGCAATCCGGGGAAGCTTATGCCGCATGCGGTTCTTCTCCAGCGCGTCTGGGGCCCCGAGTATCGGAATGAGCTGGATTACCTGCGGGTCTTCATCCGGCGACTGCGGCGAAAGATCGAGCGCGACCCTTCCGACCCCGAGTACATTCTGACCGAGCCGCGGGCGGGCTACCGGTTCCGCGGCCCTCGGCCGAGCTCGTGATAGGTTCATGGATTGTTCAAGCAAGAGAGGCTCTTGTTCATTCGCCGTTCATGGCATGCTGTTTACAGTGGGTCATGTCGCTGCACACGGCGTGCGACGGCCGAGGATTGTCGAAAGGCCACGTGGGGCGGCGTGACTGCTGTACCTCTCCTTCGTGGTAGCAGTCGGTCCTGCGAGTGCTTTCTTTCCGGCCGTCAGGTCCACTTCCCCACCACCTGCGTTCCCCGCAACCCCGGGGAACGCATTTTTTATTGGAGGAACCGGGGTGCCTTTGCTTCCGGTCAGTCCCTTGAAACGGTCCGTGAAGATGGTACAATGCCTGGCGTGAAAGCACGATCTGAGCGGTCGTGGCTCGTGCGACCGGGCCAGGAGGCACTGGTAGGTTTGCGGACCGGGCCATACTGACCGTGGTAAAGCCGAGGCAAACGCTGTTAAGGAGACCCGAGTGACCTACGTTATCACCGAACCGTGCATTGGCACGATGGATCAATCCTGTGTCGACGTCTGCCCGGTCGACTGCATCCACTTTGAAGACGGCGTCGACCGCATGCTCTACATCAACCCTGAAGAGTGCATTGACTGTGGGGCGTGCGAGCCTGCTTGCCCGGTGAACGCGATCTATCCAGAGGATGCCGTTCCCGCGGAGATGGAACCCTACAAGCGCATCAACGCGCTGTGGTACGAGGATCCGGAGGCCGCACGGGCTGAGGTCAATCGCCTCAAGCCAGAATGATCGGGGGCGTGCGCCCCCGCCGCGTATGGCGAAAAGCATGGTCCCGTGGCCGCTCCGGACGGCGGACCTGGTCGGCTGTGGGGATCTGATCACCAGGGGCGGCCGCGTGGGGGTCAGGTGACCGGGGACGGCGATGAGGATTGGCGCGCTGGCGCGGAGCCTGGGTGTTCCGGTACCGACACTGCGGCGGTGGACGCAGGAGTTTGCAGACGGGCTGTCACCGGAGGCGCGGGGAGGTGACGGCCGTCCGCGCGAGTTCTCAGTGCGCGATCAGCGAGTGCTTCGGCGCGTACGGGAGATCCTGGCAAGCGGGGATGTCACCTACGCCGCGGCGCGCCGTCGCCTGCAGGAAGAGGGGCTTCTCCCGGCCCCAACCCGTGAGACCGGGGAATCCCGGCGGGGCGACGGATCAGTGAGTGCCGAGGAACGCGAGGCGGCCGAGCGATTTGTCTACGCGATTCTTGAGCAGGCCGCACGCCCGTGGATCGAGCGGATCGAGCGATTAGAGCGGGAGCTGGAGGCACTGCGCGAGGAAATCGAAGCGCGGCGCGCATCGTCGGAATCGGCTGAGACAGTAGCTCCTGCCCATGCCCCGCGCCGCCGCTGGCCCTTTGGCTGAGAATCCATTTCCTTGTTCTCGTCGAGAGAAGCGAGACGGCCGGGGGATATCCCCTGGCC
>JADGGD010000012.1 GCA_019690095.1 Chloroflexota bacterium
GCCCGACCCCCGCCCCGACCGCCGCCGCAGCGGGTGGGACGACCCCGACCGCGGCCGCGGCGGCGACGCCCACCGCTGCGGCACGTCCGACGACGGCAGCAACCGGCGAAGCGGTCTGGTACGGTGTCTCCGGGCCCTTCAGCGGGAATAACGCGGAATACGGCCGCATCTGGAAGCAGGCCATGACAATGGCCCTCGAGGAGATCAACGGGAACGGCGGCGTCAAGGGACGGAAGGTCGAGCTGGACTACGAGGATACCCAGTCGGATCCAAAGCAGGCGGTGCCGGTGGCCCAGAAGTTCGTCGAGGACCCGCGCATTCTGGCCGAGCTGGGAGACTTTGCCAGTCCGGCCTCAATGGCAGCCTCGCCGATCTACGAGCGGGCGAAGATGGTCCAGTTTGGCTTCACCAACTCCCACCCCGATTTCACCAAGGGCGGCGAGTTCATGTTCAGCATCGTTCTCACCCAGCAGCAGGATGCCGCCTTCCTGGCACGGACGGGCTTCCAGGCGCTGGGGAGAAAGCAGGCGGTCCTTTACCGGAATACCGACTGGGGAAAGGTGACCCAGCAGATCTACGTCGATACGCTCAAGTCGCTGGGAGGGGAGGTCGTCGCGGTCGAGAGCTATCTCGAGACGGAGAAGGACTTCAAGCCAATTCTCAGCAAGGTGCGGGATGCCGGGCCCGAGGTGCTCGCACTGATCTCCTACTACACCGACGGTGCCCTGATTATGCAGCAGGCGCGAGCTCTGGGCATCGATGCGAAGGTGATTGCCAACGGCGCCTGCTACTCGCCGCAGTTCCTCAAGCTGGGTGGGGACGCAGTGAACGGCGTGGTGATGACAACGGTCTTCTTCCCAGACAACCCCCGGCCGGAGGTCCAGGATTTCGTCAAGCGCTATCGCCAGAAGTACAATGAGACGCCGGACCAGTTCGCCGCCCTCGCCTATGATGCGGTGAAGATCATTACCTGGGCCACCGAAAAGGGGGGCTTTGATCGGGTCGCGATCCAGAAAGCCATGGCGACCGGCACGAACATCCCGAGCGTTATTTACGGGCCGTTCAAGTTCGGGCCGGACCGACGCGTTGAGAACGCCAAGGCCGTCCCGATCCAGGTCAAGAATGGCCAGTTCGTTCCCTTCCCGATGGGTGGCGGCTGATCCCGCAGGATGATCCGGGAGGCGCTGGCGACCGGGACCAGCATCTTTCGCATCATCGTCGGCCCATTCCGTCTCAGCGCCGAATGATGGGGAGAGAATCTCCGGAAAACCCTGATCCAGGTGAAGGATGTCGCATTCGCACGGTATGCTGACTGAAGTGGGGAGCCGGCAGTCGCCTGATCGCCGTTCCGGCCGGTCGCGCGCTCTGCGGCACAGAATGATCGGCCCCATCAGGACCGGCCGGGAGTGCTCTGGTGCTTGACGCCCTCGTCAGCGGCCTCATCAACGGCAATACCTACGCCCTGATTGCGATCGGCCTCTCGCTTATCTTCGGGGTCGCCGATCTGGTGAACTTCGCCCACGGTTCGGTGTTCGCCGTGGGCGCCATGCTCGGCTGGTGGATTCTGACCGCGCTCGGGTGGCCGCTCTGGGCCGCCCTTGCCGCAGTGATCATCCTCACCGCGGTGCTCGGCCTCGCTATCGAGCGCCTGGCCGTTCGTCCTCTCGCCGCCGCTCCGCCCATCGCGCCGCTTCTCTCGACCGTGGCAGTCTCGCTTATCCTGGACTACTCGTCCCAGCTGATCTTCTCACCGGAAACGCGCCACTTCCCTACCCTCCTGCCGACCAGCAATTTCCGGGTCGGCGGCCTGCGCTTCGGCATCCTCGACCTGAGCATCCTCGCAGTCAGCGTTGTCAGTGTCGCTGCGCTGTGGGCCTTCCTGAGGTACACGCGCCTCGGCCTGGCCATCCGGGCCACTGCCCAGGACCGCGATGCAGCCCAGCAGATGGGGGTGAATGTTGGAACGATCCAGGGGCTGTCGTTCGCGATCGCCTCTGCCTTGGCCGGAATCGGCGGTGTGCTGGTCGGGATGTACTACGGGAACGTGAACCCGACGATCGGTTTCAACGCGGGTCTGGAGGGATTCGCTGCAGCGACGCTGGGCGGGCTCGGCAGTCTGCCGGGGGCGGTGATCGGCGGCCTCCTGCTCGGCGTGGGCGAAAGCCTGGGCGTGACCTACCTCGGGGGAAGCACCCGCCAGTTGATTGCCTTCGCCGTACTGGTCGGCGTGCTCTGGCTCCGCCCGAATGGTCTGCTGGGCTCGGCGGGCGTGGCGTTCCGCGAGCCGCTCACCGGCACCTTCTTCGGCGGTGGATCGGCAATCCGATTCGCGCGCTGGCAGATCGCCCTGCTCGTCCTGGTCCTGCTGGCCCTGCCGCTCGCGGCAAGCGACTACATCCTGCAGATCGCGGCGCTGGTGGCGGTCTTCGCGATCCTGGCCCTGTCACTGACCCTGCTGGCCGGCACAGCCGGGCAGATCTCACTCGGTCAGGCCGGTCTCTTCGCTATTGGCGCCTATGCCTCGGCGCTCCTGACCAAGGAGCACGCCTGGTCGTTCTGGCTGGCACTACCCGCGGCCGGCCTGCTTGCGGCGATCATTGGCGCGGTGATCGTGGCGCCCGCGCTGAGCCTGCGCGGTCATTACGTGGCGATCGTGACCCTCGGCATCGGGGCAATGGTCACGTCGGTCCTTCTCAATGCCGAGGGCTTGACCCATGGACCGATGGGCGTGACCAATATCCCGCCGCCGGTGCTCTTCGGTTACCCGGTCGTTGCGCCGCGCGATTTCTACCTGCTGGCGCTGGCGGTGCTCCTGGGGTGCGCCGGGCTCACCGCCGGGCTCCAGCGTTCTCACCTGGGCCGCGCCTGGCGTGCCATCCGGGAGGACGAGATCGCCGCCCAGTCGTTCGGGGTTCATCTCGCGAGTTACAAGTCGCTCGCGTTCGCTCTGGGCGCATTCATGGCCGGGTTGGGAGGCAGTCTGCTTGCCCACCTGTATACCTTCATCAGCCCGGATATTTTCGATGTGACGATCTCGATCCTCGCGCTGACAATCGTCGTCCTGGGCGGCATGTCGAACGTGCTCGGCGCTCTTGCGGGCGCGGCCATCCTGGTCGGCGGTCCGGAGCTCTTCCGCCCCCTCCACGACGCGCGGATGCTCGGCTACGGTCTGCTGCTCCTCCTGCTTGTTCGCTTTCGCCCACAGGGGCTCCTGGGAAGCCAATGAGCACGAGCCAGACACCCGTGCTCCGGGTTCGCGACGTGGTCAAGTCCTTTGGCGGAATCCGCGCCGTCGACGGCCTCTCCTTCGAGGTTTGGCCGCGCGAGACAGTGAGCATCATCGGGCCGAACGGCTCCGGCAAGACCACAGTTTTCAACCTCATCAGCGGTCTGCTCCGTCCGGACGCGGGGGAGATCCTCTTCGACGGTCGCCGGATTGACGGCCTCTCGCCGGACCGCGTCGCCGAGCTGGGAATCGCGCGCACCTTTCAGAACGGGCGCGTCTTCGGCAATATGACCGTTCGAGAGAACGTGCTGGTCGGGATGCACCGGCATCTCCGGGCGGCGCGCCCGTTCCCCGGCCTTCGGCATCGGCCGATCGTGCACTGGGTATCCCTCCTCGCCGAGACAGCGGTCGCGCTGGCACGGCCGCGGGCGGTGCGCGAGGAAGAGGCGCGGCTCGAGCAGGAGATGCGGCAGCAGCTCGCGCGCTTTGGAGAACGCCTCCTGCCGCGTCAGGATCACCTGGCCTACTCCCTGTCCTATGCGAATCGCCGCCGGACTGAGATCGCCCGGGCGCTGGCGATGCATCCGCTCCTGCTCTTGCTGGACGAGCCAACGGCCGGGATGAACCCGACCGAGACGGCGGAGGTGCTCGACCAGCTCGCGGCTCTGCGCGCGGAGGGCTACACCATGCTGCTGATCGAGCACAAGCTGGATCTGGTTATGACCCTCTCCGATCGGGTGATCGTTCTCGACTACGGCAAGGCGATCGCTGAGGGACCGCCATCTGCGATCCAGAATGACGAGCGGGTAATCGAGGCCTATCTCGGCCGCCGCCGTGCCGCAACCGGCATTGAAGTGCCGCCATGGATCAGTCGATAGTCACGCGCCCGCTCCTGGCGCTGGAGAACATTGATGCCTTCTATGGACCGGTCCAGGCGCTGGCGAACGTCTCTCTCCGGGTCGAGCCGGGCGAGATCGTCTGTCTGCTCGGCGGCAACGCCTCCGGCAAGTCAACGACCATGAAGGTTATCCTCGGTCTGTTGCGGCCGCGGCGCGGCCGGGTGCGGATCGACGGTGAGGACGTAACCGATCAGCCCACCGCCGCGCGCATTCGCCGGGGTCTGGCTTCAGTACCGGAGGCACGCCGCATCTTCCCGGCGATGACGATCGAGGAGAACCTCCGCATGGGGGCCTACCTGCGGAATGATCAGCAGGGAATCCGCCAGGATCTCCAGCGGGTGTATGAACTCTTCCCCCGCCTCGCCGAGCGCCGCCGCCAGCTGGCCGGCACGCTGAGCGGCGGGGAACAGCAGATGCTTGCGATGGCGCGCGCGCTTATGAGTCGCCCGCGCCTGATCTGTATGGACGAGCCGACGATGGGGCTGGCTCCGATCATCGTCGAGCGCGTCCTGGATCTGATTGTCCAGATCAACCGCCAGGGGGTGAGCGTCTTCATGGTCGAGCAGAACGCGACCCTGGCCCTCTCGATCGCCGCCCGCGGCTACGTCCTCCAGACTGGCGTCCTGATCCTCGAGGGCGATGCCCGCGCGCTCCTCGCCAATCCAGCGATCCGCGAGGCCTACCTCGGCCAGCGCGCGGCAGCGACCGGCCCAGACAGACCTTCCACCGACGCGGGCTGACGGCATCCGCGCTTTGCTCATGGGTTGTTCATGAGAACGCCCTGCTGATTCACACGCCATTCATGCCCCACGTGGCATGCTCATCAGCGGTGACCGGTCTCGCCGGTCAATGACGATCGGCGCGGTCAAGGAAGACCGCCTTTCCGTCACCATGCTGAATACCATCCCCCTCGATGTGGGCCGCCAGGGTTCCAGCCGCTCTGGCGGCCTCGTCTTCTCTGCTCAAAGAGCGGGGATGGCATGGGGTATGCCCGGTTGAAGGCCGATGTGCTCCGAGGGGGGAGATGTTCATCTCGATCCTTCGCGGGCGGGCCCGGAGCCCGGATGCGGCGCGCGAGATCTGCCGCCGCTTCTACCAATCGCTCGAGCTTCACCAGGAACCGGGGTGGATCACCGGCGGTTGCGCAATCAATGTCGCTGATCCGCAGGAGGTCTACATCCACGAGCACTGGAGCAACCGGGCCGCCTGGGAGGCCTGGCGTGCCTCACTGGCCGAGCGGTTTCTCCGCGAGCAGGCGGAGCCGCTCCTCGAGAGCGAGCTTGAACTCGCTCTGTATCAGGAGTGACAGCAGTCGACCGGCACGGTGTGGGAGACTGGTACCAACGGGCGATCTACGGTAGCTCCTCTGGTGGATATAGACGCCTCGCCCGTCGAGCGATCATAAGTGTGAGGCCAGATGTCGGACCACTAGCGCGGCGCCCATCGTCCGGTGCTGACCGCCGGGACGGGCCGCGCCCTGGCCGGCGCGGGAGCAGGGATGAAGGACGTGACACCGATTGTGATTCGCGGCGAGCTCCACTGCTACAACTGCGGTTACGCTGCCGCACGCGTCGAGGGCGATCGCGACGCGCGCGGCGTGAAGATTCGGGTGCTATCTCCCCTGGCCGGTCCTGGACCGCGCCTCCGCCCCGGGGCCGCGCCACGCTGTGGGCGGTGCGGCGGGCGGCTGTACCTGGACGAGATCGATGTCGTTCGTCCGGACTCCGGGCTGGTCGCTCCGCTCGATGAGCTTCGCGCCCTGCTGGCGAGCCGACGACGCGATGGCGGAAACTCCCCTCCCTCTCAGTCCGGTAGCCCCGCCTGAACCCGGCCAGGCCCAGCCGCTCGGCATCATCCCGGCGTGCCGCAGGCCTGCCGTGTGAGAGACACGATCCACCAGCACTCCTAAAGCTCGGCGAGTTCCTCAGCCGCACGGTGTGCCCGTTCCAGGACAGCTGGCCGCTGAGAGAGGGGGAGACCGCCGTGTAGCGGTTCCCAGAAGTCCTCACCTGGTGCCGCCTCGATTGTGATGCGCTCGCCATTTCTCCACTCCGCATCGAACGCCAGGCGCCAGGAGTGGAGGCACGTCCGCGTGGCGGGCGGCGCATCCCGGACGGGAAAAGGGGATCACCCTCAACCGGATACCCGATCCAGGCAAAGTGGACGCGGATCTGGTGCCGCCGCCCGGTGATCGGCCGGACGACCACGAGGGTATGCTCGGCGCTCTCCCACACGCGCGCAAAGAGGGTCAGCGACGGGTAGATCCGCCGGCCCGCGAGGATCTCCGCGGAGGCGACCGACCAGCGCTGGTGGGCTGCATCGAAGGCGATGCTGGCCCGCGGCGCGGCCACCCGCACCCGTCCTTTGCGGCCGGCGGTCAGCGGCAGGTCAATGGCTCCCCGCGCAGGAAGCCCACCGGACCGGACAATCGCGAGGTACGTGCGCCCCAGCAGGCGCCGGGCAAGCTGACGGCTCAAGCTCGCGTGCGCCCGCGGCTCCTTCGCGAAAAGCACCAGACCCGAGGTAATGCGGTCGATCCGGTGGACCGGCCGCAGGATCTCGCCCCCACCGCGGGCGAGTGCCAGGAGGTTGATGCCGCCGCGCTCGCCGATGACTGGGATGCCGGCGGGCTTGTTCAGGGCCAGTACCGCCTCGTCCTCAAAGACAAGCCAGGAGGCGCGGAGGGTCGCCCAGGAGCGCTCCGGACCGGATGAGGTGGGCATCGTCATCCTCTTTGATCCAGGCCACCGCATGCCCGGCCGGGACCATCACGGCGCGAATGCCTCCCCGACCGCCGCAGGAAACTGGCCGCCGGGAGCCCCACCGGGCACCGGTCTTCTGCCGGTCGGCAGGCCGCATCCCGCAGGCCTGGACACGCAATGGCAGAAAAAGTCACGCGACCCGCTCGAGAAGCTGCTCCAGGGGCAGATCGGCCAGCGACGAGACGAGAAGATCGGCGTGGTCGAGAGGGAGGCGGGCAGTTACGACATTGGGAACCGCAACGCAGAAGATGCCCGCCCGCCTGGCGGCGAGAACCCCGTTCGGCGAGTCTTCCAGGGCGATCGCCTCGCCGCTGGTGATCTGGAGCGTGGTAAGGGCGGCCTGGTAGAGCGCCGGATCCGGCTTGACGCGCGGAACGTCCTCAGCACAGCAGAGGCAGTCAAACGGCTCGAGCAGACCGAGGCGCGCGAGGTGGCCGGCGACCCAGCTCCGGGGAGAGCTTGACGCAATCCCCAGCTTCAGACCGAGACGCCGGGCGTCGGCGATGTACTCCCGCACCCCGGGCAGGGCGTCCTGGCTCGCGATCAACTCAGTGAAGCGCTGCCTCCGCCACTCCCGGATCGCCGCCCGATCCAGCGGACGGCCGAGCTGCTCCTCCAGATCGGCATAGGGATCAAAGGTATCCAGAGTGCCGATCCCGGCCGCCCAGCGCTCGAAGCTCAGCGTACAGCCCAGCGCCGTGTAGACCTCCTGCCAGCTCTGGAGGTCCGGTCCTTCAGTATCGAGAATCAGGCCGTCGAAATCGAAAACGAGTGCGCGAATCATCCAGCATCTCCCGGCGCGTCTGTCGGCGCAGCCCCGACTGATGGATGCCCCGGTCAGGCCGCGCTCGCGATCGGCAGACTGTGCCCCGCACTCCCATTGTACCGGGACTGATGAGCCGGCGGGACGGTCAGGATACGCGGCCGATCAGCCGTGACCTTCCCCGAGCGGTGCGCTAGAATGGCTCCAACGAGGAGGGTAGCGATGATTCGGCTCGGTGTCATCGGATACGGACGGCGCATGCAGAGCGTTCTGGCGACGATTGATCGGTTTCGGGCCGATACCCGGGTCGTCGCCCTGGTGGACCCGCGTGCTGAGACCCTGCGGGCGCAGTTCCCGGATCGACTGGCGGAGGCGCGGGTCTATGACGATGTCGACCACATGCTCGACCAGGAGAAGCTGGACGGCGTGCTCATCGGCACGCGCTGTTCCCTTCATGCGCCCTACGCAATTCGGGTGCTCGCACGCGACCTGCCGCTCTTCCTCGAGAAGCCGGTCGCAACAAGCTGGGAACAGCTCTACGCTCTCAAGGAGGCGGCAGATCGCTCGCGCAGTCCGGTCGTTGTATCTTTTCCTCTGCGGGTCTCGGCGATGTGCCAGGCGGTACGGGAGATCGTCGATGCCGGGGTCATTGGCACGATCGAGCACGTCCAGGCGGTGAACAATGTGCCCTACGGGGGCGGCTACTACCACGGCTGGATGCGCGACGACGCCGAGACCGGCGGGCTCTGGCTCCAGAAGGCCACCCACGACTTTGACTACATCAACGCGCTCGTCCGCCAGCGGCCGGTGCGCATCGCCGCAATGGAGTCGAAGACGGTGTTCCGGGGAGAGATGCCGGCTGGCCTGCGCTGTGTGGACTGCCCGCGTCAGGAGGAATGCCCGGAGAGCCCGTACAATCTCTTTTACCTTCAGGGATTGACCAGCGCGGTCGAGCCCAACGACTGGCAGTGCAGTTTTGCGGTGGATACCGGCAACCACGACTCGGCCAGCGCTCTGATCGCCTACGAGTCCGGCCTGCACGCTGTCTATACGCAGAACTTCTACGCCCGCCGTGCCGCCGCGGCGCGGGGCGCAACCCTGATCGGCTACCGGGGCACGATCCGCTTCGACTGGTATCAGGACGAGATCGTGGTCATCCACCACCACACCGGCCGGGTTGAGCGCCATCGCTTTGAGTCGACTGGCGAGGGACACCACGGCGGCGATCGAGAGCTGGCGCACGACTTTCTGCAGATCGTTACGGGCCGGGGAACCTCGCGCGCCCCGCTTGCGGCGGGCATCCTGAGCGCACAGATGTGCCTGCTGGCACGCGACTCCTGTCGGACCAGTACGTTTCAGGAGGTGCGCGATCTGACCTCGCAGATGATCAGCCGGGACGCGCGGGCACCCCAGAGCCCCGCGGCGTCTCCCTGAGCCCTGCTGGCCGCCATTCCCCCGGCTCAGGAGAGGCGATGCCGGCGGAGCGACACCAGACCGACCGTCTCAGGCGAGGCGGATGCGCGCCCCGTGAAGATTGCCTGCGATCAGCTGTCCGTCGCCCGGACCGGCCGCATCGCCGCGGGTCAGAACGACCTCATATGGTCCTTCTCCCCGATCGTGGAGCCAGAGGCCAGCCTCGCTCGTCGGATCTGCCGGCTGCAGGAGTTCGAGCCACTGAAGGCCGATCCGGAACAGGAAAGATTTTCCCTCGACAGCAGGGCGAGCAGGCACCTGGCGCGCATCCGGACCAAGCAGGTGCTCCATCGCGCGCGCCGCCCCGGCGATGTCGGCGGTCACCAGTGTCAGACCGGCGAGCCGCCGAGCTCCCAGGGCATGCCGGGTCGCCGGGCCGCCGGGCACCCGCCCCGTGCGAGGGGTCAGGTCCTCGATGAGGAAGGGCAGGGATGGGCGCCCCGCGCCGCGCCCAACCGGGAGCGTGCGCCAGCGCAGGCGTTCGCCGTCGGGGCGCATCCGCCCGCCCTCGGTCAGCTCGCCGATCGGCAGGCCAGCCTGACGGAGCCGGGCAGCTTCGACAGCGAGGTCGTCAGCGGCGAGGGCGTAATCGATTAGCCCCCCGCCGGCAGCGAGGAGCGGCCACCACTTGTGCACAACGGGGCGGTCCGGCTCCTTAAAGGCGATCAGCTCGCAGTAGGTACCGTCCGCGAAGGGGATCAGCGCGTTGTGCGTCGTGCCGTCCGCGTGCTCGCCGCCGGGCGTCACCGTGAAACCGGCTCGCTCGTAATCGGCCGCCGCCCGCGTCAGATCTCGCACCAGGATTACGATATGGTCAATGCTCCGGAGCACCTTCGTCCCACCTGACTGCTTAATGCGCGCTCGGGGAATAAGCGATCATATGGGCATATCTTACCGCACGGCGTTACGGGCAGACTGCCTGATCTTCCCGGCCGGCCAGCGGCGGCGCCAGGGCGCTTCCAGCGGCTCACCGGGCATGCTTTGCGTGCGTCAGTGTATTCGTCAGGACCTCTGCAGCAGAGGGAGGACATGACCGCGCGGATGTATTCGGTGTTCCAGTCGCCTCAATTGCCGCGAGATCGCGTCCTGTTCGGGCGCGAACTCATCCGGCGGACCGGCCGTCTTCTCTCTCCCATCGCCGGGCCGGTCCTGCTCGTGGCGGGCATTCGACTGATCTGGCTGGTTCTCGGCTATATGAGCCTCATCCTTGTTCCGCTGAGCCGGGCCGACGGGGCGCGCTATATTCTCGATCCGGTGCTCGACCCGTGGGTCCGCTGGGATGCCATTGATTATCTCACCGCATCCCGGCTCGGGTACTGGACTGATCCGGTTGCGCACCAGCGATCGCCCCAGGTACTGCCACTCTACCCGGCCCTCGTGTCGCTCCTGGGGCGATTCGCCATCTCTCCGCCGGTGGCCGCGCTTCTTGCGGCCAACGCGTGTCTCATCGGGGCGGTCATTCTCTTCTCCCGCCTCCTGACCATCAAGCACCACCAGCCGCTCGTGCTCCCCGCCCTGGGCATCTGGCTCATGTTCCCATATTCCATCGTCCTGGGAGCGGCATATGCCCAGGCAGTAGCAGTTCTCTTCACGCTGGCATGCTTCTGTTTCCTGGAACGCCAGCGGAGATGGGGCGCTGCGGTCTGCGCAACCCTGGCCGCACTGACCTATCCCCTGGCAGTGCCGCTCTGGCTCGCACTGGTGACCGAAGCAATCCCTGCCGCGTCCGGCAGCGCACGCCGCCGCGAGCTGATCTCGATCGTCCTCTCGCTTGCGTTCCTGCCGGCCGTCGTGCTGTTGCTGGTGCTGTTCCTCAACCGGGTCGCCGGCCTCCCGGTCGAGAGCGGCTTTTTGATGATCAGCGGCGCGCGCGGACCGGATCTCCTGTCCGTCGCGGCCCGAATGCCGGCGTTGTCGTTCGGACGCGGCTCGAGCGATCTCCTTCTACCCGCCAACCTGACACTCGGGATCCTGTCCCTGCTCCTGGTCCGCTATGTCAATGATCTCCTCGGCCGTCCGTATGCAGTCTTCCTCGCGAGTACAGCGCTCCTCGGGCTCCTGGCCGCGCCGTCAACCCTGGGCCAGACGATCGTGCTCTGCTTTCCCCTGTTTGTCGCAGGAGCACAGCTCCTTCGGGACGGTGTCATCAGGATGCTGTGGCTGATCCTCTCAGCGCTTGGAACGGCACTGCTGACTGCCCTCATGGCCAACTGGTATCCCGTCCAGGCTAACGCGCCGCCGATCCCCGGAGGGGGCCAGATTCTGGAGGTTGTCGCCGAGTACCACGTGGCCATGCGCCAGCTCAGCCTCGGGCCCGGCTGGGAGGTGCGCGATCTCCTGCAGGAGATCGATGACTCGATCCTGCTCCTGGGTTACGGCTTCCCCACCCGGGTCCATCGACCGGGCGATGTGATCCGGATTCCACTCTACCTGTATGCCCGTCAGAATGACGACACCGGCTACTTGCTCTCGATTCGGTTGATGGATAACCGGGGAACGCAGGTCGGCGAGGGACGAAAGGTCCTCTGGCAGCTGGCGGATCTCCCCCTCTTCGGAGCGGGAGCGCGGAAGCTTCTCCAGGGGCACTATTATGAGCACGATATCCAGATGGCCCTCGACCCGCACCTCCCAACAGGCGTCTATACGCTGTCGCTGTTCGTGTTCAGGATCCCATCGTTTGAACGCCTGCCACTGCAGCGGATTGATGGAACACCGGTGGACAGCACCGACCTGGGAAAGCTGATCGTCGCGGCACCGGGCGACCTGGGAACCCGGTCGACCCTGAAGCCCGAGACGATGATCGAGGCCAACCGGGTTGGCGATTCCCTCTCCCTCCTGGGCTATGGGATCGACCCGAGCTCCCCGTGCGCAGGGGGGACCCTGGAGGTCACGCTGTTCTGGGAAGCCCTTCATCGCCCAGCATATGATTACACTGTCTTTGTCCAGATGCTCAATGCGTCCGGACAGCTCGCATCACAGTCGGACTCCTACCCGGCTGGAGGGCGATTCCCCACCTCATTTCTCCAGCCGGGCACCGTCATTCGGGATCAGCACCGCCTGGTCCTGCCGGGGGACCTGCGGGAGGGAGTATACCGGCTGATCGCTGGCCTGTATCGCCTGGAGACGATGCAGCGCCTGCCATTCACGGCGCTTTCGACTGTGTCCGATCACGCGACCCTCGGAATGGTTACTGTCCGGAGGTGCCCATGAAACAAGGGCACTGGATGTTGAGAGCGGCATGGGGGAAGATCGTGGACCAGTATGCAGAAACACGGCAGATCTGGAAGGCCGGCGAGGCACCCCCTCGCTGTGCACAGATCGGTGAGGCCCTGCTCATCTGGGGCGGCATCCGTGCGGCCCTCCTGCTGTTTGGAGGGATCAGTCAGCTTCTTCTTCCCCTGCACCCGGGAAGTCGCCCCGGCCCCTTCCCGGGGAACCCGTTTCTTGACGGCTGGTTTCGCTGGGATGCCGGCTGGTACCTCGGGATCGCGGCGAATGGCTACTGGATGGACCCCCGGACGCATAACGGGAGTGTCGCCTTCTTTCCGCTCTTCCCGATCATCGTTCGGATCGTCGGTCTGGTGATCGGAAGCCTCCCCCTCGCCGGGCTCGTTGTCTCGCACATCGCGTTTCTGACGGCATCGGTCTTCTTTTACGCGCTTGTGCAGGGCATGTTCAATCGTGATGTTGCACGGCGTGCCCTGATCCTCTTGAACACCTTTCCCTACTCTTTCTTCTTCTCCGCCGTCTACACAGAGTCGCTGTTCCTCTGCCTGGCGGTTCTGAGCTTCTGGCTGGCCGAGCGGAAGAAGTGGTGGCAGAGCGGTGCAGTCGGATTATTCTGCGCGCTGACCCGCTCCATCGGTATTGCCCTTGCTCCGGCCCTCGCCCTGGTGTACCTTCGGCAGAAGGGCTTTCGCTGGCGGCAGATCCAGAGGGATGTTCTCTCTCTTGCCCTCGTCCCCCTGGGAAGCAGTCTCTACATGGCCTACCTCCTGGTGCAATTTGGCGATCCTCTCGCCTTTGCAAAGGCATCTCTATTGGCGTGGGGACGTTACGACATCTTTACCTCAGGACTCGGACGCCTCGATCCGACGCGCTTCGTCCCCGGAGATTATGATCTCGTTCTGGCCCTGAACCTGGCGGTGACGATCCTCTGGCTGGCGGCGGTCATCCCGACGTGGCGGCTCCTCGGACCGGGCTATGCAGTCTTCGTGTTCCTCGGAGCGGCAATTCCACTGGCGAGCCAGCTGGAAAGCCTGGGACGCTTCATGGCAGTGCTCTTCCCGGTCTTTATCGTCGGTGGATACTATCTGCGCCACCCGCGGGTATTCGAGCTGGTCGCATCAGGAAGCGCGGCCCTTCTCGGCCTATTAACCGCACTTTTTGTGAACTGGTACTGGGTGGTGTAAGCAGTCGGTCCGCCCACCGATCAGGAGTCACCCCTCCTGGAGGGCCGACCGGCGCGGCAGACCGGGAGACCTCCTTCAGGTGCTCCCCTGCAAGCGCTCTCCCCGTGTGGGCGGACGGCCCATCAGCTGACCGCTCCTCCTGCTGTCCGGTGGGACATAAAACAATGATACAATAGATTGCACGCTCAGCCCCACGGCACCCTGAGGCTCCGCTTGCGGGTACAGCATTCCGCCTGCCCGACGGCGCCTGGCACTCGGCGCGACCCGAGATGTGGATCGTTCAGATGAGGGAGGGATGAACGATGATCGTACCCCTGACCCCGCTGGAGTTCGAGCACCGGGCGGTTCGGCTGTTTGGCGATCGCGTGGGGGTTGTCGACGGTGAGAAGCGCTTCACCTACCGTGCCTTTGGGGAGCGGGTGAGCCGTCTGGCCAATGCGGTGCGCGGCCTCGGCATCGGGCCGGGCGAGCGTGTGGCCTTCCTGGCCTTTAACTGTCATCAACTCCTCGAGGCGTATTACGGTGTCATAGCGGCTGGCGCGATCCTTCTGCCGCTCAACGTCCGGCTGAGCGCGGAGGAGATCGCCGCGATTCTCGATCACGCCGAGGCGTGCGCCCTTTTCCTTGCCCCGGAGTTCCTCCCACTCTATCAAGCACTCCGATCGCGCCTCGAGCACATCCGGCAGGTGGTTCTGCTGGAAGGTGAGCGGCCGGCCTGGTTCAACGGCCACGACTACGAGACGCTCCTGGCCCGCGCGTCGCCGGAGCGCCGGGAGGATCCGATCGATGAGAACGCCCCGGCCGAGCTGTTCTACACCAGCGGGAGCACCGGACGCCCTAAAGGCGTGGTCCTGACCCACCGCAGCCTCTACCTGCACGCCCTCTACGCCCAGCTGGCCATTAGCTACCGCGATTCGGATGTGCTCCTGCACCTCGTCCCGCTCTTCCATGTCAATGGCTGGGGTGCTCCCCACTACCTGACCATGGTCGGAGGACGCCACGTGATGCTCCGGCGCTTCACGCCCGCTGAGTTCTGTCGGATCGTCCAGGAGGAGCGCGTCACCCGCACAGCGGGCGTGCCGACAATGTTTACTGCCCTGCTCGCCTTTCCCGACCTGGACCGCTATGACCTCTCAAGCCTCCAGGAGATTGCTGTGGGCGGAGCGCCCGCTTCGCCTGCGCTGATCGAGGCACTGGAGCGGCGGCTCGGCTGCCGTGCTTATTCCGGCTACGGCCTTACCGAGACGTGCCCGGTCCTGACCCTGGCCAAGCCCACCGATGTGCTCGCGGCGACCGAGGACCAGGCGGCTCGCATCCGGCGCCAGGCCAAGACCGGCTTGCCGATTCCGGGGGTTGACCTCCGGGTCGTCGATGAGAATGGACAGGAGGTTCCCCACGACGACCGGACGGTCGGGGAGATCATCGTGCGGTCGAACGTGGTCATGGAGGGCTACTTCCGCGACCCGGACGGGACAGCCCGGGCCATTGTGAACGGCTGGTTCCATACCGGTGATCTGGCGGTCTGCGATGCCGAGGGGTACGTAACGATCGTGGACCGGGCGAAGGACATTATCATCAGCGGAGGGGAGAATATCTCGTCCATCGAGGTCGAGAACGTCCTGGCAGATCATCCGGCGGTATTCGAATGCGCGGTGGTAGCCGTGCCAGATCCGCAGTGGGGCGAGGTGCCGCGCGCCTTCGTCGTCCCCCGGCCGGGACAGACGGTGACCGCCGAGGAGCTGATCGCCCACTGCCGCGCGCACCTGGCCGGATTCAAGGTCCCGAAGCAGATCGAGTTTCGGGAGAGTCTCCCCAAGGGGGGCACCGGCAAGATCCTGAAGGAGGTCCTGCGGGCGCCATTCTGGGAAGGCATGCCCCGGCGCGTGCATTAGCGCCGAGGCGGCCTGATTCGCAGTGCCCGGTTCACAGTGCCTGATTCACAGGGATGGACGGCCCGCGCGGGACCGGTGTCTCACGCCCGCGGGGAAAATAGGGCCGGCGCCGAACGGCCGGCCGATGCGACGCGTGGAGAAGGGAAAATGATCGAGGACCGAGGCGTTGACTTCTACCAGCTGGATGATCTCCTGACCCCCGAGGAGCGGGAGGTGCGCCAGCGGGTGCGGCAGTTCGTTATCGAGCGCGTACTCCCGACGATCAACGATTACTGGGAGCGGGCCGATTCCCCGCTGGAGCTCCTGCCAGAGCTTGGCCGCCTCGGCGTCCTCGGCGGCACGATCCGGGGCTATGGGTGTCCTGGGCTCAGCACCGTAGCGACCGGCCTCGTTGCGCTCGAACTCAGCCGGGGAGATGGGTCGGTCAATACCCTCTTCGGCGTTCAGAGCGGGCTGGCCATGGCGGCCATCTACCAGTGCGGCTCCGAGGAGCAGCGACAGCGGTGGCTTCCGCCTATGGCGCGCGGGGAGAAGCTCGGAGCCTTTGCCCTGACCGAGCCGTGGGTAGGTTCCGATGCCGCCCATCTCCAGACCCGAGCACGGCGCCAGGGCGATCACTACATCCTGCGCGGCGCCAAGCGATGGATCGGAAATGCCAGCGTGGCCGATGTGACGGTCGTCTGGGCGCGCGACGAGGACGAGCAGATCGGGGGATTCCTGGTCGAGAAGGGAACGCCAGGCTTCCAGACCGCGGTTATCACTGGTAAGGGGGCGATGCGTGCAGTCTGGCAGGCCGAGATCACCCTGGACGACTGCCGCATCCCGATCGAGAATCGCCTGGTCAATGCCCGGAGCTTTCGGGATACCGCTCAGATTCTCGTGCACGGCCGGCTTGGCGTTGCCTGGGGCGCCCTCGGCCATGCTGTCGCGTGCTACGAGTCTGCCCTGGCCTATGCCCGGACGCGCGAGCAGTTCGGCCGCCCCATCGCCGCGTTTCAGCTCGTCCAGGACAAGCTGGTGCGCATGCTCGCCGAGATCACCGCGATGCAGCTCCTCTGCTGGCGCGCGAGCCGCCTGTGCGATGAGGGGCGGCTGACGCCGGCCATGGCCTCCCTCGCCAAGATGAACAACGCGGCCAAGGCGCGGAAGATCGCCGCCGACGCACGCGATCTGCTGGGCGGGAACGGCATCCTCCTCGAACACGACGTGATTCGGCACCAGACTGACCTGGAGGCCGTCTTCACCTACGAGGGGACTGACCATACTAATGCCTTGCTGATCGGGAGAGAGATCACCGGTTTCTCGGCATTCGCCTGACGAGCAGGCCCCGGCTCGGCCGCCGTGGAACGCCGCTCTCGGCCGGGCCGCGGTCCCCCGGGTGGGCTCACTTCGCGTATAATGATCCGGTCGGAAACCGGTCGAGCACGGCCGGGAGGAATGGGGTGCGCGAGATTCTTGTGCCGGCCGTTCCGGTCTGGAACATCGTCCTGCGCACAGCGGTCGTCTATGTGGTCCTGCTGGCGCTCCTCCGCCTGGCGGGGAAGCGGGAGATCGGCCAGATGACGACCTTCGACGTCGTGGTCATTCTGACCATCGCCAACGCGGTGCAGAACGCCATGGTCGGGCCCGACACGTCACTCCTCGGCGGACTTGTTGCCGCGGCTGTGCTCATCGGCATCAATTGGCTCGTCGCGGCGGTCGGCCTGCGCTCGCTCGTCTTCAAGCAGGTGCTCCGGGGGCATCCTACCCTGCTGGTCAATCAGGGCACGCTCCTCATGGCGAATTTACAGCGCGAGGGCATCGACCCGGACGACGTGTTCATGGCCATGCGCGAGCACGGCATCGATTCGCTGGCTGGCGTCAAGCTCGCCGTTCTGGAGACGGACGGCTCGATCAGCATCATACCGGCCGGCGCCGAATCGTTCCGCACCTCGCCGCGGCACCATATGAAAGCCTTGCGAAAGAGGGAATAACTATGCTCAAGCGTCTCCTGATCGGACTGGTGGTTCTGCTGAGCCTTCCCTTCGTAGCAGTCGCCGTTGCGATTGCCTACCTGCTCTTTGAGGAGTGGCGCGAGCGGCTGCGCAACCCGCCGCAGCCTGCCTGATCCGGCGGCGCCGCGCACATTCGCGATCTAGCCGGGGAGCGGGAACCGCCAGCGTTCTCGCTTCCCAACTTTTCCCTCGTCTGCTTGCGCGATCGGACATGACCGGTTATGCTTTTGCCTGCCTTCGAAATATCTTCGCGCCGGTGAAACGAGGTACCTACGCTCATGCCCGAGCAGTATGTTCTGGTTGATGATGCTGCGCGTGCCGCGCTGCGCCGCGGCGTCGATATCATGGCTCACCTGATCCGCGTGACCCTCGGGCCGCGGGCGCGGACGGTGGCGATCGCGCCCATCGTGGGAACGAACAAGCCTCCGGAGATCCTCGATGATGGCGCGACGATCGCTCGCCGCACCCTCCAGCTCCCCGATCCCTTCGAGGACATGGGCGCGATGATCATCCGCCAGCTCGCCTGCAAGATCGGAGACAAGACGGGCGACGGCTCGACCACCGGGGTGGTCATCGCCCAGAGTATCCTCGATGAGTCGATCCGCTACGTGGCGGCGGGTGGGAACCCGATGTTCGTCAAACGGGGCATCGAGCGTGCGCTGGCGGTCGCGCTGGAGGAGCTCGATCGCCAGGCCCGACCGGTCGAGTCGCCGGATGATCTCCTGCGCATCGCGTCGGCGTGCACGCGGGATCCAAAGATTGCTGCCATGATCGGTGAGATCTTCGACATCATCGGGCGCGACGGCGTGGTCATCGTGGAGAACGGCCACGGCACGACGATCGACCGGGAGTATGTCGAGGGAATCCAGTGGGATCGCGGCTGGGTGTCGCCTTATCTGGTCACCGATCCCCAGCGCATGGAAGCGTCGCTGGATAACGCCCTGGTGTGCGTGACCGATCGCTTCCTCAGCAAGGCCGAGGAGGTGCTCCCCCTGCTGAACCTCGCCCTGCAGCACGGCGAGCGCCAGCTCTTCCTGGTCGCGGGCGACATCTCCGGCGATGCCCTCGCAACCCTGGTCACGAACAAGCAGCAGGGCATCATCACCACCGTCGCGGTCAAGGCCCCCGGCTACGGCGACCGCCGCCTGCGGATCCTGGAAGATATCGCCATCTTCACTGGCGGGCAGATGATCCGCGAGGATGCGGGCGAGCTGTTCGAGAACGTGACCTTCGAGCACCTCGGGCGTGCCCGGCGGGTCTGGTGCAACCGCGACTTCTTTACCGTTGTTGAGGGCTTTGGTGATCCCGCGGCGATCCGGCGGCGCATTGCCCAGATCAAGGCCGAACTTCCTACGGTCACCGATGAGTACGAGCGGGGCAAGATGCGTGAGCGGCTGGGGAAGCTCTCCGGCGGCATGGCCATCCTCAAGATCGGTGCACCAACCGAGACCGAGCGCGAGGAGAAGAAGCTCCAGGCAGAGGACGCGGTCATGGCCACCCGTCTGGCCGTCGAGAGTGGGATGGTCCCTGGCGGCGGTGCGGCCCTCCTCGCCTGCATCCCGGCAGTACAGCGGCTGGAGCTCTCTGGCGACGAGCAGATGGGCGTGGCCATCTTCCTGCGCGCCCTTGAAGCGCCGACGCGCCAGCTCCTCCGGAATGGCGGCTTCCAACCGAACCCGATCGTCGAGGAACTGAAGCAGCGGCCCCCGGGGACGTGCTTCGACGTCATCAACGGCGAGTTTGTCAACGCCTGGGAGGCCGGCATCGTCGATCCCCTGCAGGTCGTCAAGACTGCGCTGGAGACGGGCACCAGCGCGGCGATCATGGCGTTAACGACCCAGGTCCTCGTGCGCAAACAGAAGCCTCAGGAAAGCCTGAACCCCTAGAGGGCGCTCTACGACGGGCGAGGGCAGGCCGTGGGCGGTTGCCCTCGCCCGCAGTGGTGCGCATTCCTGCTCCCCAGCCCTGACCAGCGTGATCCGGTCTAGCCCGGACGGGCTGACATAAAGAGACTGTCGAGTCCGGCCGAATCGGGTTGCATCCTCGCGTGGGACCGGCTAGGCTTGCGGGCAGCGACGGGGGTGTACAAGGCTCAAGGCGGATAGCCTACGGCTCCCGCCGCGCTCCCGGGAGAGCGCGCCAGCACTCCATCGGCTCCCGGGCTGGCCTGCTGACCGCGCCCGCCCCGGGTGCGTCTTGCAGCCGATCGGGATGCCGATGTGACTACCCGGATCCGACCGTTCAAAGGAGGAACGGTGGGGCGGGGAGAGCCGGCAGTCGTCCCTCGGTCATTGCGCGCTGGCCTTCCCGCCCTCCACCCATGGCCGCGCGGGGTGCCTGGCTCGCCTCCCTTCCGAAGCCGCGGTCCCCGCGGGAATCACCCGCCTTGATCCCCGCGGGATGGCTCCCCGACCGGCGCGGGGATCTCGCGAGCGGCGGCATCCGCGAGAGGCGTGTGGAGAAGCCGGCGGCCGCGCGGCGCTGGCTGTCTCACACCCGACGTGCCGGCGGCGCGGTGGGAACGAGAAGACCAGGAGGTTGGCACAGGGATGTTCGGCAAGAAAGACAGCATCAAGGAGTTCGAACAGATGCGACAGGCACTGAAGCCGGCCGAGCGCTTCGCAGTGCGCTCTGAGCCGGAAGCCAACGGAACCGAGACGGGCGGAGCAAGCCCGGCCGGTCTGGCGAGCCAGGCCACTGCGGCAGCCGCGGCGCCACAGTCGGGCGCTGCGGCACGGTCCCCCGCACCGGGGACCGGCGAGCCAATGACGGTCCTCTCGAGCGGCTCAATCTGGCAGGGCTCATTGAAGATCGAGGGGAGCGTGCGGGTCGAGGGACAGCTCTCCGGTGAAATCGAGGCACGCGACACGGTCTATGTAGCCGAGGGATCCCAGGTCGATGCGAAGATCAATGCCGCCCTCGTCGTCCTGGCCGGGGAGTTCCAGGGTGAGGTCAACTGCCGCGAGCGCCTGGAGATCATGCCGACCGGCCGCGTCCGGGCGCGGCTGACGACGAAGTCACTGGTCGTCCACGAGGGTGCCTTCATGGAGGGCGAGATCCACATGACCGAGCCCCGGCCCGCGGCCAGCCCGGCCCCCAACGGCGGACGACCATCCACCGCCTCCCGACCGGCCGAGCGCGAGATCAAGCCCGTGTCGCCGACCCCTCTCTGAACCGGTCGGCAGGCTCTCGGCAGGCAGGGCTGAGCTGATTTCCGGGCACCGGGAGCGTCCGAGCGGCGGAGTACCCCGCCCGGACGCTCCTGCTGTTCGACAGGTCGGATCAAACGGGTGCCTGATGATCAGCACGAGGCCATCGTTCGCCGAGCCGACCGCGTCCATAGCCCACATGGACTGCCCCTTTCTAGCCCTTTCGGGCAGTAGACAGGACCTTGCCTGGATCGTAGGCTGGGCCGTGGCACCTGGCGCCGTGCGGCGCCAGAGAGCAGTGCTGGCTGTTCCGGCCAGGCAACCGGGTGAACGATGACGCTCCTGTTCCGACCGCGGGTCGCGCGCGCGATCGCGATCGCTGCTGCACTCTATCTGGTTTTTTACCTGTGGTGGCGCGCGACCAGTACACTCAACCCGGCGGGGGCTGCTGTCCTGATCTTCTCGCTCATCCTGCTCCTCGCTGATATCCAGGGGGCGGTCAGCTTTCTGCTCCAGATGTTCGTCGCCTGGGATGTGTGCCAGCCCCCGGCAGTCGATGCCCCTCCCGGGCTCTCCGTAGACCTCTACGTGCCCACCTATGACGAGGATCTCGATGTCCTCGAGGCAACCCTGATCGGCTGTACAGTGATCCGCTATCCCCACGAGACGTATGTCCTCGATGATGGTCGTCGTCCGGCGGTGGCGATGCTTGCCGCGCGGCTCGGCTGCCATTACTTCACACGCTCCGATACGACCGGAGGAAAGATCGGCAACATCAACGCGGCCATCCCACGCACGGACGGCGAGATCATCCTGGTCCTGGACGCCGATACCGTCCCCCAGCCTGATCTCCTCGACCGAACGTTGGGCTATTTCACCGATCCGCGGGTTGCGCTCGTCCAGCTTCCGGAGGAGTACTACAATCTGGATTCGATCCAGCACGAGGCGGATGCCGCCGCGATGAAGCCCTGGCACGACCAGGCGCTCTTCTACCGCGTCATCCAGCCGGGTCGCAACCGCTGGAATGCAGTGACCTGGTCCGGCGGGCCGGCGCTCCTCCGCCGGGCGGCACTCGAATCGATCGGCGGCGTCGCCGCTGATACAGTGACCGGTGATCTACACACCTCGATTCGCCTGCACGCCCGGGGCTGGAAGACAGTCTTCCACAGCGAGGCCCTCGCCTACGGCATCGCGCCTCAGACCCTTCAGGCGTACACCGCCCAGCGGGCCCGCTGGGCCAGGGGAGCGATGCAGATCCTTGGCAGTCGGGATAATCCGCTGGTCGCCCCGGGGCTGTCACTGGCCCAGCGGCTCAGCTACCTCGATGTCTTCGCACGGTACGTCGAGCCTTTTCAGCGCCTCATTTATCTGGTGACCCCGATCGTGATGCTGGTGACCGGCCTCTTTCCGGTACGGGTCGCCGCCCCGGCCTTTCTGGCCCACTGGTTCCCGTGCTTCACCCTGATCACCTTCGCGCGCTTCGCTATGGGTCGAGGGAGCTACAGCTTCGTCCAGGTCGAGAAGTACAACTATCTCAAGATGTTCACCTTTCTGCGGGCGGTGCTCGGGCCGGGACGCTCGCCCGGCGCAGCAGCGGCCGGGCGAGACAACGGCCGTTCGTACGAGCAGGATCAGCAGGTCCTCTACCCGAACGTGACCTTCCTGATGGCCGAGGCTGTGGCCATCGCGGTGGGAATCGCCAACCTGGCCTGGCGCGTCACCGCGACCTATCCAGAGGTCGGGCTACCCCTCATGGCCATCGGCTGGGCCCAGGCGAACCTCTCGCTCCTGGCGCTCGGTGTTCGTCTGGGACTGCGCCGGCTGGAGCGGCGGCACGCCTACCGCTTTCCGATCAGTCTCACCGCCACGCTCACCGTGCCGGGGATGTCTCCGCTCCCGGCCGTTGTCCAGGACTTGTCCCTCTACGGGGTCGGGCTGATTACCGATACACCGGTCGAGCGCGGATGCTCGGCCCGGGTGACCCTCCAGCTCCCCGGCACGACCCTGACCGTACGCGGCGAAGTCACGAACGTGCGCCCTCTGCCGGGCTCCCACACCCGGGTTGGGGTTCAGTTCATCCTGTTCAGCCCGGAGGAGCGAGCACGTCTGGTCGCCTTCCTGTTTATCAGCGCGCCCCGCTGCCAGCGCCGCCCAGCCGGCATAGCGGCCGACAGTGCGGCTGACGGAAAGTCTCTCGGCAAGCCGATAACCCCGTTCGAGCGGGCGGGGAGGTGAGCCGGTGGCATCGAGACTGCCGTGTGGTGACCGCCTGAGGCCGCAGGTGAACGCCTTGCAGCGGCCGGCACGGCACATCGGGTGCGGTCTGTCAATCGGCCGGCCCTGTTCTGTCGCTCCACCGATGGGCAGGCCAGCAGTCACTTTGCTGACCTGTCTTCTCCTCCTTCACCGGTGGTTCGCATCCTTTCACCCCGGTGCGCGGCAACGGCAGGGCCGCGCACCCCTGGCGGCGTCCGCTCCACTCCGGCGACCGCCGCCACGTGTCGTACCGCCCGGCTCAACACCGCGGGTGGGGCTTGCCGGCCCCGGTGATCACCCCTTTCAGGCAGAAGCGGATCCTGTCCCGCCCGCGGATGTGGAATGCGCTTCGGGCCGCCGAGGGCGCTTCGACAAGCATCCGGCGGAGCACGGCTACCGCATCGGGCGGCGTCTGCATGCGGGCGACCCACTCATCGAACTCCAGCTCGACATCCCAGCCGTAGTAGACTTCTGAGGCGAGGCCGGCCGCGGCGAGCATGGCACGCCACTGCGCGATGGTATGATCGCGCACGTGTGAGCGGTCACGGAGGAGCTCGACAGCGTTGATAAAGGTATCCAGCGCGGGCTCGTCCGGGGCGATCGTATCGGCCAGGATGAAGCGGCCGCCGGGCCGCAGGACGCGTGCGACCTCCTGCATCGCCTCCTGCGGATCCGGGTAGTGGTGAGCGCTGTAGCGCGACGTGACCAGGTCGAAGCTCGCCCGGGCGAACGGGAGATCCGCGACATCGGCGCGAACGAGAACGAGGTTTCCAACCTGGCGGCGGGCAGCGAGCCGCGCGGCTTCAGTGAGCATCTCCGCGGTCAGGTCAACGCCAACGACGCGGCGGACCAGGGGGGCCAGCGCGAGAGCGGTGTGGCCGACCGCAGTGCCCAGGTCGAGCGCTTCTTCACTGCCCTCGATCCCGGCCGCCTCGATCAGGATCGGCAGGTCCGGGCCGCGCGCGTGGACCGGACTGGTCAGGTAGTTTTGGGCGACTGCTCCGAATTGTCGCTGGATCTCGTCTTCGATGGCTGTCCTCCGCGTGTCCCGTCGGGGATTGGGGCCGTCATCCACCCATGATGCCAGACTGGCCCGGCGTGCACCATCCCTTCCCTGCCGCCTCCCGGGCGTCTAGTCGGGAGATTGCCCTGCTCGCGGTCCGCTGGAGGAGCCGCGAGCAAGTGTATGGAGCCGCGCCCGGCTCATCCAGAGTTCGCCCGGCCAGGCCGTCCAGCGCAAGCGCTCGGCAGCTTCCCAGCCTCGCGGGTGGTAGACCGCGAGCAGCCCGACCATGAAGTAGCGGACCAGCCCCCAGCCGGGCGTTCGCGGGAGCGTGTGGACCTCGAACCCCAGGCGGCGGCCGGCCCGGGCGAACAGGGTAACCCCGTGCAGGGCAACAATCTCCGGCAGCTTGCCGTCGGCGAGCAGGCGATCCAGGACCCGCAGATCCTCCGCCGCGAGCCGCGTGGCGACGAAAGGGGTCCAGTCTGGCGTCGTCGCAAGACGGAGCAGGCGCCGATTATCGAAGTGCAGTTCGATTAGGCGATCGCCAGGGCGGACCAGTGTGCCGTCGGCCAGCAGGACCAGCGGACCGTGGTGGGCGCGCAGATGGTAGCGAAAGATGCCGTCCGGCCGAACCGGTCGGAGCCGCCACCACCAGCTGGTCAGTCGCTCCCAGGCAAGCCAGACGCTCAGCGTGCCGACTGCCCTGCCGCCGCCAGCCGTGCTCAGCCGGAGCAGGCTCCAGCAGAAGGCTGATAACAGCCGCGCCAGGCGAGACATCAGTAGCGCCACCGGCGGCCAATGCCGCCGTGGGCCAGCGCCCACCGGACGAACGTCGTCAGCACGCCCAGGCGCAGGGGAAGCGCGTGCAGGCGCCGAGGCGATGTGGCGATCCAGCTGTCCGTTACGTGGCAGACCGGCACCTTACGCCGCTCGAGGCGGACGAGCAGGTCGCGGTCCTCGGCCAGGCGGAGGTCTTCCTGGAAGCCGCCGACCTCGAGGAAGAGATCGCGGGCACAGTAGAGCATCTGGGCATGGATGTGGAACAGGCGCTTCCCAAACTCGATCAGGCCGAAGAAGGCCCGATCGATCCAGTCGTCCGAGTCGGCGATGACCGTGATGCTGCCGGCCGGGTAGCCGAGGCGGACCCGTGCCAGGATCCGTTCGACCAGATCTGGCGCCATGCGCGAGTCGGCGTCGAGGAAGATCAGGACTGACCCGCGCGCCACCCGGGCACCGCGGTTTTTTGCCCGGGCCGTCCCCGCGACCTCCTCCCGGAGGAGCTGGACGACCGGGAGTCGGTGCGCCGCGGTCCACGAGCGCACCACGTCGGCGGTCGAGTCAATCGAGCCGTTGTCCACCACAATGCACTCCAGTCGCTGGAGCGGCCAGCTCTGGGCCGCAACCGAGGCAAGTGCTCCTCGGATGTATCCTGCCTCGTTGCGGGCCGGGATGACGATACTGGCATCGAACTCAGAGGCCGAGGAGGCTGGCATAGGTCGTCGGGCGACGCTCCCGCAGAAGGCGGGCAAGATGGTCGAGAGTCTTGCGGCACGCGGCCGAGGCTGGCGCACCCTGCGGGTGGAGAAAGACCTTGACCGCGGGCGCGCGCGTGCCGATAGCCAGGAACAGCCGTCCGCCGAGACCGACAAGGTGCTCCTGGACAGGGTCGGCACCGATGTAGCCGAACCAGGGCAGCCAGTGCCGACGGATGGGCTCTAGCTCGGTCAGGGCACTCATCCCGATATAATAGCGGAAGCCCAGCCGGCGGAGCAGGTCCAGCAGGTCGGGTGGTGCCAGCCAGCCAGGCGCGCAGAAGCCGCGCGCCTCGAGGCCGGCCGCGCGCAGGATGCGCTGACCGGCCGCGAGGCGCTCAGTGAGCGCCTCTGCGTCTAGAGAGAGCAGCTCAGCGGCATGGCGGGCGAACAGCCAGCCGCGAGTGCGCGTCAGGAGTGGCCCGCGGGGCGGTCCTGACGCGCGATGGGTATAGCCGTGCTGGACGATCTCCGAGCCGGCCGCCGCCTCCGCCCGCAGGAGATCCACAAAGGCTGGATGGTCCAGGAGGGGGCCATCCGGGCTAGCCGGGATCACCTTCAGCACCCGGGGGCGGGCACCAAGCGCATCGAGCCGCTCCAGCAGCCAGGCGATCTCGGATGCCCGGGCCGGGCAGACGTCGTGCACTGAAACGACGATCTGGCGGTCGGTGGACAGGCACGATGGCCCCCGACCTGTCGCCGCCCCTGGACCGGTCACCGCGCCCTGACCGGCCACCGCAGTCACGCCTTCGGCGCGTTCTCTTTCAAGATCTGGTTGGCCCGGGCGACCGCATCATCCAGCAACTTCTTCGGGTCGGCGCTGAAGTCAGTCATCACCCGGCTCATCACGTCCTTGTCGATCAGCGCGCGCACCGGGTCATAGCCCGCCACCGGCGACTCGATCATTGCATACTGGAGCCATTCGAACATCTTGGCGTACGAGTCGGCGACAGGCCCCCAGGCCGGATCCGACCGGTAGGCATTGACGACGTCATCCTTGGCGCTCATCCGAACCGGGAAGTAGCCGGTGTTGATCGCCCACTTGGCCGTCTGCGGCTTCTCGCCGAGGAACTTGATCACCAGCCAGGCGGCAAGCTCCCTCTCTGGCGTTGTCTTGTACACCGAGATGCTCGCCCCGTAGAGATCAACGGCTGGCTTATCCGTGTACGGCAGGAGAGCGATATCCCACTTGAACTTCTTTCCCTTGTCCACCACCTCGCGGTAGAAAGGCAGACCGGATGAGGAGGCGAAGACAAAGAGCAGGTTTCCGCTTCCGAAGCGGTTCTGCTCACCGTACCGTTCGCTGGGAGGGATCTCCACGGCCTGCTTGTTCTTGAACATGCGCTGTTGCATCGCAACCGTATCGATCCCTGCCTGGCTGTTGAAGACGTAGGCCGAGCCGTCCGGGGCGAGGATGCGCCCGCCGCGCGAGAAGACCATCGCGGCGAAATCCGAGGGGTCGTGCTTCCAGGGGTAGCCGTACAGCTTCTTACTCGGATCACTGGCCTTGGCGCACGCTTCCTCCCAGGTCTTCCAGTCCTTCGGCGGCTCATCGTAGCCGAGCTGCTTCAGCCAGTCGGCGTTGTAGTACATCACCTCGATCGAGCGCTGGGTTGGGAAGCCGAGCCGCTCGCCCTTGTACTGGGGGTTAGCATCACTGTCGAGGAAGGTCTGGAAGTAATCCTTGAGATCATCCTCGCTGAGGCCGTACTTCTTGCTCTTGATAAAGGGGTTCAGGTCGATAACCGCGCCCTGGGCACGGTAGAAGGCGGCCTGATTCTGGTAGGCCACTGAGATGTCCGGCGGCTGACCGGCCTGGATTGCCGCGTTGACCTTATTGTAGACATCGTTATAGCTGGCACCCGCGATCTCAGCCCGTGCCTTGATCCCGTAGGGGTTCGTCTTGTTGAAGGTGTCGAGCATCGACTGCAGTAGGTCCTGATCCTTCTGGGGGCGGTTGTGCCAGTAGACGATCTCGATATTCTTGCCGGCGAGCTCGATTGCGTCGACCATCTCCGGTGAGGTCGGTGGATTGCTGACCGCCGCCGTGGCACCGGTTGCCGGGGTCGGGCTCGCCGCTGCAGTGGGTGTCGGAGCGGCGGCAGTTGGCGCTGCTGCGGTCGTGGGAGCAGCCGTTGGCGCCGGGGTCGGCGTGGCTGGCGCGCTCGTCGGCGCGGCGGTTGGCGTGCTTGGGGCGGGCGCCGCCTGCTGGCACGCCGCGAGCGCGCTCGCGGCGAGAGCGCCGGCCAGCCCGAGCAGAAGCTGGCGGCGTGACGGTCGAAGCGCGGAGATCATTGGCTTCCCTCCTCCTTTGGTCATGCTCTGATTGAGCATCCAGGCGCGGGGTCGCCGCACCGTCGTGTCCTGCATTACGCCTTGATGCCGGTGGTCATGATCGCCTCGGTAAAGTACCGCTGAGTGATCAGGTAGAACACCAGAATTGGAAGGACCATCAGCGTTGCCAGCGCCATCAGGAGCTGTGTATTTGTCCCCCCTTCGCCTGCCATGAACTGCTGTACCCCCACGCCCAGGACCCGCATACTGCTGTCGCGGGTGACGAGGAGCGGCCATTTGAACTCGTCCCACGACCAGACGAAAGTGAAGAGGGCCAGGGTAATGACCGCGGGGGCACTCAGCGGCAGCATGACCAGTTGAAGATACCGGACATGGCCGGCTCCGTCGATGCGCGCCGCATCGAACAGATCGCGCGGGATCTGCAGGAAGAACTGTCGCAGCAGGAAGATACCGAAGATGCTCACCGAGAACGGAACGATCAGCGCCAGGTAGGTGTTGTACCAGCCGAAGTTAAAGACGAGCACCACCTTGGGGACCAGTACCAGATCGCTCGGGACCATAATCGTTGCCAGGACGGCCAGGAAGAGAATGTTCTTGCCCGGGACGTGCATCAGGGCGAAGGCGTACGCCGCCAGAGACGACGTCACCAGGACACCGGTGACTGTCGCCGCGGCGACGATCGCGCTGTTGGCGAAGTAGCGGACGAACAGCCAGGTACCCCACTGGCGGTCCCACCCGACCTCCCGGATCGCCTCGGGGTAATTCTGCCACTGGAGCGGCTCTGTCCCAAATGGCGGCCAGGGCCAGACGACGTTGTTGATCAGGCTCCCGTACGACTTGAACGAGGTCATCACCATGTACACGAAGGGACCGAGGGAGACAATCGCCCCGATGATCAGGACAAGATAGATCGGCACGGCGTAGCGCCGCCGGAGCGGCCGCTCGATGATCCGCGGTGGGGTGATCGCGTGCTCAACGATGGCCGCACTCGCCGTCATGGCCTCACCCATACACCACCCGGCGACCGGCCAGCTGGCTCTGGACGATCGTCAGGATCAAGATGACGAAGAACAGCAGGAACGAGAGGGCCGCGCTGTAGCCGTAGCGGTTGAACTGGTAGAGCTGATTGAAGATCAGGATGCTTGCGGTCGTCGTCGCGTCGCCGGGCCCACCCTGGGTCATGATGTAGATATGATTGAACGCCTTGAAGGTTCCGATGACGGTAAAGATGAGCAGGAAGTAGGTAGTCGGGGAAAGGAGGGGCAGGGTGATGTGGCGGAAGAGCGCCCAGCCGCCCGCGCCGTCGACCCGAGCCGCCTCGTACAGCTCGCGCGGGATGGTGCCGAGGCCGGCCAGGAAGATCGTCACATCGTAGCCGGTGAAGACCCAGGTGGTGAAGACGATCAGGGAGATCAGCGCGAGGCTCGGGCCGCCAGCCCAGTCGGGAATCTGGAGGCCAAAGTGTCCACCGATCAGGGTGAACACCCCGGCCGGCTCGGCCAGCCAGCGCTGGGGAGGGAGGCCGAGAGCCGAGAGCACCGCGTTGATCGGGCCCTTGTCCGGGCTGTAGAGGTAGCTCCACACTGCTGACGAGGCGACGGTCGAGGTGATGTACGGCAGGAAATACAGCACGCGAAAGGTGGCCCGTCCGCGGATCGGTTGGAAGAGGAGGTAAGCGAGGACGAGGCCGAGCGAGAGCTGGACCGGAATCGAGATGACCGAGTAGGTCGCCGTCACCAGCAGAGCGTGCCAGGCGTCCGGATCGTGCAGGGCGCGGGTATAGTTCTCCAGGCCGATGAAACGCACACACCGGAGTCGCCAGTCGCAGCTGCTGATGTAGAGGCCGTAGAAGATCGGGAAGAACTCGAAGACCAGGAGAAGGATCAGGGCCGGGGCGAGGAAGAGGTAACCCAGGGCGACCTCCCCGGCCCGAGAGCCGAGGCGAGTAAACGGAAGCCAGGGGTGCGGTGCGGTCGTCGGGCCAACCGGACGCGACGCCGCGGGCACTGCCGCCGGCTCGATCTTCATCGCCTCGGATTATACCTTGTCTGTCTTGCTGACCGTCATCTGGCCCGCGATGGATGCCTGCCAGGCAATAGAGTAGCAGATCCGGGCCGATTCTTCACCGGTATTCGTAATCTCTTGACGACCACTCCGCCGCCGGGTATGCTCGAGAAAATTGATCGAGAATACCCGATTTTCCGCTGATCGAGGAGGGAGCGCGATGGCAGCGTGGCGGCCTGATCCGACCTTCTACCCGTCGCCTCGCCAGGCGATGGAGGCGCCTCCTGAGGAACTCGCCTATGTGGTGACGCTCAACCCGGCCGATGATGGGCGCCCGGATGCGCTGAATGTCCTCGATGTGAATCCAGGATCGTCCAGCTACGGGCAGATTGTGGGGCGGGTAGAGATGCCCAGCGCGGGTGATGAGCTCCACCACTTCGGCTGGAATGCCTGCAGCTCGGCCCTCTGTCCCTACGCTCCGCATCCCCACGTTGAGCGCCGCTATCTGCTGGTGCCCGGCCTCCGGTCCTCCCGGATCCATGTGGTGGATACGAAGCCCGATCCGCGCCAGCCGCGGATTGTTAAGGTCATCGACCCCTCCGAGATCGCCCGGCGGGCTGGCTATTCCCGCCCACATACCATCCACTGCGGCCCGGAGGGCATTTACGTCAGCGCGCTTGGAGCACCGAACGGCGACGGCCCTGGCGGGATCTTCATCCTCGACCACGACAGCTTTGATGTGCTCGGACGATGGGAGGTGGACCGCGGACCGCAGTACCTCGCCTATGACTTCTGGTGGCATCTGGGCTACGATACGCTGATCACCAGCGAGTGGGGAACGCCGAACATGGTCGAGGGTGGACTCCAGCCCGGTCTCCTGCTCGAGGGGCGGTACGGGCGAGCCCTGCACGTCTGGGACCTCCGGCGGCGCCGCCATCTCCAGACCCTGGAGCTGGAGGAGGGGCAGCAGATGCCCCTGGAACTGCGCCCAGCGCACGACCCGACCCGACCGTACGGCTTCGTCGGCGTCGTCGTCTCGACCCGGAACCTGGCCGGCTCGATCTGGACCTGGTACCACGCGAACGGCGGCTGGGCGATCCGGAAGGTCATCGAGATTCCTCCCGAGCCGGCCGATCCGGCGGTCCTGCCGCCGGCCCTCCAGCCATTCAAGGCCGTGCCGCCATTGATCACCGATATCAACCTGAGCCTCGATGATCGCTACCTCTACGTCTCCTGCTGGGGCACCGGCGAGCTACGCCAGTACGACGTGTCGGACCCCTTCAATCCGCGCCTGACCGGTGCGGTCCGGTTGGGCGGTATCGTCGCGCACGCGCCGCATCCGCGGAGCGGACCACTCAATGGTGGACCGCAGATGGTCGAGGTCAGCCGCGATGGGCGCCGGATCTATGTGACCAACTCGCTCTACAAGGCGTGGGATGCCCAGTTCTATCCGGAGGGCATTCGCGGCTGGCTGGCAAAGCTTGACGCGCGACCCGACGGCGGGATCAGCATCGACCCCAACTTCTTCGTCGAGTTCGCCGGCGAGCGCCCGCACCAGGTGCGTCTGCAGGGAGGCGATGCCTCATCGGACTCCTACTGCTATCCGTGACCGGCGAGGGGAAATGACGGGCCGTCCGGGACGGCCCGGGATGGCGGCTAGCCTGCGGGAGGCCAACCGGTGATTGGTCTGCTCGCTCAGCTCTGGCCGTGGCTTGCTCTCGCGGCGCTCGGCGCCTACCACGGCATCAACCCGGCGATGGGCTGGCTCTTCGCTGTCGCGCTGGGGCTCCAGGAGCGAAGCCGTCGGGCGGTACTGGAGGCGCTGCTTCCGATCGCCCTGGGGCACGAGGCATCTATTGCTCTTGCCGTCGCCGTTGTCAGCGCAGTCGAGCTGGTCGCGGCCCCCTCGCTCCTGCGGATTGGCGGCGCGGTGGTGCTGGTTCTGTTCGGGCTGTTCAAGCTCCTGCGTCCTGGTGCTCACCCGCGCTGGGTCGGCATGCGGGTCAGTCGGACGGACCTGGTCGCCTGGTCGTTCCTGATGTCGACAGCTCACGGCGCCGGGCTGATGCTGTTTCCCATCCTTCTCGGGTTGGGGCAGATCGGGAGCACCGCAGAGGACCTGCCGACCATTCGCCCCTCGATGGCAACGCTGGTCACCGACCTTGGCGCGGTCCTTGTGCATACCCTGGCCATGCTGGTCGTGATGGCGATTGTCGCGGTCGTCGTCTACGAGAAGATTGGCCTGGCTGTCCTGCGCCGCGCCTGGATCAATCTCGACCTCCTCTGGGCAGTCACGGTGGTCTGGGCCGGCGTCGTTACCCTGTTCACCTGAGGAATCAGGGCACCCCACACCCGGCCTGGCTCAGCCGGAGGTGGGTTCGGCCGCGCTGGCCGGGATGAGACCGGTCTGCTTGAGGATATCGCCCGCCAGGACCCGCACGACGCTCCCCGGCGGCGGCATCCCGGGCACTGCCTCGATCCAGTGCTGGAAGGCGATCCGCTGGAATCGCTGGACAATGAACGGGCCGTGGCGCTCTGGGCGCGACATCGGCAGGCCGTAGAGCTCGATCGCACGGTCTACCGAGCCAGCGGCGAGAAACTTTGCCCGGATGGCATCATCGGTCAGCCAGCCAAGGCGAATCTGCTTCGCCTTCTCCCAGTTCCCGCCGGACCCATCATCACGGATCGGCCGCGGGATGCCGTAGGTGGCCAGGAGCTGGTCATCCTTGCCCGCATCGGTAAACCACTCGAAGGTGTTGGCCAGGACGGCCCGCCCGAGCTCCGGACGCCACTGGAGTACGGCTCCCTGCGTTGCCTGGTAGACGAAACCTCCCTGCTGGAAGCGCTGGGACGACGGGTAGCCAAGCGCATCCACCCCGCCGAGCGCCCGGAAGCTACTGTACATCCCGATCCCACCGTCGTCGGTGATCCAGTAGCCTCCCTTGCCGCCGCCGGCCTGGGTATAGAACGCGCCGGTCGCGGTCTGTTTCGGCGCGGGCGCCGTCGCGGCAACCGGCACCGTGTGGTACTGGTCGCTCATCTGGCGGGTCAGGCGGAGGTAGAGATCGCCGTAGCTCGTGCTCGGTTCGATCTGGGTGCCCTCCATCCACTCGTTCCAGGAGGTAATTGAAATAAGGTCCGGATGGGTGGCGATCGCCCCCTGCCAGAGCCGGGTATAGTAGGCCCCGCCCTGTCGGTCTACCGCGAAGCCATTGGGCCGTCCCAGGCGGGTGTCGTCGTAGCCGGGCATCACCGTCGCCATCCACAGCTTGCCGGGGTAGCTGCGGGTCTTCTGGGCATAGCTGGCAAGCTGGCTCGACGGGTCTGGCGACCAGGCGACGGAGTATGGGTGAATTCCGTCGAAGACGGTCAGATAGGAGAAGATGTCTCCCTCGGCCATCCAGATCGCCGCGTGCCCTGGATCAGCCGCGGCGCGGATCGCGCCCCAGGTGGCCACATCATACCGGCGGTTGCCGTAGAAGACAACGACCGGCTTCCCACCGAGGTGCAGCCAGGCCGGGTCGCTGAAGTATCGTTCGAGATACTTCACAGCATTGGTCACATCTCCCGGGTTGTGGACGAAGGGCGAGTTCATATCGAAGTCGGCCGTCACCGCGAAGCCGTGCGCATTCGCGACCGAAAGGAGGGTCTGGAGGTTGGTATCGGTGGGGTTATTCGGGCCCCACCAGTTCAGCTCGAAGCCGTCGATGCCAGCCGACTGGGCCTGGGTCACCTGGCGTTCGATCGTGGAGCGATCGGCCGAGATGTACGGGCTGACCGGCTGATCGGAGAGCTTACCGCTCCCCCAGGTGTTCTGATCGTACCAGGCGTAATACATCGCCAGGACCGGCGCGTGCCCCGGCGTCGCGGCATCGGCCGCCGGCACAGATGCCAGGATGCTCACCACTGCGGCCAGTCCGGCCAGCCAGCGGGCAAATGTGTATCTGCCCTCCCTCATTGATCCTCTCCATCCGAACCTCAAACGGCGCCGTCACGCCACGGGGCAGCGCACCGGCGTGGCTGTAGGCTAGCATCAGGCATAGCGCCGGTCAAGCCGCACGTTTCGGATGGGGCGGAAGTACTAGTGCCCGGAAATATTTGCGTCGCGCCCGCTTGTTGGCTATTGTCAAAGACGAAACCGACGCGCGACGGCGCGCGGTCGGTCTCCCTGAGCCCTGGCGTGGCGCGACGGTCATCGCGCCACGGCGACCGGTCCCTTTCGTCGGGGGCCTTCTCGTCGAAAGGATGGGGATGTGCTATGGTCAATGATGATCTTGCTGTCTGGAAGAGCCTGACCACACCTCCTCCCCGTGAACTCCTGATGTTTATCGCCGACGAAGTATGGCGGCGAACCCGTGCCCCCTTCTTCCAGGCCGAGCGGGCCAGGCTCGCGCTCGCCGTGGTCAAAGCGGCGACGCCCGAGGAGCGCCGGCGCGCCCTTGAGGAGCTGGCAGCCCTGCACGAGGCCGAGCTCACCGAGAGCCGACACCAGGCGGCGCTGGTCAGCCAGGCGCTGATCGAGACGGCGCCGGAGGGTTACGAGGCATGGTGCCGTGCAGCGATGGCACGCCTTCAGCTCGTGCCGCTTGGCGCGGCCGAGATTGACCGCTGTCTGGCGACAGCCCGGAGCGCGGGCGAAGAGCTGCGCCGCTCCACCCTGGCCTCGCCTGACGGCTCGCCGGACGGCGCGCTGGGCGTTGCGAGCTCTGCAGCGTAGTGTCATCGGTGGCGGCTGTGCGAAATTGCTCGTCCGCCTGTCCGGTCCTGCCCCAGACCTCCCTGGCGTATCCTGCTCGGAAGGACAGGGGCTGACCTACCCGACCTGGTGATGCCGCTCCCCCGGCGCGGGAGTACGCTGTGAGTGCCGGCCCATGGATCTTTGGCCGGCATCCACGGAAATGGGGGTACAGCATGGCGGCAGAAAGTACGGGTGGGGTTCTCGCGGCGCTCTCGGATGAGCTGGCCGCGGCGGTCGAGAAAGCAAGCCAGGTAGTCGTCACGGTCGAGGCCCGGCGCCGGCGCGGGGCGAGCGGCATTCTCTGGCCTGCAGGCCACGGCATCGTCGTCACTGCCGATCACGTGATCGAGCGCGAGGACGACATTCTGGTCACCCTGCCGGACGGGCAGAAGATCGGTGCGGTCATCGCCGGGCGGGATCCGAGCACCGATATCGCGGTCCTGCGGCTGGCCGGGGAGCCCGCGCTTCCGACAGCCGGGCTCGCGGCGCCCGACTCGCTGCGGGTCGGGCACCTGGTTCTGGCAATCGGCCGCCCATCCGGTGCACCTATGGCGAGCCTGGGTATTGTGAGCGCCCTCGGCGGTGCCTGGCGGACGGCACGGGGTGGGGTCGTCCAGGGCTACATACGCGCGGATGTCTCGCTCTTCCCCGGCTTCTCCGGCGGGCCGCTCGTTATGACCGATGGGCGGGTCGCCGGTCTGAACAGCTGGCACTTTGCCCACGGCCAGGAGGTGGCGATCCCTTCCCACCTGGTCAGCGGGATCGTCCAGGCCCTCCTGACCCAGGGGCGCATCCGTCGGGCCTATCTCGGCGTTGCCTCCCAGCCGGTCCACCTCCCCGATGCCCTGCGCCAGGCGCTCGGCCTCCCCCGCTCCACGGGTCTGCTGGTCGTCGGTGTCGAGGCAGGAAGCCCGGCCGAACGCGGTGGTCTGCTCCTTGGGGATGTACTGATCGCGGTTGGCGGTCAGCCGGTGAGTGATGCGGAGGATCTGCAGGCGGCGCTGGGCGCGGCGGCCGTTGGGGTGCCGCTCGCGGTCACCGTGGTGCGGGGCGGTCAGCGCCGCGACCTGATGGTTACGCCCGGTGAGCGAGTGTCGACGCGGTGAGTCCTTGCGGCCCCGCGGGCTCTTCCACCGCGGGGCGCGCGAGGAGCAACGAGCCCTGGACTGGAATGGGAAGAAAGGGTAGAGGATGATAGCGGAATTCGCGGGCCTGGCGGTCGCCGGGTCCCTCTCGGAAGAGCTCGCCGGGCTCGTCGCGCGGCTGCGGCGCAGCGTCGTTGTCGTCCGGGGGACGCCCGCTGGGGGCGGTTCGGGGGTTGTCTGGGACGAACGCGGGACCATCGTCACGAACGACCATGTCGTGCCTGGCCCCTGGGCGGTCATCGAGCCTGTTGCGGGCGAGCAGCTCCGGGCACGGGTCGTCGCGCGGTCGCGTTACCTTGACCTTGCCGTGCTCACGCTCGAAACGCCGCCTGCCGCGCAGCTGCGGCCGGCCCCACTCGGAGACTCGACGCGTCTTCGAGTGGGCGAACTGGTCATCGCGATGGGGAATCCACTTGGTGAGCGAAACGCGGTCACCCTCGGCATCATCAGTGGTGCCGCGGCTGGCCAGGTTGCGGGCACCCGCGAGGTGCTCCCGGTGAGCATTACCCTGCAGCCCGGCAATTCGGGGGGCGCCCTGGCTGATGTGCAGGGGAGGGTCGTTGGCATCCCGAACATCGTTGTGGGCCGCGGTCTCGCCCTGGCCGTGCCGAGCCATGTGATCGAGCGTTTCCTCGCGACCGGAGCCGACAGCCGTCAGGACAGTGCCGGCCCGATCTGGCTCTGAGGGTGAGGCTGAGGAGATCGCGGTGGCATCGGAGCCGTGGTAGGATCCGGGCGTGATGGATGAGATGTCGTCGGCGATCGAGAGCCTTGCGGTACGCGTCCTCGTCGTTGGGCGGACAGCGCTGGAGCGCGCCGGCCTGCGCACCCTTGCCGCCGAGGCGGGGATCGCTGTCGTTGGCCAGGCCGGATCGGTTGAGGATGCCGAGGCAGATGCCGTGCGGCTGATGCCCGATGCTGTTCTCGCGGCCTGGAACGCCGGCGCCGCTGAAGAGATCGCCAGGCTCATCGCCGCGCTGGACCCATCGGGCATTCCGGTTATCCTGATCGGCACCGTCCCGGAGCCCGGCGTTCTCGCCCGGCTGATCCATGCTGGTCTGCGCGGCTTTCTTCTCCCGGATGCCAGCGGCGAGGATATCGGGACCGCCGTGGCGGCCGCCAGCCGGGGGCTCCTCGTCCTGGACCCGGTCCTTGGCCGCGTCTTCCCCACGGTGCCGCTCCCAGTTGCGAGCCCTGGACCGGAGGCTGAGGCGCTGACCGAGCGCGAGCGCGAGGTGCTTCAGCTGATCGCCCTCGGCCTCCCGAACAAAGCGATCGCCCGTCATCTCGGAGTGAGCGAGCATACGGTGAAGTTTCACGTGGGGGCGATCCTGGCCAAGCTCGGCGCGGCGAGCCGAACCGAAGCGGTAACCCGCGCCGCGCGCCAGGGCCTGCTGGCGCTGTGACGTCTCTACGGTGGTCCATCAGTCCAGGGGCAGACCAGCCGCGGCGAATGCGCGTCGGAGCGTGCGGTAGGTCTGTTGGGCCGCCGCCGCAGGATCATAGCCCGGCCGGCGCTGAACCATCAGGCTGATCTCACCGGTGATGAAGCCGCGGTAACCGCCGGCTGCCAGCTCCCGGAGGTAGGTCACGTAGTCATACTCGCCGTCGCCGGGGATCAGGAACTCGAAGTCCGGCACCCGTCCGCGCTGGTCCTTCACGTGGGTATGGACGGCGTGAGCGACGAGAGGCCGCACTGATTCGGCGATGCTGTAGCCCATCACGGCGAGGTGGCTCGTATCCAGGTTAAGCTGAAAGCGGGGGTGCCCGACCCGCTCGAGCAGCCAGAGGGCCCGTTCCGGCCGGTCGATCGCCTGGCCGACATGCAGTTCCAGCGCGAGCGTTACCCCCCTGCGCTCGCCGTGCTCGGCCAGGCTGGAGAAGACCGCGGCCAGCCGTTCCCGATCGACCTCGTAGCTCTCCGGGCGGCCGTAGCCCATCACCACCACGGCCGGCGGGCCAGTGGGACCGGCCAGATCGGCGGCGAGATCAATCGACCGGCGGAGACGATCGAGATTGCGGGCGGCCACCTCTGCGTCGGGATCGATCGGGTTCACGCTGGCGTGCAGAGCAGGGAGCTCCAGCCCGGCCGCATCGAGGAGGGAGCGGATTCGGCGGCGCTCGGCTCCATCAAGGCGATCCAGGTCAGTCGTACTGCGCTGGATGCAGATCAGTTCGATCCCCTGAAAGCCGGTCTCGGCGACGATCCGGATCTGCTCGTCCACCGGTAGCATCGGCATGCCCCAGGCGCTGTATCCCAGCCGCATTGCTCCCTCCGTCTTCGGCGTGGCCGTACTGGCCGTGAGTGAATATGACGCAGAGGTCAGATGCCGCCTACTGGTGCGGCTCCTCGGACCAGGTCATCGCCTCGCCGCGGACGATCCGGGCGCGAAGCTCGTATGGGCCGGGCCACTCGACGGGCAGA
>JADGGD010000102.1 GCA_019690095.1 Chloroflexota bacterium
GGGGGGGGGGGGACGGGGGGGTTGGGGTCACAGCCGCCTTGAGCAGTGCGGTTGCCTCTCGGGCTGAACGATTCCAGGCCGCCTCGGGGGTTGCGAGCCCGCGGAGGGCGATGCCAAGGTAGACCTGGAAGATCTTTTGAACCTCGGCATTGTGCTGCCGGGCGAGTGGAAATGGATGGATATCGTCCTCGCGCAGGATGCGCAGGAAGGCCCCCATGGGCGGGTTGTGCTGGAAGACCGGTGCGGTATCCCCGGCCTCGACATTCGCCGGGAGGAGGCGCAAATACGCGAGCCCGGCGACCTGTGCCTCCTTGCTTGCAAGATAATGGATGAAGTCGAGAGCCCAATCCTTATGGCGCGAGGCTGTGAAGATCCCGACGGCCCCGGCGCTCATTACCAGTGATGAGGCCTGGCCCTTGATGTAGGCCGGTACGGATTGGACGCTGTACTCCAACCCGCGCTGATCAGCATCGACGGTGAGCTCCGGGCCAAAGAGGATCATTGCCGTCTGACCGCTGAGCCACCGCTCGGCGAGGGTCTGGTCATCGGCCGAGGTCGCGTCCGGCGAAGCGTAGTTCTGCGCCATGCGCGCGAGGAAGATGATCGCACTCAGGCCAGGCTCCTGGTTCCAGATAGCCTCATCGCCCGCCTCGTTGAAGAAGTCGCCCCCAGCGGACCAGAGGAATGGACCATAGCGCATCTGACCGCTCAAGGGAGTGCCATCTCCGAACACGTCGAAACCGTATCGCTGGTGGGCACGGTCGGTCAGCTCGCGGGCAGTCGTCTCGAAGGTCGACCAGTCATACAGGGGCTCCTCGACGCTCTGACCGGCGGCCTGAAAGCGGGCGTGGTTCCGGTAGAGGCCGAGGCAGGAGAGAAAGACGGGCAGGGCATACACCTGGTCGTTCGCGCTCTGAACGGTGAAGGCTTCGTCCACGATCTGACGCGCGAGCGGTCCAACCTCGAGAGGGTCGAGAACCCCCGCTTCCCCGAGCATATGTCCCCAGTCTGTGTAGGCAATATCGCCCGGATCGCCGGACCGCGCGGCGGCGATCTGCTGGCGGGTCAGATCGGTTGGTGCGGCGACGCGATGGACCAGGCGGATGGCAGGGTGAGATGCCTGCCACGGGCGAAGTATCCGCGACCAGCCCATTGCCGTGCTCCAGGCCGCGCTGCCAACTGTCGCTCGGGCAAGGGCGGTCGCGGGGTCGGGGATCGGAGTAAACCAGGTCAGGGTCCGGGGTGACGCCGCCGCACCGGTGACCTGCTGGGCCTGCCCAAGGAGACCGCGCGCCAGACGCTCGATCGAGGGACCGGGAGACGGCACCGACGCGCAGCTTGTGGTCAGGGCGGCGCAGGCACTCGCGCCAAGGCTCGCAATGTGCCCGAGAACGCGCCGGCGCGAGAAGGTGCGCGGACCAGCCGATCGGGAAGGCGAGCACTGCGACGACATCGGGCCGCTCGAATGCGCAAAACTTATTTATGGACGAGTATAGCATGGGGGTCCTTAAGCACGAGGGTCGCACAGCGCTTGCCCCACACCCCCTCCGTGCTCTCCCTGGCGTCAGTGGGACCTTCGGGCTATCCCGCAGTGGGAAGGGATGGGGATCGCCTGCGTCCCTCGACGAGTACACTATAGCCGAGGACTGGCATCCTCGGTGGCCGTGCGGGGCCTGGAGGAGGTACGGAGATGTCGAAGCTTTCCCGTGATATCCTGGTCACACTCCTGATGGGCCTGGCGCTCCTCTGGGCGATCCTCGCAGTGGCCGTGCTTCTCCTGCCTGCCGTGCTCCTGCTGGCGATCCATCGCTTGGGCCGCGCGCTCTTTGCCCCCAGACGGTCCGCCGAAGCCCGCGATCTCCTTGATGAGCTATCGGCACCGGGCACTCTACTCCCCTGAGCGCCACGACGGCCGTTCGCATCCCCGCGGAAGTTTCCTGCGCCAGTCGCGCGCTATGCTGGCGCGATTGATCCCTTTTCCACCCTGATACTTGCTCCTGCCTGATGTTATACTTTCGCAATAGGGGCAGGCCGGTGGACGGCCTGTTCAGGGTTGGCTCCCTGTTTCCGACCTGTGGGGTGCCTTGCCATCCCAGGATCAGGAGGCTCGGTCGTGGTCCAGACCGCATCCGCAGGGTCCTGCCGGGTCAGCGAGGGGATCATCGGGCGCTTCACCCGGACTGTGGTGCTCGAGAACGATCTTCTTCGCTGTACGGTCCTGGTGGATAAGGGGGCGGATATTTATGAGCTTCGCTACAAGCCCCGTGACATTGATGTTCTCTGGAAGGCCCCCTGGGGGCTGAAAGAGATCGGCACGATCGCGCCGACCGCGGTGAACTCGCAGGTAGCATGGCTTGACCATTACGAGGGCGGCTGGCAGGAGATCTTCCCTTCCGGCGGTGGTCCGACGATGTACCAGGGCATTGAGTTGCCCTTCCACGGCGAGGTGGCGACCATGCCGTGGGATTACGAGATTCTCGCGGCCGGCGGTGCCCGCGCCAGCGTGCGCTTCACGGTGGTGACGACCCGGACGCCGTTCCGAATCGAGCGGACGATGACGCTGGAGGATGGGCAGCCGGCAGTGCGCTTTGATGAGCGCCTGACTAATGAGGGGGCTGTTGCGTTCGACTATATGTGGGGCCACCATCCGGCCTACGGGGCGCCGTTCCTGGGAGAGGACTGCCGTCTTGATGTGCCCGCACGGCGGATCATCGCCGATGCATCCCAGACCGATCCCGAACGTAGCTGGCTTCCCGATGGGGGTGACTTCGACTGGCCGGTCATTCTCGGCCGGGATGGGCGCCGGCGGGATCTGCGCCAGATCCCGGGCCCAGATCAGCGGGTCAACAACATGGGCTACCTCATTGATCTTGAGGATGGCTGGTATGGGCTGACCAGTCGAAGGCTCGGGTTCGGCATTGGCCTGGTCTGGCCCAAGGAGTTCTTCTCCTGCGTCTGGCTGTGGCAGGAGCTGTGCGGCTCGTTCGGGCACCCCTGGTACGGACGCGCCTACGTGATGGGGGTCGAGCCGTGGACGAGCTGGCCGGGCCAGGGACTGGGCGCAGCCCGGGCAAACGGCACGGCCCGGACGATCGGTCCCGGCGCGTCGGAGGAGATCAGCTTCCGCGCGGTCTTCTACGAGAGTCGGGCGGGCATCCGGCGCATTCACTCCGATGGGACCGTCGAGACGCTGTGAAGTCGTCGGGGGCGGCACGCCGTGAGCGCTGATCCAGCCCTGATTCCGTCCGAATCGTCTGATGGCATGGCCGGGGTGGAAGGCCCGGCGGTGACGGTGCGGGAGGTTCTGCGCCTGGCGCTCCCGCCGGGTACGATTGTCATCGGCGGGGCGAGCGGGCTGGACCGCGCCGTGACCTGGGCGCGGTTGATCCACCTGGACCAGCCTTCATTCGAGCGTCTCGAGGCCGGTGAGCTCGCTCTGGCAGCGCTGCCGGTGCAGAGTGAAGCTCCCCATGCCCTGCTAGCCAGCATTCTCCAGGCCCTCTCCGGACGAGGTATTTCAGGGCTTGCCGTCTCCGGACCGGTGCCGCCTGGGGCACAGGCCCTGGCAGATGCGATCGGAACGCCCCTGCTGGGGATGCCGTCCTCTGCGCGGCTTGCCGAGATCGAGAAGTCGGTCATCGGCCTGGTGGTGAATCGCCGGGCCGAGCTGGAGCAGCGCGGTATCGAGATCTACCGCCGCCTGGCTCAGCAGACGATCGAGAACCGGGGCATCGAGGCGATCCTTGAAACGCTCGCCGAAATCACCGGCAAATCGGTTGTTGTTGAGAATGCCGATGGCGAGCTAGAGCTCTTCCGCGGTCCTCCCGGCTGGTCGGTCAGCCGGGAGGAACTCGTCGCGGCGCTCCGCGGACCGGGCGATAACCGTGATTGGCTCACCGATCAGCCGCTTTCGAGCACGTCACCGCCGATCGCACGGCTACCGCTTGCCGCGCCGGGCTGGCAGCGCTTCATCGCCCCAATTGTTGTCAGCGGTACGCCTGCTGCCTTCCTTTCGATCATTGGTCGGGAGGATGAGCTGGATGAGATCGACCGAGTGGCAACCGGCCGCGCGGCCGCTGTCTGCGCACTCGAGATCGCCAAGCGGCAGGCCATCAGCGAGGCCGAGCGGCGGATTCGGAGCGATTTCCTCGACGATCTCTTTGCCGGCCACTTCACCTCGGAGGCGGCGATCATCAGTCGCGGCCAGCTCCTCGGCTTTGATCCGCTGAAGCAGTATGCGGTGGTGATCTTCGATCTCGATACCTCCGCTGCGTACCTGGAGTGGATGAACACGCGCAGTGAGCAGCGGGTGCTCCAGCTCCGCCAGGCCTTCAGTCGCGGATTGACGGAGGAGGCGGCGCGGGTGAACCCGGGGGTTCTCCTGCGGATCAATACCGAGAGCGCGGCGGCACTCTTCCCGGTGGATCCCGAGGCGGGCCTCGCTGGCGTGCGCGCCCAGGTCGAGGAGGTGCGCCGTCGGGTAGCAGCCCGGATCGAGGGCATGACCGTGTCAGCGGCGATTGGCCGCCTCTACCCGCGTGTGCTCGATGCGCCGCGGGCGTACCGGGATGCCGAGCAGGCGCTGACGATAGCCCTGCGCCTCTTCGGTCCGAACCGGACGACCGCCTTCGACGATCTGGGGATCTATCGCCTCCTCTTTCACCTCCATGGCACGCCGGAGCTGGCGAGCTTCTACGAGGAGACCCTTCAGAAGGTGGTCGAACACGACGAGCGTCACGGAAGCGAGCTGATTCCGACCCTCAAGGCCTTCTTCGCAGCCCACGGTAACCTGAGCAAGACCGCCGAGATGCTCTATCTTCACCGCAATACGGTGAGTTACCGCCTCCAGCGAATTGAGGAGATCACCGGTCTGCGCCTCGACCGTGAGGACGACCGCTTTCAGCTTCAGCTTGCCCTCAAGCTCCGCGACCTCACCTGAGGCGGCACCGGGCGGCCTGGCCCGGTTACTTAGAGAGTGAGGAAGAAGCGCTGGAGGCGGGTATATTCGGGGAGCGGACCGCCGAGGAGCGGCTCGGCATAGTCACGGAAGGCTTTCGTCGGCATCGCCTCGCCTTCAGGGAAGAAGGCGGGGGGAAGACGCTTCTCGTGGTTAGCGATCTCAGCCAGTGGCGCCAGGCCATAGGTACAGCGGTAGGTCGGTCCCGGTGGCCGGATCAGGATTACCATGCGGTCGGTTTCGCCGTCCAGGAGTGCCGTGACCGCGTGTCGACCGGCCTCATAGGCCTCAATCAGGTCGGTCTCGGACTGGCAGGGGGTTGACATGCGCTGGATCGTCCCGGGGCGGTCGTAGCGGGCGCGGAGCTTCAGGTGCTTCTCGACCAGGAGAGCGAGCCGCCGCGCTGGTTCGACCAGGCGATGGTGACCGAAGCTGTCGCGGATTTCGCGCTCCTCCTCCGCACCGATCAGCTTGCCGTCACTGCCCCGGACCGTCTCGCTTACGACGATCACGGCATGGCCGTAGCGGCGGTATGTTGCCTCGACTTCAGCGAGAAAGCAGTCCAGGTCCAGCGGCCGCTCCGGCAGATAGACCAGGTGGGGCGGATCGCGCGGGTCGCGCTTGCCAAGCGTACTTGCCGCCGCCACCCAGCCGGCGTTGCGCCCCATGACCTCAATGATCTTGATCGGATCAACGCGGTGCATCGCCTCAGTATCGCGGCCGGCGTCCTGGAGTGCGATCGCGACAAAGCGGGCGATTGAGCCGTAGCCGGGGCAGTGGTCGGTGATCGGCAGGTCGTTGTCGATCGTCTTGGGGACGGCGATGACCCGGAGCTCCTGACCGGTCTGCCGTGCGCGCTCGGCGAGGAGGTGCGCCGTGTCAGCGGAGTCGTTGCCGCCGATATAGACGAAGAGATCTACCCCGAGACGGCGAAGCCGATCGAGAACGCGATCCGGATCCCCAGGGGCAAGCTTGTAGCGGCAAGAACCGAGCGCCGCGGCCGGCGTTCGGCCGAGCGCCCGAAGGGTAGTGGGGCTCTCGCGGCCGAGGTCGATCACCTGTCCCTCGAGTAGCCCTTCGACGCCGTCGACGGCCCCATAGATCGCCGTGATAGCGGGACTGGCACGCGCCGCCTCGATGACGCCCAGGAGCGAGCTGTTCATCACCGCGGTTGGCCCACCCGACTGGCCGACAAGAAGACGCAAGCCCATCGTTCACGTCCTGGCGCAGAGGAGCGGGAGATATCGCCAGGGCAAAGCACTGCCCCGAGTAACCTTTCGCTTCCCCCTACTCAGCTTCTCGGGGCAGGGCCGGCGCCGCCTGCCGCAATCACGCGACAGGGCCGCAACGCCACCTGGTGGAGCACCATGCGTTGGACCAGACGCGGTTGCTCCAAGCCGATCACGGCGACGTGGTCGCCCTGATCGGTTCTTGGGCGAAGCACGAATGCCGATCGTACGATCAACCGCTTCGCGACCGCCTTCCCGATCGAGCGATTGTCCAACGCCTCTCGGGAAGACGGGTATTTAACATAGCATAGTGGCGCTCGCCTGTCAAATATTTTTATCCTCCGCGCCTGGTGCGGCAGGGAGCCGTGCACGTATGCCTGGCTGTGCCAGCCGCTCCGCACGTCTGAGTGCGCACCTTCCCTGTGATCCTCCGGCCCGGTGCCTTTGTGCAACCCGGGGGCGCTGCGGGCAGTATGATACCATCAGCCTGCAGTCTGGAATGGGCTGTGGGCATTACTGCGAAGGGATAGCACCTGCGAACGTGCATCAACTGTGACATCAACTGTGAAAGGGGGAAAGGCTCCATGGGTGTTAAACTGCTCATCTTCCCGCCGGAAGATGAGCGCCTGCCGGAGCGCATTCGCGCCGCGGTGCCGGGGGTCGAGGTGGTCGTCGCGCATGATCAGGACGAGGCCCTCCGCGAGATCGTGGATGCCGATGCGGTCTACGGGCGCGTCGATCGCGATCTCCTGGCGGCTGCCCGGCGGCTTCGCTGGATCCAATCGCCCGTGATTGGGCTCGAGCGGACGATGTTTCCGGAGCTCATCGAGCATCCGGTCATCCTGACCAACCCGCGCGGCATCTTTGCCGACGATATCGCTGATCACGTGATGGCGCTGGTCACCGGCTTCGCCCGCCAGATTCCGCGTTTGATCCGCTTCCAGCTCCAGCACCGCTGGGAGCCGCGCGATTACCGGGTGATGCACCTGCCCGACTGCACTCTCGGCATCGTCGGCCTGGGAGGTATCGGCTCGGCGGTAGCGAAGCGGGCATCTGCCTTCGAGATGCGAGTGATCGCAGTCGATGCCCGCCGTACCGAGGCGCCGCCAGAAGTGAGCGCTCTCTGGCCACCGTCTCATCTCTTCGACCTGCTCGGCCAGTCTGATTTCGTCGTTATCTGCGCGCCCGAAACGCCGGAGACGCGGGGGCTGTTCGACACCGCCGCCTTCCGGGCGATGAAGCCGACTGCCTACCTGATTAACGTTGGCCGTGGTCGGATCGTCCGTCTTGACGCGCTGGTCGAGGCACTGCGTGCTGGCGAGCTCGCGGGCGCCGGTCTCGATGTGTTCGAGATCGAGCCGCTTCCCCCTGATCATCCACTCTGGGACATGGAGAACGTCGTGATCACACCGCATGTAGCTGGGGTTGGTCCGTACACGGCCGAGCGTCGCCACCAGGTGCTGCTGGAGAATCTGCGCCGCTTCGTCGCGAATGAGCCCTTGCTGAACGTCGTTGATAAGGCCCGCTGGTTTTAGCCCTGCGGCCACCCCCGGCCTGAGTGCGTGAACCTTTCGGTGATTCCGCGCTACTCATGAAGCGGGAGGAATCACCGGTATGATGCGGAGGGCGGCGGCACGGGAGGTCGGCCGGGTGGACGAGCTGGTCGCCGGCGATCCACGCGAGGTGTTGCAGCGAATCGCCCGAGGAGATCGGGATGCGCTAGGGGAGCTGTACAGCCGCTTCCGGGTACCGCTCTTCCGCTATCTCTGCCAGCTCACCGGTGATGAGGCGCTCGCCGAAGACATCCTCCAGGAAACCCTCGTGGCTGTCTGGACGAGTGCGGACGGCTTCGCTGGGCGATCGAGCGTGCTGACCTGGCTCATTGGGGTCGCCCGTCGGCAGGCTCACAACGTCCTGCGCCGGCGCTCTGTCCCGCTTGCCGACGCGGATGCCCTGCGCGATCTGCCGGCGGAGGAGCCGGAGCCAGAGGATGCCGTCCTCGCCCGTGCTGAGCGGGAGGAGCTGGTCCGTGCTGTCCGACGCCTCCCGATGATCTACCGAGAGGCGCTGGTCCTCGCCTTCGTGCACGGTCTGTCATACCGGGAGATGGCCGAGGTACTGGAGGTGCCGGAGGGGACGGTGAAGAGCCGTTTGAGTAATGCCAAGCGCGCCCTGCGCGCGCTGCTCGATTCGCACGAGGAGGGGATACGATGAGGCTGGAGGGAATGGCCGATCACGTCACACCGTTTCTCCCCGCCTACGCAAACGGCACCCTGGAGCAGGCCGTGCGCGCACGGGTCGAAGCCCATCTGATCCAGTGCGCGGCATGCCGGATCGAGGTGGCGGCCTGGCTTGCCATCAGCGATGCGACGCGGTCTGCACTGCTTGATCGCCTGCCCACGGCGCGCGTGCTGGAGGGGGCACTCGCACGGATCGCGGAGCGGGGCGAATGTGTGAGCGGGGTATCGGCGGGAGTAACACCTGTGCTGGCAGGGATGAGCCCCGCGCGGCGCATCAGCATCATCAGGGAGATACCACGGATGATCCGCATTGCCCGTCGACAGATTCCCGGCCTGGCGTGGGCCGGCGTTGCGGCAGCCGTACTGGCTGGGATCGTAGTCTTCACGCCGGTTGGATCGTATGCCCAGGACTTCATCACGATCTTCCAACCGCGGCAGATCGCGGCGGTGCCGGTCTCGGTTGATGAGCTGAAGACCTTGCCGGATCTGACCGATTACGGCACGCTCGTCGAGCCGGCGCGCGTCGAGCCGCGAAAGGTCGCCAGTGCCGCAGAGGCTGCGGCCGCGGCCGGAATACCGGTCCTGGTTCCCACTACCCTCCCGTCCGGCCTTCCAACGGCGCCGTCGTACAGCGTCTGGCCCGGACGGACGGCTTCCTTCACTTTTAGCGCTGCGAAGGCCCGCGCTGCCGCGGCGGCACACGGAAAGGCTCTCCCCCCAATGCCCCCAAATATTGATGGGAGTACGATCCAGGTGACCACCGGACCGGTGGTGTTGATCACCTACGGCGCGGCAGATGAGCAGACCGCCAGACAGCTTGAGGAGGCGGCAAGACGGGACGGCGCCGGGCGAAATAGCGCAGCCGGGCCGATGCTGGTTATCGGCCAGACCACGGCGCCGGTCGTGACTTCGACGGGGGTCTCGGCGACCGAGCTGGAGAACTATCTCCTGGCTCAGCCCGGCATTTCTCCCCAGCTGGCCAGCGCTATCCGGGCGCTTGGGGATCCCAGTACAACCCTTCCGATCCCCGTACCGGTGGATCGGGCGATCTCGCACCCGGTCCAGGTACAGGGTGTTACCGGCCTGGCCGTCGCTGACTCGACCGGTCTCGGCGGCTATATCATTTGGCAAAAAGATGGAAGGGTGACGGGTGTCGCCGGGACCTTTACCGAGAGCGAGCTTCTCGCCGTCGCCAACTCGCTCCATTAGCTCATAGCTGACCTCACGTCGGGGCTGGATTGCTCGGGGATGTGCCGCCTGCTCACCCCGATGTGAGCCTGAGCGGTCCCAGCCCCGCGTAAGGGGGTGACTGAAGAGGACGTGCTATGGTCCGAGCTGTCCGCGACGCGCACGCCGCGGTGAGTGAGATGACTGCTGCTCCCGCGATCCAGACGCGCGATCTGACCAAGCGCTATGGAGCAGTCAGTGCCCTGACCGGCCTGACCATGGAAGTGCCGCGCGGCGAGATCTTCGGCTTCCTTGGTCCCAACGGCGCCGGTAAGACCACGGCAGTCAAACTGCTCCTGGGCTTGACCCGCCCAACCGCCGGCGAGGCATGGGTACTGGGACGTCCGGTGGGCGACCGCGAGGTCCGCCGCCGCATCGGCTACCTGCCGGAGATGTTCCGCTACCAGGACTGGCTCTCGGCGCGAGAGGTGCTGGCCCTGCACTGCGAGCTCGCCGGTCTGCCGCGGAATCGCTGGGCAGATGAGATCGACGAGGCGCTGACCACGGTCGGCCTTGCGGCGCGTGCCAACGATCGGGTTGGAACATTTTCCAAAGGCATGCAGCAGCGGTTGGGGCTGGCCGTGGCGCTGCTCGGGCGGCCCGATCTGATCTTTCTCGACGAGCCCACCTCAGCGCTCGATCCGATCGGCCGCCATGACGTCCGTGAGATTATTCGCCAGGTTCGGGCGCGTGGCACCACGATCTTCCTCAACTCACACCTGCTCAGTGAGGTCGAACTCGTCTGCGACCGCGTTGCGGTCGTGGATCGCGGCCGTGTGATCGCGCTGGGAACGATTCCGGAGATTGTGGGTGAGACCCGGAGTGTTCGTCTGCGCCTGGAGAACCCAGATTCGGCGATCGAAGCCGTCCTCCAGCGTCACGGCGCGGTAGAGCGGTCGAACGGCTGGTACATTGTGCGGGAGATCTGGCCCGGGGCGATCCCAGAGCTGGTGACCGATGTTGTCCGGGCGGGCGGGCGCATCCTCGCCGTCGAGCCGGGGCAGCCGACGCTGGAGGACCGCTTCCTTCAGCTTCTCCGCGGGGTTCCCTGATGGTAGTGTGGACGATCGCGGCCCTGACGCTCCGCGAAGCGGCGCGGCGCCGCCTGCTCACTGCGGTTGGGATCCTGACCCTGGTCATGATCATCTTCACCGTGTGGGGATTCTCCCGCCTTCCGACACTGACCTGCGGCGGAACTCCCTGCTCGCCCGTCGAGATCAGGACCATCGCGGCCGGGCTGCTTATCCTGGTCGCGTATATGTTCAGCGTCATCCTGGCGA
>JADGGD010000103.1 GCA_019690095.1 Chloroflexota bacterium
CTCCATCGCCCGCCGGAGCTCGGGCTGGAACACGATCAGCAGGGCAATCGACAGGAACGGGAGCAGATTGCGGAGGAGCCAGTTGAGCACGACCAGGCCAGGTAGACTGCTCACGATGGCAACGGCGAAGAGAAGGAGGCCGATCCCGTACAGCGCCGAGAACGCGCTCGTCCCGCGGAACAGGCTCAGCACGCCGTAAATGATGACCGCGACGATCCCGATATCGAGGATGCTCCAGATCGTCAGCCGGTCCAGGGCAGTGAAGATTTCGGCCGTGATCTGGCTCACCGGTCCTCTCCCTGGGCGTTCGGATATTCTTCGGCCGCGGCACTGCCCGATGCCGAGACATGAACGAGGGCAAGCCGGAGGCTCTCGTTCCACGGCTCAATCGCCAGGGCCTCGCGCAGGCAGGCGGCCGCCTCGGCCTGGCGGCCGGTCGAGTCGAGTACGGCCGCCAGGCTTTCCATCTGCTGCAGCGCCCGTCGGCTTCGTCCTTCCCGCAGGTACAGCCGGATGAGGGCGCGGTGAGCCTCCGCATCAGCCGGTTCCACTGCGGCAAGGCGTTCCAGATAGGACGTAACCCGCGCGGGATAGCGCTCGCGCGCTAATTCGATCAGGGATCGGAGGGCCGAGCCGGCTAGTCCGCTCGATCCGGCCGGGGATTCCATCTCTACGACCCGCTCGAGTGCGGCGATGGCCGTATCGAGGTAGCCCAGGCGGCCCGCGCGCTGTCCCAGGCGGAGCAAGGCCGCCGGATCAGGAGGCTGGATAGCCGCGGCCACCTCATCTGCCGCGAGCGCGCGCACCGGCTCTCCACTCCGATCACACCCCTCAGCGTATTGTCGGAGCTGTTCGCGCGCCCCCGCCGGGTCACCGAGGCGGAGCAGGATTTCGGCGAGCAGTGGACGGAGAGCCAGACGATCCGGGTGGCGGCCGAGCAGGCCGGCGAGAGCGCGCGCACGAAGACGGTCATCGGATAGCCGATCCCCGGCCTCGCGAAGGAGTTCCAGGGCCTGCTCGATTGCCCCGGCCTCGCCGCCAGGGGATTCGAGGCACGCGAGCAGCCACGGAGTCGTGGCACGCCAGTTATCACGAGCGATCGCGAGGCGCGCCAGGGCAAGATGAAGCGCGGCCGCATCCACATTGGGCATCGCGAGGGCCGATTGGAAGACCTGCTCAGCGAGCGGGATCTCGCCTGCCCAGGCGAGCAGGCGCCCGGCGAGGTAGCAGCGTGCGGCGCTATCTCCCTGGAGGAGCCCCCAGGCGGCCGCCTCTGCCAGGACCGCAGGCCCAACCCCTTCGATCTCGGTCGAATACTCGTCCAGCGCACGGTGGATTTCAGTCCAGCGCTCCTCCTCCGCCCACAGGGCGATCTTCGCAACGGCCAGCGCCGCTACAGTGGCGGGGTCGCCTGCGGTAGCGAGAGCCTGATCAATCCACTGCACGGCCTCAGGAGAGCGCCCACGGTCGTGAAGGAGGCGCGCGCGCCAGAGGCCGGTGGAGATAGCACCAGGCACAGCCTCGATGGCGCGATCCAGCCGACTGATCGCCGCGTCAAGATCCCCCCGGGCGAGCGCACGCCGGGCGGCATGCTCCAGCCTGGCAATCGCCAGGTCAGCCGCGTTGTCCCGGAGGAGGAGCACCACCACCCGATCATCGACCTCTTCCGGCTCCTTGACCAACAGACCCAGCTCGCTCCACACCGCCGCAGCCTCGCGGTACCGGTGCTCGGTCTCGTACAGCTCGGCCACCGTCTGGAGACGCCACTCGGCACGCGTGTCCTCTCCGCGTGCCGCCTCGACACGCGCAAGCTGGATGTGAACCGGTAGAAAGTCAGGAGAATGTCCGATCGCATCCCAGAGCGTATCGATGGCCGCGTAGTGCTGGCGGGCCCGACGCTCGCGGTCCGACTCGAACAGAGCCCGGGCCAGCGCCGCGCGCGTCTCGGTGGACACTCGTTGGAGATCGCTGGGCACCGGGCACCAGTCCACCTCCGGGACCAGGACAGTTGGGCCGGCATCATTGGCTGTCGCGATGGCGGCAAGCAGGCGCTCGACCGGTTCCGGCACTGTGTCTCGTTCAGCAGCCCGCACCGCCGCTGTCGGCGCGGCCGGCGCAACGGCCGGTAGATCATCTGACTGCTCTGTTTCTGTGCCGGCTCCATCGGCTGCGGGCGATTCCGTGCCCGCGTGAGCGAGCAGCTCCCGGATGATCGCCAGCACCTCGGATGCTCCTGATTGCTCGGCGGCTTCAGCCAGGGAATGCAGATCGCGGGGATCTGGCAGGGGAAGCTCGGGAAGTCGGCGCGCGACCTCGCCAGCCCGGGACGGCTGTCCTTGGAGTAGATAAAGCCGGGCCAGGCGGGCCGACGACGTGGCGGCCGCGCTCATATCCCCCAGGCGTTGCTGGATCTCGATCAGGCTCGCCAGTACCGGCGCATGGTCCGGCAGGAGACGGTGAGCCTCCTCATACATCTCGCGTGCCTCGTCGAGCTGCCCCATCCGCTCGAGCGCCACCGCGAGGTTCAGGGTCGCCGCAGGATCACCCGGGCGCTCGGCCAGCGCGATCCGATACTGTCGGCTTGCCGCCTCCCATTTTAGATCCCAGGCGAAGGCGTGCCCCGCACGCATCGCCTCCTGGTAGGCATCCAGGTCATACGACATAACCGTCGACTCGCACCATAAGCCACAGCAGGACCGCTTTCTGCACATGGAGGCGGTTTGCGGCCTGCTCGAAGACGACTGACTGCGGTCCGTCGATGACCTCGTCGGTGATCTCCTCGCCGCGGTGTGCGGGAAGATCGTGCATCACCAGCGCGCCGGGGCGGGCGAAGCGCAGGAGTTCCCGATCCACCCGGTAGCGGGCGAATATCTGACGCCGGACCGCCGCCTGGTCTTCCTGGCCCATGCTTGTCCAGACGTCGGTATAGAGCGCATCGGCATCCCGGGCGGCTTCGGCCGGATCGTTGGTCAAGGTGATGCTGCCGCCGTGCATCTCGGCCTCGCGGCGCGCGCGTTCGACCGCGGCCGCATCGCACTCGTAGCCGGGCGGGCTGGCCAGCGTGAGGTGCAGGCCGACCTTGCCAGCCGCTGACAGCAGGGTGTGTGCAATATTATTCCCATCCCCGATGTAGCCGAGGCGGATGCCTGCCAGCCGTCCGAAATGCTCACGGAGGGTCAGCAGGTCTGCCAGCCCCTGGCACGGGTGACTGCGATCGGAGAGGGCGTTGATAACGGGCACACTCGCCGCGCGGGCCAGCTCTTCCAAAGTCTGATGGCTGCCGATCCGGGCCGCGATGGCGTGCACGTATTGGCTCAGGACGCGCGCCACATCCGCGATCGCCTCCCGCCGGCCGAGCCCCACTTCGTCCGGCCCGAGGTAAACCACGTGGCCGCCGAGTTCGTACATGGCCACATCAAAGGAGGCACGCGTGCGCAGGGATGGCTTATCAAAGAGCAGGGCCAGAGACTGACCCGCCAGGAACTCTCTCGCTAGGCGGCGCGCCTTCAGTTCGCGAGCACGATCAAGGATCTGGCTGAGCTGCTCGGGTGTCAGATCGTCGAGGCTGAGGAGATCTCCGCGCTTCATTCAGGCTCCCCGGGGATGGTAGCGGCTGATCCAGGCTATTCCGCCGCCAGTATAGCACAACCGGTCGATCAAAGCCGTCTTCATGCGACATAAATTGAACACCACCCATGCCGAGAACACGATCCCAGGGTGAAAGGAACGAACTCGCGCAGGCGGCTCCGACGTCTGTCTTCACTGTCCGGCCGTGCGGTCAGCCGCCGCTGCTGTCCGGATATCTCCCAGAAGGACCGCCTCAACGACCGTACCGGCCGGAAGCTCCATCGTACCCGGAGGAATCCGGAGGAGGGCGTTCGCCCCGACCAGTGAGAGAAGACGGCTGGAGCGCTGGGCACCGGTCGGGTAGGCGAGCAAGTGCCCGTTGGACCAGTAAACGATCGCCCGCTGGTACTCCGGCCGGTCGACCGATGGAACAACCGGCCGATCGAGCCGGACCGGCAGGACCGGTCGGTGGAGAGTGGTATAACCTTGCATCTTGCGCAGCGCCGGGCGGACGAAGACCTCGAAGCTGACGAGTGACGAAACCGGAAAGCCGGGGAGACCGAAGACCAGCTTGTCCCCCACCGTCGCAAACGTCGTGGGCTTGCCGGGCTTGAAGGCCACGCGTCCGAAGTGGATGGTTCCGAGCCGCGCCAGGATTGGCTTGATCAGGTCCCGACTGCCGACGGAGACCCCCCCGGAGGTCAGGACGACATCAGCGCGCTGGAGCCCCTGGCGAATCACCGCTTCCTGCTCGGCCGCGTCATCCCGCACCCGGCCGAGGGAGATCGGGATTGCCCCTGCCTCACGCACGCTCGCCAGCAGGGCAGGGCGATTGCTGTCACGAATCTGGCCGGGGCGGAGCGGCTCATCAGCCTCGACCAGCTCGTCGCCCGTTGATAGGACCGCGACAACCGGCCGGCGATAGACCCGGACCCGCGCTCGCCCGACCGTTGCCAGGAGCCCGATCTCCGCCGCGCCCAGGACTGTCCCCGGTCCAAGAATCTCCTGGCCGCGGGCGATGTCCTGTCCGCGGCGATAGATATTCGCCCCGGCTGGTGGGGCCTCGGTCAGGTGAAGGATTCCGTCGACCTCGCTCGTCTGCTCCACCATGACCACAGCGTCAGCGCCGGGGGGGAGGGGCGCGCCGGTCATGATGCGGATCGCTGTGCCCGGTGTTACCGCCTGTCCACCCGCCTGCCCAGCGGTGACCTCGGAGAGCACGCGACGCGGCGCGGTCCCTTCCCCGCTTATGATGGCATACCCGTCGACCGACGTCGTATCGAAGGGCGGCATGTCATCAGCGGATATGATCCGCTCTGCCAGCACGCGCCCGTCCGCGTCCCCGATAGGGATCTCTTCTGTCTCGAGAACTGGCGTGTGGGCGAGCACGATCGCGATCGCCTCTTCAATTGCGACCATCGGATACGGGGATGCCTGCATGCGTACCATGCTCATTCCTCCTCTGGCTATCCGTTGGCTATCCGTGAGCTCTGCGCGATGGTCCGAGACATCGGGTCCTTAGCCGCGACCGGATGGTCATCCCGGACGGCCAGGCGTGCTCGCTGGCTCTATCCTCCCGGTTAGCGCCCGGGCCGTCGGAGCAGGGGCAGGCCGCCCTGGACGACCGCGCGCCAGGCCGCCGTGCCCACTGCATTCTGCCCGCCCCTCGCGGTCACCTGTCGGACGATCCCGGCCGCCAGGACGGCGACCAGGCCCGCGCCAAGGCCGCCCAGAAGCCGGCGGCGTTCCACGTTTGGAGCCGCTTGCTCTGCTGGAGACTGTTCAGCGGGAGATGTACTGGCGCGGAGAAGGGAGAGCCGCAGGCTCCCCGCGAGTCCGAGGCCGTAGAGCAGGAAGCACGGCCCCAGGGCAAGGTTCAGGCCGACCGCTCCGACTGCGGTCTGTCCGCCAGCGACCCCGGCGCCGGCCAGCGGCAGGAGTACCAGGTCAGTCACGAGTAGGGCTAGAAAAGCGCACAGGAAGGCGCGGCTCCACGGCCGCCACGGCCGGCGCAAACCCGGTAGCTCGCGGCCCCAGCGCAGGGCAAAGACGACGCCGATCGCCGTGCCGATCAGGATCTGACAGCCGAGGAGGATAATGAACAGGAGGGGCCTCGTGAGGAGGCTCGGAACGCCTGCGTCTCCTGCCAGGGCAGGCGCGGTAAGGGCCCGGGCGAGCCTCGCTGCAAACAGCTCGGGAAACATTGGGATGCCCGCGCCCAGCCGTGCGAGTCCCTGGCCCAGAATCATCATGATCGAGCCGACGACCCCGGCCCGGAACCCGGCCCGGATCAGCGGGAGGGTTGACATCGCACCTCCATCCGGCTGGCACGGCGGCGAGGCTCCGCGCGGAGCTCAATCCCTCTGCCGCATGAACGACACAGCTATAGCATAGCACGGCAGGTCGTGGATCCCAAACCACACTCCAGACATTCGAAGGGCCCCTTCCTGGTGTGATCACAGGGTGATCACAGGGTCCGTCGTCTGGAGGCAGGCACGCCTTCCGGGCGGGTTCGGCCACCTCCCAGCCCGGAGAGCGTGCATCCTGCGTTAGTGAAGGCTCGTCGGGGCCAGGATTCGAATCGCACGTGGCTGGTATCCGGAAATCCTTGACAGGATTACTGTCCGTGCTATTGTAGGAGTGGAACTGATCCGGCGGGACGCCCGCCGGGCAGTCTACTCGGCGGGCGCCGGGCCTGACCAGGTCTCCGAGGACGGAGCTTCGTTGCGGGCTTTACGTAAGGAGGCTTGTGGTCATGGAAGTTGCAACCTGGCTGACAATGGTTGCCTTTGCCTACGGCCTTGGCGTGTTCTGGTATGACCTGCTCCCGGGCAAGCTGCCTGACATGCCATGGCGCGTGGCGGCTTATCCCTTCGCGGTCATGGTGCTGGCCGAGGCCTTCGCTCCGATTGGACCGAAGTTCCTCGAGTTCCATCCTGGCGCTGCAGTTATCGCTGCACTTATCGGTTGCGTTATCGACTGGATCATCACCTACTTCCGGCATCCCCAGGCTATCGAGTCCCTGGAGATGCGGAAGGCGCTGGCGCAGAGCTAATCTGTCCTCTCCGTCCTCGGCACGAGCCCTACACGGTGGGAGCCGATCGATCCCAGAGGTTGATCGGCTCCCATCCTTATTGTTCGCCAGCACCGGTAGCGCTTGCCAGGGCATGGTATGATCCCCGCCAGGAGAGGCGCGAGCTCGGGTGCGATGTGAGGAGGTCCTGAAAGAAAGTATGAGCGGGACGGCGAGTCCGGGTCTCGCCGACCTGTGGTGGGCCGGACGCGTGGCAGTTGTGGTCGGGGCGAGTTCTGGGATTGGATTGGCCACGGCCCGCGCGTTGCACGCCCGCGGCGCGCGGGTTGTGCTGATGGCCCGGTCGGCAGGGCGCCTGGCTGGCATCGCCGCGTCATGGGGCGAGGGGGCGCTGGCCGTTCCGGTCGACGTGAGGGATCGGGCGGAGGTCGAGCGGCAGATCGCGGCAGTCGCGGCGGAGTGCGGCCGGATCGATATCCTCGTCTACTGCGCTGGTATCCTTTACCTCCTCCTGGCCGATGAGCTTGATGAACGCCTTCGCGATATGGTCGAGACGAACCTGCTCGGAGCGGCGTGGGTGACGCGGGCGGTACTGCCGTGGATGCGTGCGGCGCGCTTTGGGCGGATCGTCTACGTTGGGTCTGTTGCGGGTCACATCGCGACGGTCGGGTACGCGGGGTACGCGATGACCAAGTGGGGCCTGCGCGCGCTTGCTCAGGCGCTCCGCGCCGAGCTGGATGGATCTGGTATTCGGGTGTCGCTGGTCTCGCCGTACTACGTGCGGACGCCGATGCTTGATGGGGAGCTTGCTGCAGGCCCCTTGCCGGGGTACGACCCGTCGGCCGTTCTGGAGGCGCCGCAGGTGGCCGAGGCAGTCCTGCGCGCCGCGCGGAGCGGCGCCCGCGAACTGATCCTCGCACCGTGGTCGATCCGCCTTGGTCTGCTCCTGGGACAGCTCCTGCCGGGCCTCCGCGATCGGGTGATCGCGCGCATGGGACGGCCCCTCATCGAGCATCGCCGCCGTCTTGTCCGCGAGCCCGGCCGTTAGCCCGTGCGATCCAGTGGGAAGGCGGTTGTTCTGGAACGCTGCTTTACACCCCTGCCAGAAGGGGCTATGATCGTCACCGGCGCGGGGAACGGGGCACCGATTGAGTTCTGGTGGGGCTTTTCAGGTCTTCATCCTCTGGGCACACGCCATGGCCGCGGCGGTGTGGATCGGAGGGGGTGCTTTCTACGCGCTGATCCTTCACCCGGCGCTTGCACGGGTAGGGCGCACGCCGGAGCGCTCAGCGCTCCTGGCGGCGGCCGGCCGTGAGTTCGGGGAGGTCGTCCGCCTGGCGATCGTCGTCTTCGTCGCGACCGGCGTCGTCCTTGCGTATACGCGCCTCACCCAGCCCCGCTTGTCAACCGGCTATGTTCTGATCCTGGCACTGAAGGTCATCCTCTCGCTGGGGATGTTCTGGCTGGCGCGTCGGATCGGGCGGGGGAAGTCAGCTCTGGCGGTTGGTGACGCGCAGGTCCCGCCCGCGCGCTGGTGGCGCCAGCCGCAGTACCAGATCCTCCTTCTGGGTGCAGTTGTTTACCTCCTGTCGCTTGCTCTTCGCATTGTCTACGAGCAGTCCCTTGGGGTACCGATATGATCGCGCCGCGTGCCTTCAATGCCGTTCTCTCGTTCACGGCGACCGCGATCAGCCTTGCTTTCGCGGTGATGGTTCTCCAGCAGTACGCGCGTCGGCGGCGGCCGTATCAGGCAGTCTGGGGGGGTGCGCTACTTCTCTTTGGTGCCGGAACGGGCTGTCAGCTCGCGGCCGAGCTCGTGGGCTGGACGGCACTCCTCTATCGGATCTGGTATCTCACTGGTGCTATGCTGGGCGCGGCCTATCTGGGCCAGGGGACAGTCTACCTGCTCGCTCCCCGGCACGCCGCCGACCTCTCGTGTGCCGTGCTGGTGGCTGCGTCGCTTGTTGGTCTCGTCCTGATCGCGGCCCTGCCGGTGGATCTTGCCCGCGCGATCGCCGGGGGTGCAGTCACGGGGAATGGCTTCAGCCCCTTCCTTCTCATTCTCCTGATCCCGCTGAACACGTATGGAACGCTGGCGCTGGTTGGCGGTGCCCTGTGGAGTGCCTATCGCGGCCGGGGGAGCCGCACGATGAGGCGCCGGACGGTGGGAACATTCCTTATTGCGGTTGGTGGCCTGACCGTGGCGCTCGGGGGAACGGCAAACCGTCTCGGCTGGCCCGGTCTGCTCTATCTCTCGGAGCTGATAGGGATTGCGCTGATCTTCCTCGGCTATCTCCAGACCACGGTGCCGCCCGCGGCCCAACCCGCGGCCGGTGCCCTCCCACCCGATGCGGTGCCGTGACGACCGGTTTACTCCTGCTCCAGGATTTCAGGATGCACAGCTGCTTCCGAACCGTCCCCGGCACCGGGACCGGTCCGCGCCGTGGAGAGATCACGGAATGAATCGCCAGATGCAGTGAGGCTCACCGAAAATGGTCAGGGACTCATCCGACCGTCCATCTCCACCGGCTGTAGAGCAGTGCGGCCGCTGTGGAGCACTGGTTGCCCCGTCCAGTCGCTTCTGTCCCGTCTGTGGAGCACCCCGACGGTCGGCATGCCCGAATTGTGGAACGTCCATCGTGCCGGATGCGCCGTGGTGCCCGACCTGCGGGCACCGTCTCGATCGGGCTGGATCACCGAACGCCCGCCAGGCCGGTCCGGCCTCTCGCTCAGGGCGCGGGCGCGGAATCTGGATTCTGGTCGGGGCAGTACTCTCGTTCGCGGTTGTCGTCGGAGCCGCGGCATGGCTCTACCTATCGGCCCCGGAGCGCCAGCAGGAGAAGCCGATAGCGACCCTCACGGGGAGTGTGGTCACGGCAGTGGCGATTCAGGGCGGGAGTGCCCCCACGATCCTTGTCGGAACGGACAGCGGCCTGCTGACGAGCGAGGATCTGGGTGTCACCTGGCGGCGAATGCTCGTCCCAGGCGGGGTGCGTGTGATTGCGGCTCGTGGGGCATCCTCACCGGTCTTCCTGGCCGGCCAGTCGCTTTGGCGCCTGGCGGGCCAGGATCTCAGCCGGGTGCCGACAGATCTGCCGGCCAGCGCGATCGAGGCACTGGCGGCTGATCCATCGAAGGCCGGGCGGCTCCTCGCGGTTGTCTCGGGGCATGGCCTGGTGATCAGCGAGGATGGCGGCAGGAGCTGGAGCCAGATCGGCGGCGAGGCTCCTGCCGATGCGGATGCGCTGGTAGTGGGTGGCGGGATGGGGTCTCTCTTTCTTGCGACCCGCCAGCACGGCATCTTCGCCAGCGCAGACGGGCGGAGCTGGGCCAATGCCAACGGGTTCGTGAATGGTGCGCTCCCAACCCGGGATATTGCCGCGCTCGCGTACGATCCACGGAGCGGCGACCGCTATGTAGCGCCCAATGGCCAGGTTTCCACCGGTGCCCTCTACGCCGGCACGGATCTCGGCCTCTTTAAGAGCATTGACGACGGTCAGAGCTGGAGTGACCTTCCCCTTCGCCGGCCGATCCAGGCCCTGGCGGTGAGCCCGGAGGGGCTGCGCCTGCTTGTGGCGATCGATGTGAACGGAAACGTGTATCGCAGTCTGGATGGAGGCACTACCTGGCGGTAGTGCTGGTTCTGGTGCCGTCGCCGGTACCGCAGGTGCGCGAGCGGCAGTGGTACCGCAAACCTGTACTCCTGTCTGAGCCGGGTGCTCCAGGGTACCACTGTGCTCTGCTCGCGCTCGGGGACGCACGTGCAGAAGTCTCGCTGCAGTCTATCAGGGCAGTGTTGACTACCCTGATAGAGATCGCGTTTCTGGTTGAAGGCACTGTCGCAGTGTGGACATGCCGAAGCGATATACTTTGTAACGGCCTCCCGCTGTGGGGTCGCGTTTTGCCCGTCGCGCGCCGGGCCGGAGACCCATCACTACCTTCCCCACCTGAGCAAGGACGCGCGTTTCTTGAGAAATTCCCAGGGGTCCATACTTTCAGGATTATAAAGATGCATGATTTCTTTTGTTGCTTTATCTTTCCCTCGAATTTGCCGGATCTGTTTCTTCAGTGTGCGCGAGCGGCGACCAATCGTTGGCGCAAACTTAGATAGAATCCGATTGTACCCATCTTTCATGCCGTGCTTGAAGTTTTCTTTGAAGATTTGTTGCTCTTCTGGTGTGAAACGTATTCCGTGTTGCCGCTTCATGTCTGTAAGCACGTTCTTCGCGAATTCTTCCCAACCACTCGGAAGTAGATTTTTTAGATATCCCCTTTCT
>JADGGD010000104.1 GCA_019690095.1 Chloroflexota bacterium
TCCCCGTTCCGTAGGGTGTTGCTTTGGCTGGGGGCGCCGGGGCGGGCTGGACGGGGGGCCGCGGCTTGCGCCTGGAGGTCCACGTTCCGGACGACCTGCCGATGGTCTACGTTGATCGGACCCGGATACGACAGGTCCTGATCAATCTACTCAATAACGCGGCACGGTTTACCGACACGGGCGGCGTCACGATCACCGCCCGTGTCGACGGCGGCGATGTGCGAGTCAGCGTGGCAGACACCGGCATTGGAATCGCGCCAGAGGATCTCCCCAAGGTCTTCGAGGAGTTCCGTCAGCTTGATGGCTCGCTCCGACGACGAGCCGGCGGGACTGGCCTGGGGCTGGCCATTTGCAAGCAGTTCGTTGAATTGCACGGTGGTGCGATCTGGGCCGAGAGTACGGTCGGTGTCGGAACAACATTCCACTTCACCCTGCCAATCGGGACGAACGTGGCCGCCGGGGTACTGCCGGGTGACTGGAAGATCTGGGATCGCATTGTGAGTGCGCGTCAGCCCGCGCCGCCGGAGGTACGGGTTGTCTCGACTGATCCGAGTGCGGCACGGATCATCCAGCGCTATCTTGATGGCTACCAGGTCCGCGAGTTCACGGCATTCGACGAGGCGGTGCAGGCAGAGCCGAGCGCAATTGGAGCTCGCCAGGCCTACGTCGTCGTCTCCTCCTCGCCGGAGGAGATGTGGACGGCGATGACGCTATCCCAACCGGTGCCGGATGGTGTCCCTCTGCTCGGGTGTGTACTTCCGAGCCGCCGTTCCGGTGGACAGGAGCCCGGCGTGGCGGCGTACCTGGTCAAGCCGGTGACGCGTGAGCAGGTGCTGTCTGCACTCGATCGTCTGGGCGTTCGCCTTCGCAGTGTCCTCATTGTCGACGATGAACTGGATATGCTACGTCTCCTGGGCCATTGGGTACGCTCGGCGCGCCGCCGGTGCCAGGCGCTCCTGGCAAACGGCGGGGAGGAGGCGCTCGCCATCCTGCGCGCAAAGCGCCCTGATGCGGTCATTCTCGATATGCTCATGCCCGGGATTGATGGAGCGGCTGTCCTCGCGGCGATGCGTGGCGACGCGCGCCTGCGCGACGTGCCAGTGATCGTAATTACTTCACGGGAGAGACCAGGAGAGGGAGTGGCTGTCGGTCTGCTCGGGGCGACCCGTGCTGGTGGTTTCTCAATTACTGATCTCACCCGGTGCCTGCGCGCGACACTCGATGCCCTGATCAGCCCATCCCATGGCGCGCCAGGGCCTGAAGAAGCTCGGATCGGCTGATTGGTTTGACCAGGATATCAGCGGCGCCCAGGGTGAGCGCCAGTTCGCGCTCTTTCAGCACGGAGCAGACGATCACTGGAATGTGGCGCGTCTCGGGCTGGCTTTTGAGGAGCTGGAGGATCTCCCAGCCGTCGTGGCCGGGCATCATCACATCGAGAACGATAATGTCCGGTCGCTCTGACTCAGCACGATCGCGCGCGTCAGCGCTGCTGGCTGCGGCCACCACGTGGTAGGGTGTGCCAGCGAGATAGCGGCGGTACAGCTGGATAGCGTCGGGATTATCCTCGACGATCAAGACGCGGTGCCGCTGGACGGATGGCACGCGCACGGTGACACACAGCAGGTGTTGATGCGCGATGTTGATGGTCACCCTACCGCCAGACGTCCCGAGCAGGTGACGGGCGACCTGCCACCGCTCGTCGTGCACGAGACGGCGGACTCGGGACGAATCAGCGACCGAGGCACACATATCGATCGCGACGTCCGTGCCGTCGGCAGCCTCACGTGCCGCGAGCTCAACCGCGCCAGCGGCGTGCTCAATCGCAACGCCGAGAATACTCAGCAAACCTTGGCGCAGGACCGTCCGATCGACTGCAACAGTCAGGGCAGGAGGTGGAACAGCACATCGCAGGGTAACGCCGTACCGGGCGGCGAGCGGCCCGATCGTGCCCACAACGCTGTTGAGGGTCTCCGGCACCGAGGTGGCGTGCTCGCCGTCGCTCGTCTCCACGCGCTCGATCTCGTGCACCAGGGCCGGAAGTACCGGCGCGCCGTCGGCCGGGAGGGCGGCCTTCCCAGGGTCAGTCGGACGGCTATCCGGGGCAGTCAGCCCGTCAGATGCGCGGAGAGCGGGATAGCGGTCGTGAAGGACCTGGGCCACTGCGGCCACCGCCTCGAGGGCATAGCGACGCGACTGGCGCGGACTGATCCCGAGATCGCTGGTGATCTCAGGGATAGTCAGTGCCTGGACGTAGCGCAGGTAGAGGTAGCGGTATTTCCGCCAGACCAGCGACTCATAGGGGAGATCATCCTGGGGCTTGAGCGCCTGGATCGCGTCGAGAAGGATTTGCTGGAGTACCTTTCCGCGCACAGCGCCGGGCTGCTGGCTCGCCAGAAGCCGGGCCAGCGGATGCGTCTCGAGATAGGGAAGATCATGGAGATGCGCGAGGGCCTCACGCACCTGCTCGCGGAATTCGTCGCGCTGCATGCTGGTCCTCTGGCGGGATTATAGCACGGTTATTCGACGTCCCATTGACGGCCACTCGACGGCCGGGGAAGGGTTGACGGGGCATTCACAGAGACCTAGAGTTCCACGCGGAACACCGGGCCCGGATCCAACCGCCTCGGCAGGCACCTGCCAGGGGAACGCTCAACAGGCCTCCGTCGGCAATCACCGCGGAAGACCAATGCGCGACGGCACGTAAGTCTCTTCTCCTGGTACAGGGGCGTAGTCGAGGTGGTACAGCGAGGACACACAGGTCATCAGGGTTATCAATACGAGGAGGCGCACGTGTCCCCTGAGCGACTTTCGCGACGCCGCTTCCTGGGCGGCCTCGCGGCCGGATCCGGTCTGCTTCTGGCCGTCCCTCTGCTTAACGCGTGTGGAGGTGGGGCTACCGTACCCACGGCGGCTCCGACCACCCCTGGGCAGACAGCCACGTCGACTGCGGCTCTGACGGGAACAGCTGGTGGATCGCCAACCGCAGCTCCGACTGCTACAGCGGCCACAGTCACCCCGGTCGCGACCGGTCGTCCGGCTGGCCAAACGGTCAAGCTGACCAATGTCGAGAACGATTCTCGGCCGCTCGACAACAAGGCCTACGAGAACGTCTACAAGGCATTCCGCGAGAAACACCCGAACATTGAGATCGAGTTTCAGATCCTTCCCTGGGAGCAGGCTGAGGCCAAGGAGCGCACTATGGCCGAGGCCGGAACACTGCCGGACATGGGGCGGGCGAACTTTGCGGCGTCACTGGTCAAGCTTGACGCGATGGTGCCGCTTGACGATCTCGCCACATCCGACTACCTGGCCCGTTACCCGAAGTCGTGGATCGATGATCTCTACTTCGAGGGGCCGGATAAGCAACGGCATCTCTACGCCGTAGCGTGGTTCGCCGGCGACAAGGCGATCCTGATCAACAAAACCTTCTTCGACGAGGCCGGGCTGACCAGGCCGACAAGCTGGACGACCGACGAGTTCGTCGAGGCGGCGAAGAAGCTCACTGTTCCCAACAAGCGATGGGGGGTCACGATCGACGCGGCGGGCATCGGCGATCCGTGGCAAAATTTCTGGCTGTGCGTCCGGGCCTTCGGTGGTGGATTCGTCAAGGGCCGTGCATCAGACAGCAAGAGCCCGGAGCCGGTCACGATCAACAGCCCGGAGTTCATCAAGGGCGCTACCTGGTGGCGAGATCTGTACAAGAACGGCTATGCCGTACCGTCAGCACCGACCGACACCTACAAGGAACGCGACGCCAACTTCATGTCTGGTAAGGCCGCGATGATGTGGCAGGGGCCCTGGAGTCTGATTGACCAGCGGGAGACGCTGAAGAAGCAGGGCTGGGAGCTCGCCGCATTGCCTCTCCCGAAGGGACCGGCCGGCAATCCACAGAGCAGTGGCCTCGCCGGACTGGCCGGGATCTTCAGCACGGCCCGGAAGCGTGGGGTCATTCAGGAGGCATGGCAGTGGGTTAGCTTCCTCTGCAGCGACGAGGGCCAGAAGATCTACTCCGGTACCAATGGTATGCTGCCCGCATCCCAGGCGCTCTGGAAGGATCCCCAGTTCGCGAATGATCCAATCTACAGCGGCTATCTCGAGGGGTTCCAGAATGGCGATCGGGACTACCCGATCTGGGCAGTCGGAGTGCAGTCGGTCTTCGATCAGAAGGGCGTTCCAATGATGCAGGGACTGCTCCTCAACCAGCTGACCCCGGAGCAGATGGCCCAGCAACTCCAGGATGAGGTCATCCGCTTCCTGGAGAACAATGGGATCAAAGTGCCAAGAGGGTGAGACAACTGGCAGGCCCCTGGGGCGGCATTCCAGGGGCCTGCCAGCACGATCGTCATCCGGACGGAAAGGAGCCCATCGTGGCCGCATACTGGTCTGTGCTCCGCAAGAACGCGGTCGCCTATCTCTTTCTCCTGCCGGCGTGTGTGTCCATTCTCTTTGTCGACTTCGTTCCAATGATCTACGGCGTCCGCTTAAGCTTCTACGTCAAGAATATCTTTCGCCCTGATTACCAGCCTTTTGTTGGGCTCCAGCAGTATCGTCAGCTTATTGAGGATCCGCTCTTTGTGCGATCGTTCCTCCAAGGCTGGTACTGGACCATCGGTTCGGTCATCGGGTCATTCGGGGTCGGTATGGTCGCGGCGATAGTGATGAACCAACGGTTACCTGCGCGCGGTCTGATCCGTGGTATCATTCTCATCCCCTGGGTCGTTCCCTCAGCACTCGCGGCGATGATGTTCGCACTGCTCCTCACGAGTGTCGGTTTGGTCAACACCGTGCTGACCGATCTCGGCTTGATTCACGACTGGCACCCGTGGCTCTCCGATCCACGAACGGCTATGCCTGCTCTCATTCTGACCAATACCTGGAAGGGTTTCCCCTTCTTCGCGGTGATGCTCCTAGCCGGCATGCAGGCGATCCCGGTCGAGCTGTATGAGGCGAGCAGAATCGACGGTGCAACAGCGTGGCAGACGTTCTGGTATGTCACGCTTCCCAGTCTGCGCTCGACGATCATGATCTCGACGCTTCTCTCCACGATCTGGACTTTCAGCTCAATCGATCTGATCTACATCATGACCTCTGGCGGCCCCTTCTATGCCACCTTCACTCTGGCGATGTTCGCCTATGTCACCGCCTTCGGCACTGGCCAGATGGGCTATGCCGCCGCCGCCTCGGTAGTCGTGGCGTTGATTCTGATGATCTTCACCGGAATCTATCTCTACGCCTACCTCCGTCATTCCGATGCCTGACCGACCGATGCCTGGATTTGCCTCCCCGCTCAGTTCCAGAAAGAGAGGCCGATGATCGACATGATCGAGACGAAAGTCCCCATTGAGACACCGATCCGCCCGATCATCTACCACCGGTCGCCCGGTCTTACCGTGCGCCGAACGGTCATCCGTTTCTGCACGGTCTATCTGCCAACTATACTGCTGATCCTGTTTGTCATCACGCCGTTTCTCTGGATGCTCCTCGGCTCCTTCAAGACCAATATCGAACTGATGTCGAGCCAGGGCCAGACGCTCTGGATCAAGGAGCCAACCCTCGATAACTACGTTCGTCTCTTTCACGACTATCCATTCGCACGCTTCTTCCTGAACAGCACCATCGTCGCGACCGGCACGACCATGATCGCGGTATCATTCTCGGCGTTCGCGGGCTACTCGCTGAGTCGCTTCAGCTTCCCGGGGCGCACGGTGATCGGCGTAGCCTTCCTGGTCACCCAGATGCTACCCGGGGTTGCCATCCTTATCGCCCTCTACATCCAGTTCCGGGACTTTGGCCTGCTCAACAACTACGCAGGACTGATCATCGGCTACAACGCCTTCTCGATTCCATTCTGCACGTGGATGCTCCGCGGTTTCTTTGACTCGATCCCCCGGGAACTTGAGGAAGCTGCCCTCATTGACGGCTGTAATCGGGTGATGTCGTTCTTTTCAGTCGCCCTACCGCTCACGCTACCCGGTCTCCTCGCGACCGGTATCTTCGCATTCATCCTGGCCTGGCACGAGTTTGTCTTCGCAGTGACGATGATCAACGACACCAAAATGTTTACCCTGACTGTCGGCATTGCATCCATGAAGTCCATCAATATCATCGACTGGGGATTGCTCAATGCGGGAGTAGTGGTCACGACGATACCCCTAGTTATTCTCTTCGCCTTTGTCCAGCGTTATCTGATCCAGGGACTGACCGCCGGCGCGGTGAAAGGATAGGAGCCTTTTCAAGGAGGAACGATTACCCATGCGCGGCATACTCTTCCCCGGCGATCGTCGGGTTGTCGTCCGCGAGTTTCCCGATCCGGTCCCTGGACCGCGGCAGGTGGTCGTGCGTATGCGGGTAGCGGCCGTCTGCGGGAGCGATCTACACGGTTACCGCGCGCGTGCTGCCGAGCGCGGCGCCCAGGCCGAGATCATTCCGGGCCACGAGCCGTGCGGCGACGTCGTCGCGGTTGGGAGTGAGGTTCACTCGGTGAAGGTCGGCGATCGGGTAACGGTCTACCACTACCTCGGCTGTGGGCACTGTCGGTACTGTCTGGCAGGCTTCATCCAGTGGTGCCCGGAGCGTAAGGGATATGGGGGAGCGATTCACGGCTCGGATGCTGATCTGCTGCTGACCAACGAGATCAACTGTCTGCCGCTCCCCCCGGGATTGAGTTATATTGACGGGGCCTTCATCGCCTGCCAGGCGTCAACTGCGTACAGCTCCCTGCTCAAGTTAGAGCCATCCGGTCGAGATACGATTGCGATCTTCGGTCTGGGCCCGGTCGGGCTCTGCGGTGTGATGATGGCCCGGGCAATGGGGGCGCGGGTCGTGGGAATCGACGTGGTCCCGGAGCGGCTTGAGCTGGCTCGACGCTTCGGCGCCGAAGAGGTGATTCCGGGTGATCGCGCGGACGTGGTAGCACGGCTACGTGATCTCACCGGCGGCGAGGGGCCACGCCTGGCCTTTGAGACATCCGGCAATGCCCTCGCCCACCAGAATGTGATCGATGCCCTGGCGAAGGGGGGCAAGGGGGTATTTGTCGGATTCGGTGCGCATGAAAAGACAGTCAATCTCACTGCGATCATCGGCAAACAGCTTATCCTCATGGGCTCGTTCGTTGCGCCGATCTACCTGTACTGGGATCTGGTCGACTTTCTCCTGCGCCACCGCTTGCCCCTGGCAGATCTGGTGACCCACCGCTTCGCGCTAGAGGAGGCAGAGGAGGCACTCCGACTGGCGGATACAGCCCGGACGGGTAAGGTCATCTTTGAATGGCCATGAGCCGGCCATCGGCCTCACCTGATTGGTAGGAGGGATACAGATAACTATGGAGCGACGCATTCTTGGGCAGTCCGGTGTCGAGGTATCGGTGATCGGATTGGGAACCTGGCCGATGTGCGGCGAGTGGTGGGGACCAGCCGATGACGCTGAGTCCATCCGAACGATCCACCGCGCGCTTGAGCTCGGGGTGACCCTGATCGATACAGCCGAGGCGTACGGGAAAGGACACGCTGAGGAGGTTGTCGGCCGAGCGCTGGTCGGCCGCCGGCATCAGGCGGTGATCGCAGACAAGGTCGCACCTAATCACCTGGAGCCAGCACAGATTCGAGCAGCGTTTGCGGCTTCGTGCGCACGCCTGCGTACGGACTACATCGACATCTACTTTATCCATTGGCCGAATATCGACCTGCCCATCGGACCGGCTATGGAAGAATTGGAGAGGATGCGTGCCGAGGGTAAGATCCGAGCGATTGGTGTGTCGAACTTTACGCCGGCCGAGATGGACGAGGCACGGCAGTACGGCCGCATCGACGTGCTGCAGCCGCCCTACAATATGTTCTGGCGTTTCATCGAGCGGGCCGAGTTGCCCTACTGCCAGGCGCACGGGATTGGCATCATGACCTACAGCAGTCTTGCCCAGGGACTGCTGACCGGGACGCTGCGCCGCGATACCCGCTTTGCAGAAGGTGACAACCGACCTAGTACGGTGCTCTTCCAGCCAGAATACTACGAGCGCTGTCTGGATGCAGTTGATCGCATGCGTCCGGTAGCCGAGAAGTACGGGAAGAGCTTGGCCCAGCTAGCCATCGCCTGGATCATCAGTCGCCCCGGGGTGACAACTGCGCTCCTGGGCGCGCGCACAGTGCGCGAGATCGAAGAGAACGCCGGGGGCGTCGGCTGGTCGATGGACAAGGCCGACCTGGCGTTCATTGACCAGTGCACGGGCGCGGTCTTCGACAGCCTGCCTGACTACCCGGATATGTTCCAGAACTGGCAGCGCTGGGACCTCCAGCGGCGCCGCTACGAGCGGACCGGACGGATCCCCACAACCTCCTGACCGCTCGTCGTCCCATCTGTGCCGCCCCTTTCGCCCGGGGCGGATTTGTGGCATGCTCTTCCCGTCGCGGCTTCGGCGTCCGCTGGCCGCGCCCGGGGAATCCTGCTGATGATCGAAGCGCTTCGATCGGCAGCCCCCTGGAGGACGGAGGCATCTGCAGCAGTCCGGCGGGAGCGGGAGGACCCGCGCGGGCGCAAGCCGCGGCAGGGAGAATGAATGCCGATGACGCTGCGTCAGGCCGAGCCGGGTGAGGAGGCGGCCCTGCTCGCATTCGCGAGCCGCGAGCCATATTTCAATCTGTTCCTCATCGCGAATCTGAGCGAGGGGCTGAATGCCTACCAGGAGGCATGGGTGCAGGAGGGGGTTGGGATCCTCATGCGCCGCTACGGCAGCTGGGTGATCGATGCAGGCCCACACCCCGAACGGTTCGACTTCGCAGCCGCCGCTCAGCTGATCGACGCATTTCCCCCCTCCCTGGTGCGCGTGCTGAGCGGCCGTCCGGAAGGGGTGGCCCCCCTCTGCGCCCGCCTGCGCCAGCATCGGCCATCTATCAACCACGATCTCTTCGCCGTGCTCAGCGAGCCTCCGCCCCCCGTACCACACGTCGGCGCGCCGCGGCCGGCACACCCCGAGGACCTCGAGGCGCTGGCGGCGCTGTACGCCGATGCCGGCGATATGAGCCGATCCCGCGAGGCCGTCGCGGCTCTCCTCCCACGCACCTGGGTCGTCGAGGATGCAGGACAGATCACCGCCGCAGCGATCATCACCGCCCAATCCGAGCGTGCCGCGATGATCGGCGCTGTCTTCACTCCCCCCCCATTTCGCCGTCGGGGCTACGCGACCACGCTTATCCACGCCCTCGGCTCGGCGATTCTCGCCTCCGGCCGCCACGCCTGTCTCTTCTATCACAACCCGGCCGCCCGCCGCGTCTATCTCCGTCTGGGCTTCCGGGAGATCGGGCCGTGGCTCCTGGCACGCTTCCCAGCAGCCGGGGGGCGCGAAGGACACGGGTAGCAGACTTTCGCGCACGGGCAGGCACGTGGCCCGGGCCAGGAGCCCGGCTCAGACGACCGCCGAGACCCCGCCGTCGATGTTGATCGCCGTGCCAGTAATATAGGCCGCCTGCTCGGAGGCCAGGAAGGCGATCAGGCTGCCAACCTCCTCGGCCTCGCCAACCCGTCCCAGGGGAATGTCTCGGCCGCGTTCGGCATACCACTCCTCCAGGGTCGCGGGCGTTCCCTCGCGCCGCCAGGTGCGCTCGTGCTGGGCACTCTTGATCGTCCCGACGCAGACAGCATTGACGGTAATGCGGTCGGCCGCCAGGTCTTTTGAGAGAGCCTTGGTCAGGGCGATGCCGGCGGCCCGGCTGACTGAGGTGGGTACGGAGCGGGGGCCGGGCTGCTTGCCGCCGATCATAACGACGTTAATGATCCTGCCACCGCCGACCCGGCGCATGTGCGGAACGACCAGGCGGGTGGTGCGCACCGCGGCCATGAACTTGAGGTCCAGATCTGCTTGCCAGTCCTCGTCGCTGACCTCCTCGAAGTGCCGGGCGAAGGAGCGGCCAGCGTTGTTGACCAGGATGTCGATCCGGCCGAAGTGCTCGGCGGCGGCCGCGACAAACTGCCGCAGATCATCGGGACGGGTAACATCGGCCGGAACGGCGAGGACATCTCCACCGGTCGCGGAGCGGATCATCGCCGCAGCGGCCTCGAGTACATCCGGGCGGCGGGCGCAGATCGCCACGCGCGTGCCCTCCCGGGCAAGCTGGAGCGCCGTTGCTCGGCCAATGCCCTCGCTGCCGCCGGTGATGAGCGCGACCTTTCCACGCAGGCCAAGATCCACGGGCTCTTACCTCCTCGGCTGGAGGATAGCACGGGACCGGGGGATCAGCCAAGGATGTCGGCCACGGCCAGGGAACGATCGGGGAAGGCAAGCGGGCTCAGACGCTCCCCACGCCCCAGCGAACGGAGGAAGCGGTAGCCCTCAGCACCAGGCTCCCGCGCCACGGTCAGGGTGCCGCCCTCCAGGTCAACCAGCCAGACCTCCGCAATAGCATAGCGGGCATAGAGCGGCAGCTTGACCGTACGATCCACCTCGCGGGAGCTCTCGGCAACCTCCACGAGCAGGAGGACATCGGCCGGCCGCGGGTGCCCCGCCGCATAGAAGTCCACCCGCGGAACCAGCAGCATCAGGTCTGGCTGGGGCTGATTCTCCTCGTCAAGCTGGAGCGGGTTCTGAACACTCACCTGCGCATCGCTCCCAAAGGAGCGCATCAGAAGGTGGGTCAGGCGTACGACGCAGGCGGCGTGGCGGCGTCCGATGGGGGTCATCTCGACGATCTCCCCGGCGATGAGCTCGAGACGGTCATCCTCGGTGAAGATGCCAGCCTGGACCATCTGCTCGAACTCCCGAATGGTGAAGCGGCGGCGCGTCAGCGGCAGAGCCATCCTCGTCCTCCCTCAGGTATTGTACGCCCCGTCCACCCCTGTCTCATATACACATCA
>JADGGD010000105.1 GCA_019690095.1 Chloroflexota bacterium
ACGGCAATGAGATCGTGCTCGGCAACGATCCGGGCGATCGCGGCAAGGGTATCGCGGTCCACGACCGTGCCGGTCGGATTGTTCGGGTAGCCAAGCAGGATGGCCTTGGTGCGCGGCGTGAGGCGGCTGGCAAAATCCTCTGGAGCCGGGCGGAAGCCATTCTCCGGCGCGGTCGGGACAGGCTGGACCACACCGCCTGCGAACGTCACACACGGCGCGTAGGACACATAACCCGGATCGGGAATCAGCACCTCATCACCGGGATCCAGAATCGCCCGCATGGCCAGATCCAATCCTTCGGAAACCCCGACCGTGATCAGGATCTCCTCGTGCGGATCATACACGACGCCATATCGGCGGGCGAGGTGCTCGGCAAGGGCCCGGCGCAGCTCGATGAGGCCGTGATTCGAGGTATACATCGTATAGCCGCGTTCGAGCGAGTAGATCGCGGCTTCCCGAATATGCCAGGGGGTCACAAAATCAGGCTCCCCCACGCCGAGGGAGATCACATCATCCATCGTCTGGATGAGGTCAAAGAAACGCCGAATGCCGCTAGACGGCACGCGACGCACGCGCTCGGCGAGGCGCGCCCTCTGTGCGCGCCCGGATGCGGGAACAGAGGAAATCGTCTGCACGGTCTACTCCCGAATCTAGCACCCCCCACGCTGTGACGGCGTGTACACGGGTGCGCAACCTGGATCGATCGTCGGGCCTCTGGCGGCCGGACCCTCGGGCCGTCCCGGGCAATCCGGCGGCACGCCGTCCCCCCTACGGCGTGAAGGGGAGCCGCGGCGGCGGCTCGGTCTCGTCGAAGAGCTCGCCGTCCTCCTTGTACCGCTTCAGGATAAAATGCGTCGTCGTCCCCTGCACTCCCTCGAGCGGGGCGAGCTTCTCCGAGACAAAACTGGCCACGTCTTTCATGGAGCGCCCGACAACCTCGACGGCAAGGTCATAGGTTCCTGAGACAAGATGCACCGAGCGTGCCTCGGGGAAGCGTGCAATCCGCGCGGCGATCGCGGCGAAGCCGACATCCCTCTGCGGGCTGACGCGGACCTCAATCAGCGCCGTGACCGGTTCCTCGCCAGCACGCTCCCAGTTGACGAGCGCATGGCGTCCCACGAGTATCCGCTCCTGCTCGAGCATCGCGATCCGTCGGGAAATCTCCGTCACGGAGGTGCCACACATGGCTGCGAGCTGTTCGACAGTCAGCGACGCATCCCGCTGGAGTAGTTTGAGAATCTCTAGCGAGAGATCATCAACCCGCCGCACCGAGTCGGTCATGTCCGGTTCCCCACGGCAGTCATGGTAGCCGCACCGCTTTCCAATCGCCGCTCTGCTCGAACGCGTACCCCACTCGCAGGAGGGTCTCCTCGCTTCCCGGGGGGCCAAGGAGCTGCAGGCCAACCGGCAGGCCGTGGACCAGGGCACACGGTACTACCAGGCCGGGAAGACCGGCTACGTTGACCGTTACGGTAAAGACATCGGTCAGGTACATCGCCACCGGATCCTCGACCCGCGCTCCAATTGGAAAAGCGACAGTTGGCGCCGTTGGCACAGCGAGGACGTCAAAGCGTTCGAACGCTCGGTCAAAGTCTTGCTTGATCAGGGTGCGGACCTTCTGGGCCTTCAGATAATACGCCTCGTAGTAGCCTGCCGAGAGCGTATAGGTTCCGATCATGATCCGGCGCTTGACCTCCGGCCCAAATCCGACCTCGCGGGTACGATCGAACGTCTCCCAGATGTCCGCACCTTCGACGCGCAGGCCATACTTTACGCCATCATAGCGAGCGAGATTAGCGCTCGCCTCAGCTGGCGCGACCACATAATAGGCCGGCAGGGCGTAGGGCGTGTTCGGTAAGGAAACCTCATCAACCGCCGCGCCCAGATCGCCAATCCGCCGGATTGCGCGCCGGACTGCCTCAGCAACCAGGGGATCGATTCCCTCGCCAAAGTATTCGATCGGCACCCCGACACGCAGGTCAGCGATCTCGCCCGTCAGGGCCCGCCGGTAGTCCGGCACCGGCCAGGGCAGAGAGGTCGAATCGTTTGGGTCGTGGCCTGCGATGACCGAAAGGACCAGCGCCGCGTCAGTGACATCGCGCGTCAGCGGACCGATCTGGTCCAGCGACGAGCCGAACGCGACGAGCCCGTACCGCGAGACCCGCCCGTAGGTAGGCTTGAGGCCCACCACCCCGCAGAAGCTGGCCGGCAGTCTGATGGAACCACCGGTATCACTTCCTAGCGCGGCAAGCGCCTCGCCCGCGGCGACGGCGGCGGCAGAACCGCCACTACTTCCCCCTGGAACCCGCGTCGGATCCCACGGGTTGGCCGTAGGATGGAACGCGGAAAACTCGGTGGACGATCCCATGGCGAACTCATCCATGTTCGTCTTCCCGAGGATCACCGCACCAGCCGCCCGCAGACGCTCGACAACCGTCGCATCATACGGAGGGCGAAAGTCAGCAAGGATGCGCGAGGCGCAGGTTGTTCGGATCCCGCGCGTGCAGAGGTTATCCTTCAGGGCGATCGGGATGCCAGCCAGCGGCGGCAGGTCTTCACCCGCGGACAGGCGGGCATCGATCGCCGCGGCCTGCTGGCGCGCCTCCTCGGCTGTGACGGTGATGTACGCCCGGATCGTTGGCTCGCGCTCGTGAATGCGCGCCAGGACGGCCTCGGTCAGCTCGACAGCGCTGATCTCACGCCTTCGGAGCAGGTCGCCGGCCTCATGGACAGTCAGTTCGGCTAGGTTCATTCTTCCTCGAAGACTGGTGGAACCCGAATGTAATCGTCTTCTGTCGCGTAGGCGTTGGCAAGCACCTCGTCAACGGATAACCCCGGCCGGATCTCGTCCGGCCGGGTCACGTTCTCAATCGGTATGACCTGCGCCGATGGGGGAACGTGCGACGTATCCAGCTCGTTCAGTTTGCTGACGTACCCGAGAATCGCGCCGAGCTGATCGCGCAGGCGCTCGCGCTCCTCAGCGGTCAAGCCGAGACGCGCAAGGGTAGCGATGTGATCAACCTCATCCAGGCTGATTCGCATGGTGATATGCTCTCACTCCCCATATGGCAGTGTATACCCGCGCCAGGCCAGGCCGTCGGAAGCCGGTTCGGACGGAGGTCGGACGGTCCTCTCATGGTCCCGCGTTCCGATCAGGGATACAGGCGGTAGAGCATGCGCGGGAACGGGATCGTCTCGCGAACATGCTCCAGACCGCAGATCCAGGCAACCGTCCGCTCGAGGCCGAGGCCGAATCCACTATGCGGAACCGATCCATAGCGCCGCAGGTCAAGGTACCACTCGAATGCTGCGCGCGGGAGGCCGTGCTCGGCCAGCCGCTGCTCGAGCAGGGCGAGATCGTGGATGCGCTGACTGCCGCCGATGATCTCACCGTACCCTTCGGGGGCAAGCAGATCATCGCAGAGCACAACCTCCGGACGCGTCGGATCGGGCTGCATGTAAAACGCCTTGGCCACCGCCGGGAACTTCTCGACAAACAATGGGCGCTCATAGAGCCGCGCGAGGAAGGTCTCCTCTGGCGCGCCGAAATCATCGCCCCAGCGCTGATCAAACCCCTCACGCTGCAGGATCTCCACCGCCTCATCGTAGGTGATGCGCGGGAATGGCGGACGGATGGCTTCCAGTTTGCTCAGGTCGCGCCCGAGCGTCTCCAGCTCAGCGCGGCGCTCGCGCAGGACCGTCTCGACCACGTGCACGATGAGATCCTCCTGAAGGCGGAGATTATCCTCGTGCTCGTAGTACGCCACCTCCGGCTCGACGATCCAGAACTCGATGAGGTGGCGGCGGGTTTTGGACTTCTCGGCGCGGAAGGCAGGCCCAAAGCAGTACACCCTGCCCAGCGCCATGGCCGCAGCCTCCACGTAGAGCTGTCCGCTTTGGCTCAGGTAAGCCTTCTCATCAAAGTACGATGTCTCAAAGAGGGTTGTCGTCCCTTCGCAGGCGGCAGGCGTCAGGATCGGCGCATCAACGAGGGTAAAGCCGTGCCCATCCAGATAGTCGCGGATCGCCCGCTCGATCGTCGCGCGAATCCGGAGGATCGCGTGCTGTCGGCGGGAGCGGAGCCAGAGGTGGCGGTGGTCCATCAGGAAGTCCACCCCGTGCTCCTTTGGCGCGATCGGGTAGTCACGCGTGATCTGGACCGGCGTGAGCGTCTCGACAGCGATCTCGTAGCCGCCCGGCGCCCGGCTGTCGGCCCGAACGTGCCCGGTTACGATGAGCGAGGACTCCTGGGTCAGCGCATCCGCCGCCGCGAAGGTATCCGGCGCGACATCAGCGCGGGAGACGACCGCCTGAATCAGGCCGGTGCCGTCCCGTACGAGCAGGAAGTGGACCTTCCCGCTCGACCGCTTGTTGTACAGCCACCCCTTCAGGGTAACTGTCTCTCCCACGTGGGCACTGATCTCGGAGATATAGACCCAGCTCACGAAAACCCTCGACCGACAGGACGCCTAGAGTCTACCACGCCCCCCGGGATTGTGCTACCGCGGCCCACCGGACTACAATCAGCCCGCCCAAGGCCCACCGGCCGGGGCAGGTGTTCGATGCGCGGAGGAGATGATGCCACAGAATGATTTGCCGCTGGAAAAGCTACGGGTCTACAATCCCGCCCCAAACGCGCCTCCCGATCTCGATGCCTTCTGGCGGGAGACGCTTGCGGAGGCAGCCCGCGCTCCGCTGAATGCCTCCCTGGAGCGGATCGATTACCCGGTCGACGAGCTCGACGTATACCGCGCCTTCTATGACGGTTGGCACGGAGCCCGCATCTGCGCCTGGTTCATCGCCCGCTCCGGCGGCCGGTCCCAGCCAACGATGGTGTTCTACCACGGCTACAGCGGGAACAAGGGACAGGTCTACGACTACCTGGGCTGGGCCCTGCAGGGATACACGGTCGTGGCCGTCGACGTCCGGGGCCAGAGCGGCGACAGCTCGGACGTTGACGATTACCCGGGCGGTCATGTCACTGGCTGGATGACGAAGGGCATAACCTCCCCGTACACCTATTACTATCGAGGGGTCTACGTCGACTGCATCCGGGCTCTCGATTTCGCGGTAAGCCGCCCGGAGGTCGATCCCGAGCGGATCGGCGTGGCCGGCGTCAGCCAGGGAGGAGGCCTGAGCCTGGCCGTCGCCGCGCTCGACCACCGCCCGAAGCTCGCCCTCCCCGAGGTTCCCTACCTCTGCCACTTCCGCCGGGCGCTGGACATCACCAACCTGCACCCCTACCAGGAGCTGGCGCTCTACGCGAACCGGTATCCGGACCGCCTGGATACCATGTTCACGACGCTGAGCTACTTCGATAACCTGAACCTCGCCGATCGAATCCAGTGCCCGGTCCTTATGACCGTTGGACTGCAGGATATGATCTGTCCGCCGTCTACGATCTTTGCCGTCTACAACCGGATTCGGAGCGAGAAAGAGATCCGCGTCTACCCCTTCGGGGGACACGAGGCGTTTCCAACCCACCACGAGCACAAGCTCCGTTGGGCACGGCGCTTCCTCCGTGGCTGATGTGGTACACTGGAAATTGGCGGAGGGTTCATCCTCCGCCAATTTCCAGGTCCCGGGGGCACTGTGGGCGAGCGAGTCGTTGTCGGGATGAGCGGCGGCGTTGACAGCTCCGTCGCAGCCGCACTGCTCAAGGAGCAGGGGTACGACGTCATTGGCGTAACCCTGAACCTCTCCCCGCGGATCGAAGGGGTAGAAGCGTGGGAGCGGGATGACTCCTGCTGCGGACTCTCGGCTGTCGAGGATGCGCGCCGCGTCGCTGACCGTCTGGGCATCCCGCACTATGTCCTGAACTTCCGCGATATCTTCGCCGAGAAGGTGATCGCGAACTTCCTCGAGGAGTACCGCCGCGGCCGCACGCCCAATCCGTGCATCCGCTGTAACGACCACATAAAGTTCGGCACAGTTCTCCTGAAGGCGCGCGCGCTCCAGGCCGACCTCGTCGCCACCGGCCATTACGCCCGAATCATGACCGATCCGGAGACCGGTCGACGGCTTCTGTGCAAGGCACGTGATCTTCAGAAGGACCAGTCATACGTCCTGTACGTCCTCACCCAGGAGGAGCTCCGGCGTACCATCTTTCCGCTCGGCGAGATGACCAAGCAGGAGACGCGCGAGCTTGCCCGCCGGCTTGGACTACCCGTAGCGAACAAACCGGAAAGCCAGGAGATCTGCTTCGTGAGCGAGCGGCGCTACAGCGACTTTCTCCTGAAGCTGGCGCCGGATATCGCGCGGCCGGGACCGATTGTTGATCTGGATGGACGGGTGCTCGGTGAGCACCGGGGAATTGCGTTCTACACTATTGGCCAGCGGCGGGGGCTTGGCATCGCCAGCCGCGAGACCCTGTACGTGATCGACCTGGATGCCGAGACCGGCACAGTTGTCGTTGGGCCGGAAGAGGCGCTCTACGATCGCGTGCTCGAGGCGGACGAGGTCAATATGGTAAGCGTTCCGGAGATCCGGGAGCCGCGCCGCGTCCAGGCACGCATCCGCTACCGGATGCCGGACGCCGATGCATGGGTCAGTCAGCCGACACCAGATACGCTTCGCATCGAGTTTGTCCAGCCCCAGCGAGCGATCACGCCAGGTCAGGCAGTCGTGTGCTACGACGGGGATATCGTACTGGCCGGCGGGACTATCCGGCGGACCACGCGGCCGCGCTGGCGAGCAGGTGCGGCCGTTGCCCCGGCAGCGGGCAACTCCTGACGGCAACGGGCCTGCATCTCACCACCCGGGGCTCAGCTGACCGGTCAAAAGCCGTCTCTCACTTTGCACCGGTCGTAGGGAATAGAACGACTGTCGGCCGTTCGGCTGTCAATCCCCCTCGACAGCCCGTTTTCCCTCACGTATACTTAGAATAGCTAATTATTCGGCTTCTGGTTCCCACTTCAGTCTTTCTATCTGCCGGCAGCTATATCCGGGAGGTTGGTATGCCCGCCACGGAGCTCACGCCGGAGCAGTGCGCTGGCGTGGTCATGGAGCACATCCCGCCGGTCATGCGCCTTATCCGTTTAAAGATGCGCCGCCATGGCGCTCCTGATCTCTCCATCCCTCAGTTCCGGGCCCTTGCCTTCCTGAGCCACCACCCTGGCGCTTCGCTCTCGGATGTCGCCGAGCACCTGGGAGTTACCCTTCCCACTGCCTCGACGATCGCCGATCGCCTCGTGCGACACGGGCTGGTGACGCGGGCACTCCATCCGCATGAACGGCGGCGGCTTACCCTTAACCTGACCGGTCGCGGCTCCCAGATCCTCCAGCAGGCCCGCGACGCGACCCGGTTGTGCATGGCGGGCATGCTGGCGGATCTGACCCCCGATCAACTTCGCATCATTGCCGACGGCGTTACTCTCCTCGCCGAGACCCTCGGGCGTGCGTCTCCCGAGAAAGACGGCCACGGTCGGTCCTCCTCCCCAGCGAACGGATCATCCCCGACCGAGGAGAGCAAGTGATGGAGTTCTCGAAAACCCCCTTCTCACCTACCGTCGAGCCGGCGCGCCGCGCCCGGTTCGAGACTTTTCGGTCGCTCCAGCGCAACCCTAACTATCGGCTCTACTGGGGAGGCGCATTCCTGTCCAATATCGGAACCTGGATGCAGTCACTTGCCCAGGGCTGGCTTGTCTTCCAGCTGACCGGTTCCACCTTCCTCCTCGGTGCAGTGAGCTTTGCCGGCTCGATCCCCATCCTCTTCCTCTCCATCCTCGGCGGCGCCCTCGCCGATCGGGTCGAGCGGCGACGGCTCATGATCTTCACCCAGACCGGGATGATGCTCCTGGCGTTCATCCTTGCAGGGCTCACCTTTGCCCGTATCGTCACGGTCTGGCACATTATGACGATCGCCTTCCTGAATGGCGTCGTCAATGCGTTCAACGCCCCGGTGCGCCAATCCCTGATCGCCGACCTGGTTCCGCGTGAGGATCTGCAGAACGCCATCGCCCTGAATTCCGCGCAGTTCCAGAGCAGCCGCATCCTCGGCCCCACCTTCGCCGGAATCGCCCTGGCGGCAGTCGGGCCGGCCTGGTGCTTTCTCCTCAACGGCATTAGCTTCCTTGCAGTGATCGGAGCCCTCTTCCTGGTCGTGGTGCCGCCGCTCCCGCCACGCCGCCCGCAATCGATGCTGCACAACGTCGTTGAGGGTCTCCACTACGTCTGGAAGGAGCCGACGATCTTCGCCCTGCTCATGGTCGCGGCCGTCCCGGCCCTGTTCGGTCAGCCCTATCAGCCGATGCTGCCGGCGGTCGTCTCCACCGTTCTGCACGTTGGCGCAACCGGGCTCGGGCTGTTGGAGAGCGCGGCAGGCGCGGGCGCCGTCGTGGGAGCCCTGTTCGTGGCATCGCTCGCCCGGACCCGGCGGCGCGGGCGAATCCAGCTCATCATGCTGGCCCTCTTCGGGATCGCCCTCATCCTCTTCAGCCAGAGCCGCTGGCTGGGGGTCTCGGTCATCCTCGTCTTTGTCATCGGCATGGCAAGCATGGCGTATAATTCGCTGAACCAGACCTTTCTCCACAGCCTGGTCCATGACGAGATGCGCGGGCGCGTGATGAGCTTGCTCACCCTGACCACTCTCGGCTTACAGCCGCTTGGGGCACTACAGGCCGGTACTGTCGGCCAGCGGTTCGGGGTATCAACGGCGCTTCTGATCGGGGGAATCGTCTGCCTCGCAGTAAGCATCGTCGCAACGCGTGCTCGGCGGGCCGGTTTAGATGAGCTTGTCTAAACGGTGGGCGGCCGCTGGCGTTTGCGGCGCGCCGTGATCTCTGCTATAATGCCAGGGATTCTGCGCCGACCACTGGCCGCACCCGGCTGGTGGTCACCTGTCTTCGGATACAATCAGAAGGAAGGCTGGGAACGACCATGCCGAAGATGAAGACCCATAAGGCCGCCGCCAAGCGCTTGAAGGTGACCGGCACGGGCAAGATCCTGCGCATGAAGGGTCTGCGGGGGCACCTGCGCCGCAACCGCTCGCCCCGGGCAAAGGAGAAGTACGATAAGATGTTTGCTGTCTCGCCCGCGGATGTGAAGCGGGTCAAGCGTCTGATTCCCTACGGCGTGCCCTGAGAGGGAGATCAGCGATGCCACGGGTTAAACGAGGCGTCACGGCTCACGCCCGACACAAGAAGATCCTCAAGCTGACCAAGGGACACCGGGCGACCCGCCATACCCTGTATCGGCGAGCGCACGAGTCAATGCTCAAGGCGCTGTCGTACGCGTATGCGCACCGCCGCGAACGGAAGGGCGATATGCGGCGGCTCTGGATCAGCCGGATCAACGCGGCAGTGCGCCTGGCCGGCTTGACTTACAGTCAGTTCATGCACGGGCTGAAGCTGGCAGGGATCACGGTCGACCGCAAGATCCTCGCTGACCTCGCCTGCACGAACCAGGCAGACTTCTCTCAGCTCGTCGCGGCGGCAAAGGGAGCACTCTCAGCCGGCTGAGAGGCACAGCCATATGCCCGCCACCGAGCGGCGCCGCTTTGCCGGTCCGACGATCAGCAGTCCGGCGAATGAGCGTATTCGCTTCGTGCGGTCGCTCTATCGCACGACGACGCGGCGCAAAGAAGGGCTCTTCATCGCCGAGGGTGTCCGGTTGGTCGAGGATGCCCTGGAGGCGGGTGCTCGCCCGGAGGCCGTCCTGGTGGTGCCCGAAGAGCTGGAGCGGACCGCCCGCGGACGGGCGCTTCTCGAACGGCTGTTAACCTTCCGGTGCTGGCCGGTGACCGGGGCCGTGCTCAAGGCAATCAGTGATACTGTCACTCCGCAGGGCGTCATCGCGGTGTTTCCGGTGCCACGGCCGCCAGAGCGTCTCGATCTCGGACCGGTCTTCCTGATCCTTGATCGGGTGCGAGACCCCGGGAATGCGGGGACACTCCTGCGCTCGGCGGACGCGAGCGGAGTGGTGCGGACCGCCGCGTTTGTGGAATCGGTTGATGCATTCTCGCCGAAGGTCGTTCGGGCCGCCATGGGCGCTCACTTCCGATTGACAATCCTGGAAGATGTGCGGTGGAGCGACCTCCTGCCGCACCTCGGTGAGCGGCCCCGGTGGCTGGCGACCGCGCACGGGGGCATACCATACGATCAGATCGATTGGAAAACAGACTGCGCCTTGATTCTCGGCGGCGAAGCCGAGGGGGCCGGCCCAGAAGCGGAGATCGCCGCCACCGGTAAGGTGACGATCCCTATGGCCGGGACGGTCGAGTCGCTCAATGCGGCCATGGCCGGTACGATCCTGCTCTTTGAGGCAGCACGCGCACGGCGCGCGCGTGCCAGGAGTACGCGGTGATCGAACGACTGGAAGAGCTCCAGAGACGCGCGCTCGAGGAGCTCGCGCGGATCGACGATGTGGAACAGCTGGACCAGTGGCGGGTCACCTACCTGGGGAAGCGGAGTGAGCTGAACCAGATCCTCCGTGGCCTCGGTACGCTGGCCCCCGCTGACCGGCGGGCCGTCGGACAGGTCGCCAACGACGTCAAGAGCGTCCTGGAAGGGGAATGGAATGCCCGCCGGACCGAGCTCCTGCGTCTAGCCCGCGCGGCCGAGCTCGCCCGTGAGCGCCTTGATGTGACCCTGCCACCGCGGCCGATCCCGCGCGGACAGCGCCATCCCCTCTCGCTCGTCATTGCCGAGATTCTCGAGGCTTTTCGGGCGCTCGGCTATGACATCGTCGAGGGACCGGAGGTCGAGTGGGATACCTACAATTTCGAGAAGCTTAACATTCCCGCCGAGCACCCGGCCCGCGACCTCTGGGACACATTTTACGTCAAGCCTCCGGCC
>JADGGD010000013.1 GCA_019690095.1 Chloroflexota bacterium
AGCTCGCCGGAGCAGTCCCTCAGGAATGGCAAGTTCCGTCCGGCGCCGGGGGTCCAGCTAGATCAGATGGCCGGTGGTCGGCTCCGGTGCGCACGCTGCGGCGGACCCGTCTATATCGACGATATCCGCTACGAGAAGCCGCGCCAGCCGATCGGAACCTTCGAGCGCGAGCGGCCAGGTCGGCCACGCCGCTCCCGCACTCGCTCGGCCGATGAGGTCGAGACCGTGACTGCCTGACTGCGGATCAAGGGAGGGATGTGGAGATTCATTGACGCCGCATCTCTCCCTTTGATAGCATTCGCTATACCAGGCGGTGCTATGAACTGCCCGGTGGTGAGTGCGCGCGCAGGTGTGAATCTTCGACGAATCCGGGGCGATCAAGCGTGCAACCAACGCGACGTGCTATCCTGGATCTCCTGAAACGCCACGGCCGAGCAACCCTCGATCAGCTGGCGCGGGAGATCGGGGTTGTACCTATGACTATCCGCGCCCATCTTGCTATCCTCGAGCGAGATGGGCTCGTCGAATACCATCAGGAGCGGGGGAAGGTCGGTCGCCCCCGCTTCGTTTATTGTCTGACCCAGCAGGCCCAGGAGCATTTTCCCAAGAGTTACGAGACCCTGTGCAACCGCGTCCTTGATGCCGTTACCTCTCCCAGCTGTGCTGTTGCACCGGCTGTCCTCGCCGAACGCATCGCCGAATCATGGGCCAGCGAGCGCCTCGATCGCGTCAGCGGCAAGCCTCTGCGTGAGCGGGTCCACATCGTCGCAGCGATCCGCACCGAGGAGGGAGCCATGGCCTCGGCGACCGAGACCCCCGACGGCAGCATGATCATTCAGCAGTGGCACTGCCCGGCGAGTTGCGTGGCCCGCCGCCATCCGGATGTCGTCTGTGCCGCCGAGATGAGCTACATCCAGCGCTTGCTCGGCGTCCCCATTGAGCGGGTAAGCTGGCGCCTCGAAGGCGCCGATACCTGCAGCTACCGCATCCCCAGCGTTTCCGAGCCCAGCGAACCCAGCGCGACCTGACCGCCCGCCCTCACCCCTGGCACGGTTCTTCCAGCATTCCCGGTGATATACGTGGTGACCGTGGGAACCGAATGAACCCTCTCCAGCGCCGCACCAAGATCGTCTGCACGATTGGGCCGGCCACCCAGAGCCGCGACCGACTCCGCGCCCTGATCGACGCGGGGATGAATGTCGCCCGGCTCAACTTTTCTCACGGAACTCCCGAGGAGCATCGGGCCACGCTCGAGACGATCCGCGCCCTCTCCGCCGAGACCGGCGCGATCATCGGGGTCCTGCAGGATCTGCAAGGACCCAAGATTCGGACCGGGCCGATCGCTCACCCACCGGTCTACCTGAGCGCCGGCGCCCCCTTCACCATTACCACGCTCCCTTACCCGGGCGATAACCGCACGGTCTCGACAACCTACGAGCGGTTACCCAGGGAGGTCCGCCCCGGCGCCCGCATCCTGCTCAGCGACGGCGCGGTCGAACTGGTCGTCGTCGATACCACACCGACCGCTGTTCACTGTCGGGTAGTCCGCGGGGGAAGCATCGGGAGCCACACCGGCATCAACCTCCCGGGCGTTCCCATCAGCGCCCCATCCCTTACCGAGAAGGATGAGCGGGATCTCCGCTTCGGTCTGGATATCGGCGTCGACTTCGTCGCCCTTTCATTCGTTCGGACTGCTGACGACGTTCGGCGCGCCAAGGAGCTGATCTCCGCGGCGGGTAAGAGCACACCGGTCATCGCGAAGCTGGAAAAGCCCGAGGCAATCGACCATCTGGAGGAGATCCTGAGCATCGCCGACGGCGTCATGGTCGCCCGGGGCGATCTCGGCGTCGAGATGTCGCCGGAAGAAGTACCGGTGCTGCAGAAGCGGATCATCGCCGCGGCGAGTCGCCACGCCGTCCCCGTGATCACAGCAACCCAGATGCTCGAGTCGATGGTGCACGGCCCGCGCCCGACCCGCGCCGAGGCGTCGGATATCGCCAACGCGATCTTCGACGGCACCGATGCGGTCATGCTGTCCGCCGAGACGGCGATCGGCGAATATCCGGTGGAAGCGGTAACGACCATGGCGCGCATCGCGACAGTTGCTGACACTGGCTTTGCCGAGTTCGGCTCGCGCATCACGCCCGAGGGCGAACCACTGTCCTCGGCACGGGTCATTGCCGAGGCCACCAATACGGCGGCCCGCCGGCTCGGCGCCTTCGCCATCGTTGCACGGACTTCCTCGGGCTTCACCGCCCGCCTCGTGTCAAAGTACCGACCACCAGCACCGGTACTGGCGGTGACCCCAGACGCTATGACTGCCCGTCGCCTCACGCTCCTGTGGGGCGTTCACCCGGTGGTCGTGCCCACGGTAGGTGGCTCGATCGAGGAGCTCATTCGCCTGATTGACGAGGGGCAGATCGCACCGGATCTCCTGCCAGCGGGGGAGACAATCGTGGTGACGGCCAGCTCCCTGGGACACCTCGCCCCCGGCGCGACAAACCTGCTCCAGATTCACCGGATCAGCCGCCCCTGACGACCACCTCGGCGATCCTGATTTCACTCGTTGGGATGTGCCTGTCTGTAAGGCTAGCAGTGAGGCGACGCATCGTCGCCAGATCATACAGCCCGACCACGAGATGATAGTTGCCAGGGGCGAGGGAGGACGGTAAATCAAGGGTATACCGGTCCCAGATCATATCCCCTGCCCGCCAGAGCGAGGTGGGATAGCTCCCAGCAGTGGGTTGTCGGTCAACCTGTGCTACGGTGCGCTCGGCCGAATCGCGCAGGTGCAGAAAAACAGTGTAATCGATCGGTGGGGAAGCCTCCGCCAGCCATACAAGCTCGACCGAAAGACGCTGGCCCGGAACTGCCATCAGGGGGGTCACCACGGCACGGACAAGCGTGATGCCGCTATCGAATGCCGCCAGGCGGGTGGACGGCGGCTCCGGCAGTGTGGTGCGGTCGAGATCAAGCACCGTCAGGAGAGGGAAGCGCCCACGTGGATCACGGACTATCTCGGTGCGTGGCGAGACCGGCAGTTCTGCGGCGACGCGCCGGACCTCCTCCTGATCATCCGAAGGGAAGACGTAGCGCACATTCCGACTTCGATCGGTCGGGACGACAAGGGATACGCCGATATCGAACGTCGCGATCGGAGACGAGCGGGTAAGAAAGCGAATCGTATTATCCTGGGCGTACAGCGGCGCGAGAAACACCCGGTCGGTCGCCGCCCACTGGCGAAGATAGGCGGCCGAATCGGCCTTATCGCCCATCATGAGGTGGTAGGCTTCCGGGCTCGGGCCCCAGACCAGGAAATAGTCCCGGATTGTCCAGAAGGCGGAGATCCCCAGGAGGACCAGCACGATCCCGATCCGCGCCCACCGATTGAGGGTTCCCGGCACCAGCACCACTGCCGCCGCGCCAAAGCCGACAATCACCGCCAGGGCCGGGAAGGCGCCGGTCATACGGATGTAGCCCGGTGGATTCACCGCCAGCATAGACGGCGCAGAGAATATCAGGGTCCAGCTCACGAGAAACGCTGCGACAGCCGGGCGCGGCAATCGCCCGTCGGCCGTTCCCGGCGGCGCGGTCTGCTTCAGCATCCCGGCTCCCAGGAATACCAGCCCGGCCATGCCGAGCAAGCTCAGCAGCGGATCGAGCATCGGTCGTCCGGGCAGATTCTGCTCGGCGGCCGACGTTCCAGCGACCGCGTAGGAGGCGAGCGTGGCCACGACACCGTGCGCGACTGCCCCGCCTGGATCACCGTGATTATTGGCAGGATTCAGGATCGACACGTCATCGGTATGACCGAAAACCTCGCCCGGATGCTCCAGCGCGTAGATACCCAGGGGGAGACTGGCCAGGGCCCAGAGCACGAGCACGAGTCCGGTCCATGCCACGACACGCCGTGATCGCTGTGCCAGTGCCATAACCAGGCCAAAGACCAGAACCGGGAGCGGGGCAACCCGGCCCGCAATGTAGGTATAGGTGTTCAGACCACTGACGAGCCCTCCCGCCGCGAGGAGGACCGGGGAGCCGCGGCGAAAGCCGCGAATAACGAGCGCATAGCCGAGCGTCAGGAAGAATGGGAGGGCGATCGCCCGCAGACCGATCCGGCTGTAGTGCAGGTGCGGATAGAGGATGCCCAGCACCATGCCCGCCGCGACGGCGATCCAGTCCGCGGCAGAGCGATCTCCCAGCCAGCCGCGTGCGATCTCCCGTGCACAGGCGAAGGTTGTCGCGATGGTCAGCGTACCAATGACCGCCGCCGCAAGACGGATCGCGTATGGCGTCACGCCCCAGAGCGCCGCGAAGAGACTCGCCCAGTAAAAGAAGAAGGGCTCGCGTCCGTTATTGCGCGGGAAGTACAGCGCGTACCTCCCGTGGAGGATATCGGCGATATCAAAGAGATTCGCGGCTTCGTCGAAGAAGAGGCCGGGCGGGATCGAGTGCAGGCGCGCCAGCCGCAGTACCCCGGCCACCAGTATGATCCCGGTAAAGGCAAGGGCAATCCACGGGGAGAGTGCCCTCCGTGCCGCGGTCGGCTCCCCATTTCGCGTACGCGGCACCGGCCTCACCTGCGCTGACATAGCCCGCTCACCGGCGCACAGTCACGCGCGCGAGAAGGATACGATCGCCCACCGGATTTCCCGCCCGATCGACAACGGCCAGCCGACTGCCGTTCGTTGGGTTATACATGCCGACCTCGATCACATAGGGACCGGGAGCCAGGCCAGGTGGAATGGCAATGTGGTACACATCGAGGACGACATCGCCCGGAAACCAGGAGGAGGTTGGGCGCGCGCCGCCGGAGGGCGGCTGATCGTGCTGGGCAACCACCTTCTCGCGGCCGTCCAGGAGGTGGACGAAGACTGTGTAATCGTCATCGACCGGGCGGAGATCTCGCCAGTGAAGAGTAAGGGCGAGTTCCGCACCCGGCTGAAGGACCGCCGACGGAAGATCGAAACCTTCCAACAGAATGCTGTTCCCCAGGGTATACCCCGCCGCCTGACTCGGCGGCGCCGGGTGTTCGACCGGCGGTCCGGGCTCGACCTCGAGAGGGCCGAGCCGCACCGAAGCAGCCGTGCCCGGCACCGGCCGGACTGCGATCTGATAGGTGCCAGACGGAAGCCCCTGCGCCACCGGCAGATGGTACTGCTCCCGGAGAATGTCACCGGGCATCCAGGACGACGGCGGGAACGAGGGCGTCGCCAGCGGAAGGGCGCGCTGCTCGGCAATCCGTCCCTGCGAGTCCAGGAGAGTGACCTCCAGCCGCGTCGCATTTGGTCCGGCCTGGAGGGCCTTCCAGAACAGGGTCAGGTAGCCAGACTCGCCAGCCCGCACCACGCGGCTACCAGCAAAACCGAGCAGGGCGAGACGCCCGTCGAATGATGCCTGAATGGCCTGGAAGCCCGCAATCCCACCGGTCCAGAGGCTCTGTGATGGAGTGACGACCCGCACCCGGCCGAGCACGACACCACTCGGTCCGATCTCCGCGCCTGCTCCAGCTGCCGGGTACGGTAACGGATGATCGGCCGTGTACACGTTCAGCACCAGGCGATAGACCCCTGGCGGCGTGCCCGGTGGGATCATCAGCCCGTGGCGATCTTCGAGACTTCGCCCGACCGGCCAGCGGCCGCCAGGGAGGAAGTCCCCACCAATCGCCGCGTCCTCCTGCGCCCAGGTGAACCCCTGTTCGTCAACCAGGCGCAACGAGATCATGGGAGCGGTCAGGGCAGGTGTCAGCCATTGCCAGGCGAGCAGAACCGGAATGCTGTCGCCAGCGGTGTAGCGATCATCGAGCCAGCCAAAGCGATCGAGCAGCAGCACGTCGCCGAAGCGAATACTCGCCGGTCGAACGGGGAGACCCCCCGCGGGGGCGAAGCGGTAGTACTGCAGACGCCCGTTGACCTCCCACACGTCGAAGGCACGGAAGGCATGCTCGGTGAGCCAGCGAGGAATGAAATAGCCTGGATCATAATCGGGCGTCGCATACAGGAATACCCATGCACCGGTGTGCTGGCGGGCAATCGCCGCCAGCTCGGTCGCCGTCGCGGACGGATCCAACGGGAGCGCCCGCGGGAGAGGGTATGTGGGATAGGGACGGTGGAGATAATACTCGTAGAGAGGAAGCTGGGATGTGCCATCGAGGATCACCGCGTCGCCCGGGCGCGCCAGACCGTCGACCATGCGCATATGGGTATTGTAGGCACTTTTGAGGTACCGGCCGATCCAGACGTTATACAGGGGAATCAGAGAGAGGGCCAGGCTGAGGATCAGCGCTACGCCGCCTGCTACCGGACGTGCGATCGCACGGGAAAGGCACGCTCGAGGGCAGGGTGACAGCCGTGTGGTAAGAAGCGCGGCTATCCCGCGCGCGGCAAGGAGGGAGTAGGGAAGCGATGCCACGACAAAGTACCGCTCGGCGTACATCGGCCGCACCAGCGATATCGCGAACCCGGCCAGGAACGGGGTAGCCAGCCAGGCTACGACCGCCGTCCGCACAAAATCATCCGCTGGCGAGCGGGCACGCACGACGACCCCCAGAGCGACCAGCAACGTCACGACAGCGGCCGCCTCGACGGCATGCGGCCAGCTCAGCGCCCAACCAGCCGCCATGCGCACCCAGCCGCTCAGCGCGACCTGGCCGAGATCTACCGTCCCCGGCTGCGCACCATAGTAGCTGGTAAATACGTGCAGGGCGACGATCACCCAGGGGAGATAGAGGAGTGCCGCGATCGCCACAACCCTCATCCAGCGCCGAAGAAGATCCCGGTGGCGGCGTCCGAACCAGGCGACAACGCCGCCGTGGGCCAGGGGAACAAAGAGGCCGTAGTAATGACTCCCGGCCGCACCCAGTACTGCCACGCCGTAGAGCACGCCCGACCACCGCCGGCCCTGCCATAGGTGAACCAGGGCGAGTGTCGCCAGGCCCGCGAAGAAGCTTACCTGCGCGTACATGCGTGCTTCCTGGGAATACCAGACCTGGATCGGGTTCAGGGCCACCAGGAGGCCGGCAAGAATGCCCGCCAGGACCGACCGCCGATCCGCCGACGTCCAGCCGCTCGCACGCGCCAGGTTGATTGCCACCGGAATGCTGGCGATGCCCGCAAACGCCGATGGAAGGCGGGCAACGACCTCGCTGTGACCGAACAGCCGCAGCCAGCCAGCCAGGAGAAAGGGATAAAGTGGCGGATGCGGTTCTCCCGTCGAGAGCATGGCCAGGAGGTGGCCAATCGGACCAAGCGAGGCCATGACACTGAACGCCTCATCGCCCCAGAGGTCACTGGTGCCGATTCCCAGCAGGCGAACACCAGCCCCAATGAGCAGCACTGGCACCAGCGTCAGCATCAGGAAGGGGAGGTCGGTGCGCGGCTGTCCACCGTGATTACGCGTGTACATCGAATGTTTCGATCACCAGATGATCAGAGACCTCTCCACTGGCGCGGGTGATCGGAACCCGCTGACCTGTCTCTGCGTCGTACATGCCCACCTCGATGCGGTAGCGGCCCGGTGGTGCATCCGGGCTCAAGGGGACCTCGTACTCATCCGTCAGGTACTCGCCAGCGATCCAACCATCAGTCGGTCGCGTGCCTGCCACCGGGATGCGATCTATCTGGCCGCGGATCTGACCAGTCGGATCAAGCAGGTGCACGAACACGGTGTAGCTCCGATCTGCCGTACCGATAGCCGACCAGTAAAGGGTCAGGTACACCCGTACGCCGGGACGCCAGTCGGCGGCAGGCAGGTGATCCCCCAGGAGAAGCGCGAACGTCCCGAATCGCCCCCCAAAGGGATGGTCAACGTGAGGGCGGCTGAAGCTCCGCGACGGGCCCGAGACGATAAGATCACCGAGAGGCACAGCCACACCCCCGTCCGGCCGAACCTGTAGCTCGACGCGATAGGCTCCACCGGTCAGGGTTGCCGGGATCTGACAGCGGACTCGCTCAATAAGAAGCTGGCCTGCCGTCCACTGGGGCGTTGGAAATGATGGAAGAATCGGCGCTGTGCAGATCGTCACAGAGCGTCCCTCCGGATCCCGGAGAACGATCGCACGGCCCAACGGCGGAAGCGGCACTCGATCGGCCCGCCAGAGAACACGAAAAGAGAGCCAGTCCCCCGCCGGGCGAGGCGGTCCGAGAGCATCGTGACCGAGCAGGCTCAAGCCAGAAGGGAAGGTCAGCGGCGCGATCAGGCTGATCCCCGCCTCACTGGCCGGCACTGGCCGCTGGCGAGGAAGAACGGTAATCTTGCCCAGTTGAACCGCGCCGGCCCTGGCCGGTGCAGCAGTCGTCAGGTGCAGAGGGGCACCGGAATCCGCCTGGTATACCAGCACTGCCAGAGCGTACTGGCCAGGCGGCACCGCGGGCGGGACCATGAGCCCTACGCGAAGCGAAAGCTCGTCACCGGCGATCACCGGCGTCCCTGCCAGCGCCACATCGTGCTGGGCCACAATGTCGCCAGCATCGTCGAGAAGGCGGAGCGAGAGCTTGGGAGTTGCGAGGGGACGGTCCACCGCGAACTCGAGCTCCGTCCCCACCGCCTCGCCAGGCGCGACCTCTGACGGGCCAAGGCGTACCGAGCGAAGAGCAAGATGATCATTCCACTCCGCGTGGACTGCCAGAGCACGACCAAGCGCCGCAGTCGAGGCATAGTAGATCGCTCGGGTATTGACGAACCACCGCTCGGCCGCCGGTGCGGCGATCTGCCCGAGAACAGAGAGTGCCGCCTGGTCGGCCGGGCTCTGCCAGTAGGGAAGAAGCCAGAGCCCCCGGTGTGCCTGAAGTAGCAGGGGGAGTTCCGCAGCGAGGCGGGACGGCTGGTCGATGACCTGCGCCGTTCGCCGCTCTCCTCGAGCCGCCGCATAGTAGTTGAATAGCTCGGCCTGTCCGTATCCCGTCGCCACGATCGGGTCGTCCGACGCCCCGTCTGTCGCGATCCACGCAGCCATCGCGCGGAAGTCTCCCCGGTTGGTGAGCTCGGCCTGATAGGTCGCCGGGATAGTCGGAAAGAGATAAGCGAGGACAGCAGCACAGGATACCAGGCCGAGCACCCACGACCACTCCCAGGCCGCATCGAGGCCAGCCGCGACGAGGAGAAGGAAAGGAGGTGCCAGCACGATCAGATAGCGCTCGTCAAACATGGGGCGGACTATAAACCAGGCACTTACGAGGAGCAAAGGCAGGAAAACCGCCAGCGCAAGGAATACCGCCGACCAGCGGCACCGCCAGGCTGTCCAGCCGAGCCCGAGCGCGGCCAACCCGAGAAACGGGAGAGACTGGCGCACCGGCACCCCCTGGCCCATACTGAATGTTGTCAGGGTGCGCGCCGCTACCTGAAGCGGCCCAACCCGTTCGGGAAAGTATCCCCGATAGGCTGACAGGGCCGGGTAGGCGTAGGAGAGCCACAGCGCAAAGGCGATCAGAATGACCGCGTTGGCCGCAACCCACCGCCGGTCCATCTGTAGGGGCCGCACCCGCGCAGAGACACACCGGAGAAGGCCGTGGGCCAGGTGTGCGGCGAGGACCAGGGCCGCGTTTAGATGAGTATTCAGCGCCAGCAGCATGGCCGCAGCGTAGCCGGCCCAGTCCCGTGACTGCTGGTGCCGCATCGCCCGCACGAAGAGCAGGGAGGCGACTGTCCCCAGCGCGACGACCATCGCGTAATTTCGCGCGTTCTGGGCTTCCATGATCTGGTACGGAGCAAGGGTTGTCAGCACACCCGCAATCAGCCCGGCCCGCGCACCGAGGAGCTGCCTTCCCAGACCGATCGTCGCGGGAACGAGGATCACGCCAAAGAGCACCGACGGGAAGCGCATGGCGAATTCACTTCGCCCGGCTAGCTCGATCCACCCAGCCAGCCCCAGGTAGTAGAGCAACGGATGCGGCTCGAAGGTGTGCGCCTGATGGATGATCCAGGCCGGCCCCTCGTCGTGATTGCGCAGCATGAACCATTCGTCGTTGGTCAGGTTCGGCAGGCCGAGGTGATAGATTCGCAAGGCGAACGTAACGAGCATCAGCGCCAGCGCCCCTATCCACCACGCGCGCTGGCACCACGAGTCAGAGCGGGTCACCGTTGTCCACTCCCGTGAATCCGCGGCCAGGCGAGGTAAAGCAACCCGCTCGCGAGGGTCAGGAGCGAGATCACCGCACCCAGGTAGAACGACCACGGGCGGTAGACGATCTCGAAATGATGGCGGCCGGGCGGCAGCTCAAACGCCATTGCCAGGACATTCGCTCGGAAGGTGGGCACCGGCTGGCCGTCACGATAAGCGATCCAGTCCGGATAGTACTGTTGGGCCAGAACGAGCATGGCATTGCCGTCCGCCTCGGCATCGATCACGATCCGCTGAGGGTCGAGGTGCGTGATCCGAACATCTGGCCGCGGACCGGGACGAAAGGGCCCGATCGACGGCTTTCTCTCGAGAACAACCACATCGCCGGGGTGATTCGCTGGTACGAGAATCATCCGTCGAGCCGTCTCGAGGTCGGGCGCCACCAGCACCTTCCGGACAGCCCAGGCCCGAGGGAGCGAGTCCTCCATCTTGTAGGTCTTCAGGTTGCCATCCTGGAAAACAAGGGTAAGGCCGGGCAGGGGTCCTCGATCACTGATGAAGAACTTCACGTTCAGGATCTGCCAGACCCGCCAGTCCGCATCGGCAGCAAGCATATCGCGCATGCGGCGGATCTGAATCGGCGTATCGCCGCCAATTGTCGGAAGCCCGAGGACCATGCCGTAGTTTGACGGGAACACCGCCTCACTGATCCCACGCACGCGAAACGGCTCCGGGAAGGTACGAATGTACTCGGCAGTGCGCTCGAGCCGGGCCACCGGCACCGGCGAAGTTGGACTGAGGTTGTTCCCAGCGTTGATCACAAACAGCTCTCCAGCAACGAGCGGAACCAGAGCGGCAAGAATGATCCTGCCGATCCAGCCTCGTGCGCCCTGTGCCCGCACCGCCAGCAGTACAGCCAGTACCGCCAGCACAGCCGCGTCCAGGAAAAGGTTGTGGCGCATTCCGGCGGTCATGCCGGGGACAAAGCCCAGCACGCCTGCGCCCAGGGCGAGGAGTGCGCCCAGGCCGACTGCCACTGCCCAGGCCCGAATGGTCAGAGGACACGCCGTATCCAGGAGATCGGCGACACCCCGACCAGCGAGCAGCGAGGCGGCGAATGAAAATAAGTAGATCACCCGCTCCTGATCCCGGAAGAGGTTCCAGCCCGGCGCCAGGTGATACAGGAGCCAGAACAACGGCGTCGAGCCACCGAGTGAGAGGGGAAGCGCCAGGAGGCCAGCAACCGTCCAGAAAGCGAGCGGCTCACGCCGACTGACCCACGCCCCCCGTGCCGCAAGCACCAGCGCGACAACGCCAATCGAAAGCGCCTTTTCGTCGTGCCAGAGCGGGACAACAACCTCCCACAGTGCCGAGGGCAGGTATCCCCACGCCGCTTCGGCATAGCTCATTTGATCGCGCGTACTGTAGCCCAGAAACTCGAGGGTCGGAAGAATCTGAACGGCCGAAAGACATGCCCCCCCAAGTGGATAGATCACCGCTGATGCCAGAACAGACGTCCACCGAGCACCTGCTCGCCAGAAGCGCCAGATAACATATGCCTCGGTCGCGTAGAGGATGAAAAGCAGGGTCTGGGAGTGCCCCGCCAGGACAGCGATGCCAAGAGCCCCGCTCGCCAGCACAAGCCACCGCCACCCAACCGCGCGGCGTGCCGCCAGCTCGAGAAACAGGACAATTACGGGAAGCCAGACTGCCGTCTCCAGGAGTGGGAGCTGCTCGGCCGGGTAGCTTGTAATGAAGCCGCCAAACGCGAAGGCGATACCTGCAACCAGGGCGCCCAGGCGCGAGCGGGTGAACAGGCGGGCCAGCATATAGGTGAATAGTCCTGCCAGAAAGGTGTGGATGACGACTTCGCCCTCGAGCGCCGCGTACGGAAGGCCGGATCGACCGAAGACGACTGCATCGGCAAATGCCAGGGGATAGAAGACAGCAGTCTGAACATCCGCCTGGAAGGGATGGCCGGCGAACATGTCCGGGTTCCACAGGGGGATCCTCCCGGACCACCATTCGCGTCCCTCGAAGAAGCGAAAAGGATAGAACTGGCGGCTGAAATCGCCCTCCATCATGTACAGCCGCGGCGGCCAGGGGCGAATCATGGGCCAGAAGAAGGCGATGGTGAGGAAGCCGATCACCAGAACGGCCAGCACATCGCCACGTGATCGAGTGATCCACTGACCGATGCCGCACGCTGGGTGATCGGAGGCGGGACGGAGCTCGATCCCGGTGTGCACTGCTGGGGCCTTCCTCGATCCGGATTCGGGACGAATTCGGTTGGGCCGGGGCGGCAAAGGCGACTCGGCCACGGCCTGATCGTCCGTGCGTGTGCCAACCGCGCAGGCATTGTAGCATTCGCTCGGGCTGTGTGCCATTTTTGCCGATCGCCCGTGCTATACTGGCGGCATATGGAGACGATCAATCGCCTCTCGGCGACGGACGAACGCATCGCACCGGCCCGGATCCGCAGCCTTCCAATGGCCGCCGGCGTCGCCGCGCTCGGCCTGGTCGTCGGGGTGACCCTGGGAGTTGCTGTCGCCGCCGCCTCACCACCGGTCGTCGCTGGCGCGCTGGTCGGACTGGCGGTCATGGCAGCGATCGTGGTGGAGCCGCGCATCGGGATCGCCGCGTTCATTGCGGTTGCCTGCCTGCTCCCCTTCGCGGTTGTTCCGGTCTCCCTCGGACCGGTCAAACCCACTCTGGTCGACCTCACTCTCCTGCCAGTTCTCATCGTCTGGGTCATCCGGGTCCTGGCAGATCCAAACCGCAGACTGTACGGGAGCGGTGTGGACGTCCAGGTCCTGCTCTTCGTCGCATCGTGCATAGTCTCGTTTATCCTGGGAACGGCCTATCACACCACGACCTCGGATGTTCGCCTGTTCGGGGAGCTTCTGTCGGCAATCATCTTCTTCTTCAGCGCCGTGCAGTGTGTTCGCGATCTCCGAACAATCCGCCGGCTGCTCCTGGCGCTGGTGCTTGGTGGTGTGCTCGCCGCGCTCATCGCGATCGTGCTCTACTATCTCCCGGCCGGCACCTCGACCGCCGTGCTCGCCTCCCTCTCACGATTTGGCTATCCTTCCAGCAATATCCTTCAGTACAATCCGGGCACAACCATCCAGCGTGCGATCGGAACCTCGATCGATCCGAACATTCTCGGGGCGACCCTCATGACCTGCGGAGTTCTGGTCGTTGGCCTGCTTGGCATTCCACGCCCGCGCTGGCAGTCAGTACTTCTCCTTGGCGCACTCGCCCCGATCCTGGTCGCACTCCTGCTGAGTTACTCGCGCGGCTCGCTGATCGGCTTCCTGGCTGGCTGTGCGGTCATCGCCACGCTCCGCGATCGGCGCCTCTGGCTGGTGGGAGCAGTGCTGCTGGCGGCCGTCCTGCTGTCCCCATCGCTCCGGGAGTCGACGTTCGTCACGCATCTTCAGTCCGGCCTGGAGGTGCGTGATCAGGCGGCTGCCATGCGGCTGGGTGAGTACAAGGATGCAATGCGTTTGATCTCGGAGTACCCGATCTTCGGGGTCGGGTTTGGCGAGGCACCGGATGTGGATCTCTACATCGGCGTCTCAAGCATCTATCTCCTGCTAGCCGAGCAGGTCGGGATCGTTGGCCTATCGATCTGGCTGTGGGCCATCGGCTCGGTCCTTTTGCGTGCAGTACGTCATGTCCTGGAGGTAGACGACGAATCAACCCATCTTGCCGCGACGTGTCTTGCCGCGCTTGTGGCCATGCTGGTTGCTGGCGCGTTCGATCACCATTTCGTCGATATGAACTTTCCGCACGTGGTCGCCATGGTCTGGTTGATCGTCGGCCTTCTCATGGTCACGCTCGATCGGCGGGTCCGGACTGCCACGAACGGAGCGTGAGGAGCGACGCTGGGACGGCAGCCGCCTTGCTGGGCGCATGGGGTGGGTGTATACTGCTGCAGGACTCCAGGTGCGAGCAACGCAGAAACGGGCGCCAGACTGGTGACCAGCGGGACCACGGAGAACGCGCGTGAAGGTTGAAAAGCTCCTGGTCGCTGTGTGCGGCGATCCGACAGATCGTGATGTGCTGCTCCTGGCGACGACCCTCGCTCGACGCTACGGCGCGACGATCTATGCGACGTACGTCATCGAGGTCAAGCGCTCCCTGCCGATTGACGCCGAGGTGGGACCGGAGATCGATAAGGGCGAGCAGCTGCTCGACATGGTGGAGCAGTGCTGCGAGGATGCGCAAGTCCCGGTCGAAACCGAGCTCCTCCAGGCCCGCGAGGTTGGCCCGGCGATCGTGGATGAGGCGGTCGCCCGCGGCGTCGATGCGATCTTCATGGGTATCCCCCAGCGGCGGCGTCCCTCCGAGAACGAGCTCGGCGCGGCTGTCCACTACGTCCTGAAGAACGCTCCATGCCTTGTCTGGCTCTGCCGCGCCCCCCTGACAACGGGTAGCTGAATGGATCACCGTCCCGGCCACGTGCGGCAGTCGGGCAGGGGGCCGCGTACAGCGCGGGGACACGTTCCGGAACCGTCGCAGTCGAACGGCACAGGGTCGGCCAGGGAAGCCGAGGACAAGGAATATGATTGCTGTCATTCTGGGATGTGGACGCGTAGGGGCACGGCTGGCGAGTGTCCTTGATCAGGAAGGGCACGATGTGCGCATCATCGACCGGAATACCGATGCCTTTCGCCGCCTCAGTCCGGACTTTCGCGGCCAGGCCATCGTCGGATCGGGCATCGATGATGACGTCCTCATGCGGGCCGGCATCGATAAGGCCGCCGTCTTTGCGGCCGTTACCAATGATGACAATACCAATATCATGGCATCCCAGATCGCCATGGTGCTTCACCACGTCCCGAAGGTGATTACCCGGATCTATGATCCCAGTCGGGAGGATACGTATCATACCCTGGGGCTAGAGACTGTCTGCCCAACAACCCTGGGAGCCCAGCTGATCGAGCAGATGCTCGATGCCTATGAGAAGCAAAGGAAAGAAGCCCAGCCGCTCGCCGGGGCAGAGGTGAGATCGTAACGATGTACGTTGTCGTCGCAGGTGGAGGAAAGGTTGGGTTCTATCTTGCCAAGGCGCTGATCGCGGAGGGGCACGAAGTCCTGGTGATCGAGCGGGAGGCCCGCAAGGCGGAGATCATCAATGAGGAACTCGGGAGCGTTGTCCTCCGGGGAGACGCCTGCGAGGCAAGCACTTTGAGCGAGGCCGGGGTCAATCGCGCCGACGTTGTAGTCGCGGTCACCGGGCACGACGAGGACAATCTGGTCATCTGCCAGATGGCCAAGAAGAAGTTCAACGTCCCCCGAACGATCGCGCGGATCAACAATCCGAAGAACGAGCAGATCTTCCGCCTGCTCGGCATTGACTCGACGGTATCCAGCACCGATCTGATCATGCAGCAGATCGAGCAGGAGCTGCACGCCCAGGCGCTGGTGCACCTCCGGCTGCTTCGCGATGCCGATCTTGAACTCATCCAGGCGCCGGTAGCGCCTCAGTCCGCCGTGGTGGGAAAGAAGCTGCGCGAGATCAGGTTCCCGAAGGAAACCCTGATCCTGGCAGTCGTCCACGACGGCACGACATCAGTGGGGTCAGCCGACACGCGCCTCGAGGCTGGCGATCTGGTCATTGCTCTGACCCGAGCCAGCCGCGAGCCCGAGCTACGCGCCCTGCTCCTGGCCTGAGAAGGATCGCTACGCCGCGATACCTTCTCCGCCGCCACGACTAGCCTTCAGACCCCTCGAAGACGAGCGGCCATCCTCTCCCCGGTCCAAAAATCAATGGGGGAGGAGCCCGAAAGGGCTCCTCCCCCATGCCAGGAGGCAGATTCCAAGCACGCCCCGGTCATTTAGCTGGCCGCGACCAGCGCCCCCAGCTCCCACTCCGGGACGAACTTCTTCCATTCGGTATACGACTGCAAGTACTGGTTCAGCACATAGTACGGCGAGACACGAGGCGGCGCGGGCGGCCGACGCAAGGTCATCTTCGCCTCTTCCAGCGTCTTCCCCCCTTTGCGATGGTTGCAGCTCCGGCAGGCACTCACCAGGTTTTCCCACGTGTGCTTACCACCACGATGGCGTGGGATCACATGGTCAATGGTGAGATCTTTCGATCGCACGCCGCAGTACTGGCAGGTAAAATTATCGCGCAGGAACACCTCGCGTCGGGTCAAGCGCGCTTTCGGGCGCGGCCGGCGGATGAGGTAAACCAGACGGATCACCGACGGACGCGCAAAGGTCTGGGACGGGGTGCGAATCAGGCCGTTACCATGCTCCAGGATCTCGGCCTTGCCCCGATTCACCAGCACGATTGCGCGTTTCTCATTGCATACATTAAGTGGCTCGTAATTCTGGTTCAGCACGAGTACTGCGCCGCTCACGCCCATCCCCTGCCGTCTCCGTCTGGCATCTGCGCATATTGTAGCACCCCACCATCACTCGCATCAACATCATGTGCGAGCAAGCGAACGGTCGCCATGATCCCCGCCTTCCCTTCCGGGGGGAGTCGCACGCCGCGTGCCGTCCGGACCATCCGCTGTGGCCAGCATCTTGCCCCATGCCGCGGGGGCCCTTTCCTCCTCTGGTATACTGTGAACGCACGCGGATTCGCCCCGCGCCACGCCGAGGGATGTGCGAGCACACGCGATGACCGCCGAGGCCCACCGCGACCACACCTGGCCGGGACAGCCGCCCACGAACCTCGATCCCCGGCTCGGGCTCGCTATAGCGGCCGGGCACCTGGCAGGTCGGCTGAGCCGCGGCCTGGGACGAGGGGGTGGAACTGTTCTGCCGGGCCTCGTCGCGCTCCGTCTTGATCCTGACATCCTGGCCAAGCTCGTCCGCGGTCTGGCGGAGGGAGTGATTCTGGTCAGTGGCACGAATGGCAAGACAACCACGAGCCGTGCGCTGTCGAGCATCCTTCGCGCTGCCGGGCGCACGACGATTCACAACCGTGCTGGCGCCAACCTCGAGAGCGGCCTGGTGACCGCGCTGATCGACCATACCAGCCCGGGCGGCCGGACCAGAGGAGAGATCGCCCTCTTTGAGGTCGATGAGGCCATTCTGCCGCGGGTCACGCCTGTCGTCCAGCCTCGGGTAATCGCGCTGACCAATCTCTTCCGCGACCAGCTCGACCGCTACGGTGAGGTCGACTTTGTGGCCGGCTGCTGGCGCGCGACGCTCGCCGATCTCTCCCCCACAACCACGGTGGTGCTCAACGCCGATGATCCGGCCGTAGCCGCGCTCGGTGCCCAGTGCCGCGCCCGGGTGCTGTACTACGGCATCGAGGTGCCCGGCCAGGCTTCACGACCAGGGCCGATCGCCGACAGCCGGCTCTGCCCGCAGTGCGGTCGTCCCCTCATCTACCGCGAGGTCCACTACGCCCACCTGGGACGCTACCACTGCCCGGGAGGAGATTTCAACCGACCGGCCCTCACTGTGGCCGCCACGGCGATCACTTTGACCGGAGCGGAGGGCAGCGAGATTGAGGTCAGCGGTCCATTCGGGACCAGGCACTTCTCTCTGCGTCTCCCGGGGCTGTACAATGTATACAACGCCCTGGCGGCCATAACCTGTGCCCTCGCTTTAGATATACCCGCCGCCGCGATCCATGACGGCCTCACCGCGATCACCGCGGCATTCGGTCGTCTGGAGCGGATTTCGGTTGGGGATCGCACTCTCTTCATTGCCCTTATCAAGAATCCGGTTGGCTTCACCGAGGTGCTCCGCACCATCCTCGCTGGGCCTGGTCTGCGGCACCTTATCATCGCGATCAATGACAACCTGGCAGATGGGACGGATGTCTCCTGGCTCTGGGACGCCGAGGTCGAGGCCTTGGCCGACCACTGTGCCTCGGTCATTGCGAGCGGGACGCGCGCAGGCGACATGGCGGTGCGGCTGAAATACGCCGGTGTCCCGACCGAGCGAATCCACGTGGAGCCCGAGATCGAGCGTGCGTTGGATCTGGGCTTAACCTCCCTTCCGCCCGGCCAGACCCTCTACATCCTCCCGACCTATACGGCCATGCTTGCCTTACGCACGATCGTCGCGCGGCGGGGCTACTCCGTGCCGTACTGGGAAACCTGAATGCGTCTCACAATCTGCTACCTTTACGCCTCCGGCATGAACATCTACGGGGATCGAGGAAACGTGCTGACGCTCATCCAGCGCTGCCGCTGGCGCGGCATCGATGTCCGGCTCATCGAACGAGGAGTCGGAGAGCGCAGCCCACTAAACGATATCGATCTGTTCGTCGCAGGCGGCGGGCAGGACCGGGATCAGATCGCAGTCAGTCGCGATCTGCAGGACGGCACCGGCGCGGCGCTGATCGAGGCCGTTGAAAACGGGGCGGTGCTCCTGGCGATCTGCGGCACCTACCAGCTCCTGGGACAGTACTTCCGAACCGGCAGCGGTGAGGTTCTGCCGGGGATTGGCATGTTTGACGCGTGGACGGTCGCCGGTTCCCGCCGCTTTATTGGCGATGTCATCGTTCGCGTGAGGCTGGAAGATCGAGAGGTCGAGCTGGTCGGCTTCGAGAATCACAGCGGGCAGACTTTCCTCGGCCCGGGTACGCGCCCGCTGGGGCAGGTGCTGATCGGCGCGGGGAACAACGGGACAGACGGCTGCGAGGGCGCAGTTCACCGAAACGCCTTCGGCAGTTATCTGCACGGTCCGCTCCTCCCTAAAAACCCGGACTTCGCTGATCATCTCCTGCGCCTGGCGCTTCGTCACCGCTACCGGGACGATGTCCCTCTCGCCCCCCTCGATGATCGGATCGAGCTCGCCGCACGAGCGGCGATGATCGCCCGCATCCGTCAGCGCGGGAGGGTTCGCTCGGGGGTCCGGGCGTGATCCGAGTCCAACGAACCCGCCGCCTGGCCGGGGCGGCGATTATCGTCATGGCCGCCTTCGTAAGCAGCCGCCTCTCCGGGCTCCTCCGCGATGCGGCGATCGGCTACCGATTCGGCACCAGTCCGGAACTCGCCGCCTACTACGCGGCGAATCGGGTACAGGATGTCATCTTTCAGGTCGTCGCGGGCGCGGCGGTAGCGAGCGCCTTCATTCCTGTCTACAGCGCCTATCTCGCCCGCGACACCCCGGAAAAAGGGTGGGAGATGCTGAGCATCTTCCTGACCTTTTCAGTGGTGATCTTCCTGCCGCTGGCCTTTCTCGGCATGGCGGTAGTGCCGTGGATCATGCCCCTGCTGGTCCCCCAGTTCCCGCCCGCATATCAGGAGCTTGCGGCCCAGCTCGCCCGGATCGTTCTGATCGCGCCCCTCTTCTTTGCCCTCGGCTGCTTCGCCACCAGCGTCCTCAACGCTCACGGACGCTTCTTCCTAGCTGCCCTGGCCCCGACCTGCTACAACCTCGGCATTCTTATCGGAGCCGTCCTCCTGGCGCGCTGGCTGGGCATCTACGGGCTCGCCCTCGGAGCATTGATCGGGTCAATCCTGTTCCTGGCGGTCCAGCTCCCCGGGCTCCGCCAGATCGGCGCCGTGATTCGTCCCCGCCTGGACCTCCGGCACGAGGGCGTCCGCGCGGTGGTACAGCTGATGGGACCGCGAGCCCTCGGACTGGCCGTCACCCAGGTCAATTTCCTGGTCACCCTGAATCTGGCATCCAGCGTTCCGGCGTGGATCCCTTCGCTGAACTTCGCCTGGATGCTCACCATGCTCCCTCTCGGCGTCTTCGCCATGGCGATCTCAACGGCGGTCTTCCCTGCACTGGCGGAGCACGGCGCGGCCCAACAGAGTGACGAGCTCCGTGATACCCTTGTCAGCGCAGCCCGATTCATCCTCTACCTGACGATCCCGGCCAGCATCGGTCTGATCGTCCTGGGACAGCCCATCGTGCGGGTGCTCTACCAGCGTGGCGAGTTTACCCCTGAGTCCACCGCCCTGACTGCGCGGGCCCTCCGGCTCTACGCCCTTGGCCTGCTCGGCATGGCTGTGACGGAGATCGTTACCCGTGCCTTTTACGCCCTCCACGACACCTTGACGCCGGTCAAGGTAGGAGCCCTTGCGCTGATCGTGAACGTCGGCCTTGCCGTCGCGCTGGTGCGACCGCTGGGGCTGGAAGGGCTCGCCCTGGCCACCGCGGCGGCCAGCACAGTCGAGGGAGGACTGCTATTCCTTCTGGCCCGCAGGCGCATCCCTGGCCTCGATCCCCGGCTGCTCGTGCCATCGGCCGCGAAGAGCCTTGCCGCCGGTCTCCTCATGGGCGCGGGGGTGATGGCCTTCACCGGCCTGACCGCGCCACTCTCCAGCTCGCTCGGCGGCGTGCCGGTGGTCGCGGGTGCGGTCATCCTGGGTGCGGTCATCTACCTTGGCGTGACAATCGCCCTGCGCTCCGACGAGGCACACCTGCTTCGGCAAGCCATCAGCCGGCAGGTCAGCGGCACTTCTTAAGACGGCAGTAGTCAGGAAGACCCGCGATCCGGTGCCATGTCAGGTAGGAGCAGGCCCTTTCTCGAGATAGGCCATGCTTCGTTCGTACCAGGTTGGCGTAATCAGGCCGAGCTCGTAGTAGTACGTGAGCATCGTCTTCAGGCGGAGGATCGAGATGACGTTATAGCCGTGCTGGCGGAGGTTCTCGATTCCCCCCTGCTCGCGGTCGATCAGTACCACCGCGTCGCGCACCTGAATGCCGAACTCCTCGAGGATGTGAGCATTCTGGAGAATGCTCCCCCCGCCGGTCATGAGGTCGTCTATAATGAGGGCTGTCTGGCCCGGCTCGTGGTACCCTTCAATCACGTGATCCTTTCCGGCCGTTCCCGCCGGGCGGGCATAGCACATGGGGACGCCGCTGTACAGGCTGTATGCCAGCGCGAGGTGCAGGCCTCCGAAGGGCACGCCTGCGACCAGGCTGAACGGCGACAGGCGGGGGCGCCGCCGCGCCTGGCCTGCCTTGATCTCGGCATCGAGCAGAGCCGCGACGCGCTGGAGGAGGGCCGGCTCACTGAGCAGACGCCTGGGATTGACATAAACAGGAGAATGGACCGCTGTCCGTCCCAGAGAGAAGTCGCCGAAAGAGATCGCTCCAAGATCAAACAGGACGCGCGCGAGCCAGAGCGTCGAGTCGTCCCTGCCCGAGGTCGTATACACCGGTGAGCTCCTTTACTGATTAGCCTGAAGGTACAATGTGTCCATTCTACTCTACCATGAATGAATCGCTCTCTCGGGTCTTCCTGGGCGACACATCACCCTATCAGCCGGGCGGCGGAGCCCGCCTGACCGGTAAGGGATCACCGCCAGCCGTAGGAGCACACCGGGAGCAATGAGAGTGGGTGACCTATCGACCGACGACCCTGCTTCTCGCAAGCTCGTATTGACGTTCGGCTTGACCGGACGTATACTTTTCCCAGTTTGATGGACCAGTCACACATCCGCAACTTCTCGATCATCGCCCATATCGATCACGGGAAGACCACCCTGAGCGACCGCCTTCTCGAGCGCACCGGGACCATCACCGCCCGCGAGATGGCTGAGCAGGTCCTCGACTCGATGGACCTGGAGCGCGAGAAGGGCATTACCATCAAGGCACGCGCGGTCCGGATGTCATACCGGGCTCGCGACGGCCAGCTCTACGAGCTCAATCTGATTGACACGCCGGGGCACGTTGACTTTGCCTACGAGGTGAGCCGGAGCCTGGCCGCCTGCGAGGGGGTCCTGCTCGTTGTCGACGCGGTGCAGGGCATCGAAGCCCAGACGCTCGCCAACACCTATATGGCCCTCGAGCACGACCTCGAGATCGTGCCGGTCATCAATAAGATCGATCTTCCCAATGCTGCCCCGGATCGCGTTGCTCAGGAGATCGCAGACCTGATCGGCGTTGCTCCCGAGCAGATCCTCCGGGTCTCGGCGAAGGAGGGCACCGGCATCGATGATCTCCTCGAGGCCATCGTCGAGCGAATTCCCCCACCACGCGGGGATCCTCGCGCGCCTTTGCGCGCCCTGATCTTTGACTCGCACTACGATGTGTACAAGGGCGTCGTTGCCTACGTGCGCGTCGTGGACGGCGCAATCCCCTCACCGGCCCAGATCCTCCTGTGTGCCACCGGCCGACAGACCGAAGCCCTGGAGATCGGCACGTTTACCCCGACCATGACGCCAGTTGACCGCCTGGAGACGGGGGAAGTTGGCTACATTGCGACCGGTCTCAAGACGGTTTCCGACTGCCGGGTGGGTGATACGATCACCCTGGCAGACCGCCCGGCTGCCGAGCCCTTGCGCGGATACCGGCCAGTCAAGCCGATGGTGTTCGCTGGCCTGTACCCGGTTAACAGCAGTGATTACCAGCTCCTCCGGGATGCCCTGGAGCGCCTCAAGCTGAATGATGCTGCTCTGACATTCGAGCCCGAGAACTCAGCCGCCCTCGGCTTCGGCTTCCGCTGCGGCTTCCTCGGCCTCCTCCACATGGAGATCGTCCAGGAACGGCTCGAGCGGGAGTACCAGCTTGCCATCCTGACCACCGCGCCATCGGTCGCCTATCGCGTCACCACGACCCGCGGCACGATCCTCGAGATCGACAACCCATCGGACCTGCCGCCACCAAACGAAATCGCCGAGATCGCCGAGCCGTGGGTGAAGGTCAACATTGTCACACCAAGCCGGTACATCGGCGCCATCATGGAACTGACAACCCAGCGGCGCGGCACCTTCGAGAAGATGGAGTACCTCGACGAGTCGCGCGTCATCCTCGTGTATGACCTCCCGTTCAGCGAGATGCTCGTCGAGTTCTACGATCAGCTCAAGTCACGCACCCAGGGATACGCGTCGCTCGACTACAGCTTCATCGGCTATCGGCCAGGACGCCTGGTGAAATTGGAGATCCTGGTCCACGGACAGCCGGTTGATGCGCTCTCGCTCATCACGCATGTGGACCGCGCCTATGCTCGCGGCAAGGAGCTCGTCCAGAAGCTTCGGGAGCTGATTCCCCGCCAGCTCTTCGATGTGGCGATTCAGGCCGCGATCGGGAGCCGGGTGATTGCCCGGGAGACAATCCCGGCCATGCGGAAGAATGTCCTCGCGAAGTGCTACGGCGGCGATGTGACGCGCAAGCGTAAGCTTTTGGAAAAGCAGGCTGAGGGAAAGAAGCGCATGAAGCGCATCGGCAATGTCGAGATCCCGCAGGAGGCCTTCATGGCCGTGCTCAAGCTGAGGGATTGAGATGCCGGGCAGTCGGCGCTGGAGCAGGAACAGGCTGACTGGATAGCCGCGGGCATGCGCAAGCCTCTCCGGATATCCCCGGGAACCGCGCGGGGCAGTTCGCGCGTTTTACCATAGAGGCGGGACAAAGAGTCCTTCCAGACCCTCGTTCCGCTGGATGTCATTGTTGACGCGTTGAGAGCGGCGCGTGTACAATGGCCGGAGTAAGAATCAAGCCCGGCGTCGTGCTGCATCCCGGGCGCGGAGGAGTCCATTGGCACTGCAAGCTGGACCCGCTACCGAGCAGACCACCACGACTGCTTCGCCGAGCGAAGAGCCGTTCATCCTCTGCGATAATCTCGTCAAGATCTACAAGGTCGCCGACCTGGAAGCAGTGGCCCTGCAGGGATTGGACCTTCAGATCCAGCAAGGCGAGCTGATGGCCATTATCGGGAACAGTGGAAGCGGCAAATCCACCCTCCTGAATATCCTCGGCGGGTTGGATCGCCCATCAGCCGGACGGGTCATCGTTGGCGGTCGGGACCTCCTCAAAATGAGCGAGAGACAGCTTGTCCGCTACAAGCGCGAAGTCGTCGGGTTCGTCTGGCAGCAGACCGCACGCAACATGCTTCCCTACCTGACGGCGCTCGAGAACGTGGAGCTCCCGATGATCATCGCCGGGCGGTACGGGGCCAAGGAGCGGCGGTGGGCCCGCGAGCTTCTGGAGGTCGTCGGCCTGGCCAACCGAATGAACCACCGGCTCTCAGAGATGTCTGGCGGCGAACAGCAACGCGTGGCCATTGCCATCGGGTTGGCCAACCGGCCGCCCCTGCTCCTGGCCGATGAGCCAACCGGCTCGGTAGATACGCGGACTGCTGCAACGATCTTCGATCTGTTCCGGCAGATTCGCGATCAGTACGGTACGACGATCGTCATCGTGACGCACGACCCCAAGGTGATGTCGAAGGTCGACCGGGTGGTGGCCATTCGGGATGGGAAGACCTCGACTGAGACGATCCGCCGTGTCGCGATCGATATGACCGACTTCGCCGCGGGGAACATCGTCCTTGGGGAAACACACGATGAGTTCGTCGTTCTCGACGGGGCCGGCCGCCTCCAGATTCCCCGGGAGTACCTGGAGAAGCTCCAGATCCGAAAGAAGGTGCGCCTCGAGCTGGAAGGGGATCAGATCATCATTCGTCCGATTCCCTCCGAGGATGCGGACAAGAGTCAGCAGGAGGCACATCACCGACGCTGGGGGTTCCGGTGAAAGGGCAGGGCGAACTGACAACGGCCCGCGCAGGAGCGGCCTCCGCGGCCGAGGAGATCGTGCGTGTCGTCGATGTCAAGCGGACGTACGTTCTCGGACGCGAGCAGGTTACTGCGCTCAGGGGCATCAATATGAGCGTCCGAGCAGGACAGATGGTCGGCCTGATGGGACGGTCCGGCTCGGGCAAGACAACCTTGCTCAACATCATTGGAGGGCTCGATAAGCCGACCGACGGGACGGTGTACATCAAGGGGCAGGATCTCTCCCGGCTGTCCGATTCGGCCCTCACCCTGCTTCGGCGCACGACTATCGGGTACGTCTTCCAGTCATTTGCTCTGATCCCGGTCCTCTCAGCCCTGGAGAACGTCGAGCTCCCGATGCATATCGCCGGGGTCGGACGGGCCGAGCGACATAAGCGCGCGACCGAGCTGCTGCAGATGGTGGGACTGGCCAAGCGCATGCACCACCGCCCGTTCGAGCTGAGCGGTGGCGAGCAGCAGAGGGTCGCCATCGCACGTGCTTTGGGCAATCGCCCCGCGCTCTTGCTGGCAGATGAGCCTACCGGTGAGCTTGACAGTACGACCGGCTTGCAGATTATGAGCCTGTTCCGATATATCGCGACGACGGAGAATGTCGCGGTGATCGTCGCCACGCACGACCCGACGATCACCCAGATCGCTCACTGCACGTACGAGATCAGCGACGGGCTCTGCCACCTGCTCGGTGAGAGTTCTGCGGAGCCGTCGCCCGTCGGCTAGTCCCCGCCGGAAACAGGATCCCGGTACACCCACGCCCATCCGGGAGGATTCAGATGCGCGTTGTTATTGTCGGTTGCGGACGCTTCGGCGCAAAGGTCGCCGAGATGCTCGACCGACGCGGTCATGCTGTGACCGTGATCGCATCAGATCCCGAAGCGCTCACCCGGCTTCCTCGGGATTTCCGGGGGAAGGCCGCGGTCGGCAATGCAATCGACGTCGATGTCCTGCGAAGTCACGGGGTTGAGGGGGCAGATGCCTTCATCGCCCTGACCGACGGCGACAATACGAACGTCGTGGCCTGCCAGATTGCCAAGTACATTCTGCACGTTCCGTTCGTCATCAGCCAGATCAAGGACCCCATCCGCGAGGATACTTACCAGATGCTGGGCATCCAGACCATCTCGCCGACGCGTCTGGGCGCCGACCGGATTCACGACGTCATTACTGCAACCTTCGGCGGCCCGGGGAATCGAGAGGTATCGGCAACCGCCGGGTTGGGAGATACGGGCGGCCGGGCACAGTAGGACCGCCCCGGCCGCACCTATTGCAGGCTCTGATCGATCTTCTGGAGCAGCTGGGCTTTGGGCATGTAGCCGACCAGCCGGCCGACCTCGCGCCCGTTTTTGAAGATCAGGAGCGTCGGGATGCTCATGACCCCGTACCGCTGGGCTGTCTGAGGGTTCTCGTCAACATCGAGCTTGGCCACCCTCAAGGAGCCCTCTTTCTCCTGGGCGACCTCCTCGAGCACCGGGGCGATCATCCGGCACGGACCGCACCAGGTTGCCCAGAAATCCACCAGCACGGGCGTGGGGGACTTGAGCACCTCCTCGTCGAAGGTACTATCAGTGACTGCGAAGGGCTTGGCTGCCACGACTCTCTCCTCTCCTGGGATCTCAGGGATATCATGCTCCGCGACGGACTGGTCCTGCCCGTGCGTTGCAGGCTACAGGGCAATCAGACACGTATCATAGAGACGGCCAAAGAACCGCTTCCAGGCGCTGTCTCCAGGCCCCAGGCTCCGGAAGCCTTCCTCAAGTTCGTGGGGCATGAGGGGAGTGATCAGGATCGATGCCCGCTGGTTCTGGCACCGCTCGGCGATGATCTGATCCAGATAGCCGAACTCGTGCGGATGGCTCGGCCGCACCCCTGACAGGACAAAGAGATCACAGTAGCGCATCTGGTAATACATATCCTGGGACACGCGCCCGGCGATAGCATACTCCCGCCGAACACGCGCATCGCCCGGTGGGCCGCCGGCTGTGGCCATGCTGGATGCCAGCTCAACCTTCAGGACGTACGCATTCAGGGCAAAATCACGCCAGGGAACAACGTAGAACGATACCAGCGGACGGTACTCGCGGAGGCGATCCTGGATGAAGCGCCCAATCCGACTCGCGCGCTTGCTGTCCGCGTTAAAGATCAGCCACCCCTGCCCCTCACGCAGCCGAAGCTCGATGTTATCGAAGTAGGCATTGAGGCGACCGAGCAGATCCCGATCCTGGATGGAGATGTTTTCAATCATCCGCGACCTCCAGTCGAGATTCTCCTATTAGGTTGATTGCTCGCGAACAGCGCAGTTCGGTTGCATGGCACATTGTACCATGCAGGACGCAGGCCGCCTCTAAAATAAACCCGACGGTGGCCCGGAGCGCGCAGCCCTGGGAAAACCCGCTACAATACGACACAGGGCGTCCCCCGGCCAGACGGCGCGGGCACGCTTGCAGATCGGTCCCGGAGGACGAGATGAAAAACCTTATCCGCGGAATCGGCTTCTTTCTGCTCACCCTCGCTATTGGCGAGGTGATCAAGCGTGGATTGACCAGTCGACCGGGCCGGGCCCTCCTGGGACGGGCCGGCCACCCGGAGCTGGCCACCCTGGAAGGGGCAAGCGAGGCCAGTAAGAAAGTCACCCATGGGATCAGCTCTCTCCGTTCCCTCTTCCGACGTCCATCTCGTCTCGCGGCCGCGACCGAGCGCCCGGCCGCCGGAGCGGCCTGGATTCGCATGATCCGAGACGCCGCCGAGATGCTCCTCGCCACCGGGACGCTCCTGAAGGCGATCGCAGACTTCGCTCGAGAAGACGAGCGTCTCCGCGAGCGATTCGGGCGAATCGGTGCCCGGGTGAGTTGAAAGCCGGGCACCAATCGGATGCGCGGGATCGTTAATATTCCTCATATCACGCGGCGGAGGATACGACCAATGTATCCAGGACGCGGCTTCCTCGACCGGCTCCTCCCGATTTTCCTCGGCCTGCTCCTGGCTGGCTGCGGAGCAGCCGGGTCGCCGCAGGGCGATGTCTTCGGTCGGACATCCAGCCCGACGCCGCCGGCCACTGCCACTCTCGCTCCGTCCCCAACGGCAGGGAGTGCGGCCGTGGCGGCCGCGCCCCCCTCACCGAGCACCGGGACTACCTCCCTCGCCCAGCGCGACCCGGTCCTGGGAGATCCGAACGGCCCCGGTATCATCGCCGAGGTTGCGGCGAAGGTCCGCCCCGCGGTGGTGCAGGTCACGAGCGAGGTCTTAACCTTCAACCAGCTGAGCCCGGCCACCCTGGTCCCCAGCGGGGTGGGCTCGGGGGTCATCTTTGACCGCCAGGGCCATATTCTGACGAATAACCACGTCGTGGCCGGTGCCCAACGGCTCGATGTCAGCCTCCCGGACGGCCGCTCCTTTACTGCCCGCCTCATTGGGCGCGACCCGCGCAGTGATCTGGCAGTCCTCCAGATCCAGGGCGATAACCTGCCCATCGCTCCGCTTGGGGACTCGAGCAAGCTCGTCGTCGGCCAGTGGGTGGTCGCAATCGGCAATGCCCTGGCCCTGCCCGGCGGCCCAACTGTCACGGCAGGCGTGGTCTCGGCCCTCGGCCGCACGGTCCAGGAGCCCGGTCCGGGCCCGTTCCTGTTTGACGTCATCCAGACCGATGCCCCGATCAACCCGGGCAACTCGGGCGGCCCGCTTATCAATCTCCAGGGAGAGGTCATCGGCATCAACACGCTGGCGATCGTCCAGGCCGAACCCGGTGTCCCCGCCCAGAGCCTCGGCTTTGCTATCGCGATCAATACTGCCAAGCCCATCGCCGATGAGATCATCCGCACCGGCCGGGTCACCTACGCCTATCTGGGGGTCGGCCTGTACCCGAACTCGCCAGCCGTGGCGCTTCGCTTTGGGCTGCCGAACCGACCGGGGATGATCATCACCCAGATCGATCCCAATGGACCGGCAGCGGCAGCTGGCCTCCAGGTCGGGGATGTGATCACCGCCGCCGACGGCAAGGCGCTGACCGATGAGAGCGTCATCTACCGCGTTTTGCAGTCACACCGGCCGGGCGATCGTATGACGTTGACCGTAGCGCGCGGCTCGACCGAGCGCACGGTGACCGTGACCCTCGGCGTCGCGCCGAGCAGCTGAGGGGCGGGAGTGCATGGGAGTCGAACCCACCCAGGGACGCGCAGGCGCCCCCGCGACTGGTTTTGAAGACCAGGAAGGCCACCGGGCCTCTTCCACTCCCAGGACACACCGGCTGATCTCACCGGGGAGATCGGGATAGAGAGCAGCGCCCATCCGGAGCCTCCCGAAGCGGGAAAAACACCGGATCGCTGACATTATACCGATCTCCTCTCCACCACCGCTACATCGGGAAGAGAACACCCGCCGCGAGGCCAGTCACCTGGATCAGCGGACCGGGGACGATGCCCGTGACAATGACCGCAGCAATACTAACGGCCAGGGCTGCAGCCAAGGCGGGATCCACGCCTGCCCGCACCTCCGAGGTCGGAGGACGCAGGTACATTGCGTGCACGATCTTGAGGTAGTAATAGGCAGCGAGCGCGCTGTTCAGGAGACCGACCACTACCAGCCAGGTAAGCCCCACGTTGTAGACGGAGAGAAACAGGTAAACCTTGCTCCAGAAGCCAACTGTAAGCGGCAGGCCAACAAGCGACAAGAGCCCAATCGTCAGGCCAGCCGCGATGAGCGGCGACCGATGGGCCAAGCCGGCATACCCGCTCAGGTCATCGGTCCCCAACACGCCAGAGAAATGAACGATTGCGATAAAGACCCCCAGGTTGGTGAGCGCATAGGCAACGAGAAAGAAGAGCATGCCTGCGGTGGTGCTCCGACTGGCGGCGGCAAGACCACAGAGAGCATACCCGGCCTGGCCGATGCTTGAGTAGCCCATCAGGCGTTTAATATTCGTCTGGCGGAGCGCGGCGATGTTGCCTGCGGTCATGGTCAGAGCAGCGAGGATCGCGAAGAGAGCCGGCCAGAACTGCTGGAGCGGCAGAAGAGCCGTCCCGAAGACGCGGAGCACCGCGGCAAAAGCGGCGACCTTGGAGGCGACCGAGAGATATGCGACGACAGGCGTCGGGGCGCCCTCGTAGACGTCCGGCACGTACATTTGGAATGGAACGACCACCATCTTGAAGCCAAAGCCTGCTACCAGCAGCGCGATCCCGACGAACGCGATTCGTGGCGCGCTTCCGCTCGCGAGGGCACGTCCGATGTCAACCAGTCCGGTCACCCCGGTCGCGCCGTAGACGATCGCCAGCCCGTACAGGAGAACGGCTGACGAGAGTGCCCCGACCAGGAGGTACTTCAGGCCAGCCTCGGCCGAGCGCGCATCGTCCTTGAGAAAGCCTGCCAGGATGATCTGGCAGATGCTGGTCAGCTCGAGCGCCACGTAGAGGGTGATCAATTCATTAGCACTGACCAGGAACATCGCCCCGAGCGTGGCAAACACGATCAGCGCGTAGAACTCACCCTGATAGCGGGTGCGCCGGCGCATGTAGTCGATCGCCGAGAGGGTGACCAGCGCGGCCGTCAACAGCAGAACGACCTGGACCAGTGTGGCCAGCGGATCGAGAGCAAAGGTCCCAAAGAACGATGTCGCCCTCTCCCGGCCGACCATCACGGCCGTCCCGGCGGCGATCAGTTGTCCGATCACGGCGACGTACCCGAGCCAATGCCGTGCCTTATCCGAAACGAGCAGATCCAGGCAGATAAGGCCGACAGCCAGAACGGCCATTATCAGCTCGGGGAGCAGCAGGGAGACGCTCACCACGGCCTCCCCGGCAGCCCGATCCATCCGAGGGCACCCGGCGGGTGAGCCGCCGCGACGGAGGTCGTCAAGCTGGCTACTCCGGCGTTGATCACATTGGTGAGCAGGGACGGCTCAATGCCAACGAGGATAATCAGCGCGGTCAGGGTCACCAGGGGAATAACCTCCACGCCCCGCACGTCCTCCAGCCTCTCCCAGCGGGGGGCAAGCGGCCCGAAATAGACCCGACGGAGCATCCACAAGAGGTAGCCCGCGGTCAGGACGATGCCCGCCGCGGCGAGGACCGTGAAAACGGGCAGGACCGCGAACGACCCAATGAACACGGTGAACTCGGCAATGAAACCGGCCAGGCTCGGGAGCCCGAGCGATGCCAGGCCGCCGATGGTGAACAGCACCGCCAGCAGCGGCTGGCGCTTCGCGATACCACTGAACTCCGGGATCAAGCGGGTATGTGCTCGATCATACAGTGCCCCCACCAGCAGGAAGAGCAGGCCGGTAATGAGACCATGAGTGAAGAGCTGAATGGCCGCACCGCTGAGGCTGATGCTGGTGAAGGCGGCGACGCCGAGCAGAACATATCCCATGTGACTGATCGAGGAGTAAGCGACCATCGCCTTGAGATCACGCTGGACCATCGAGACACAGGCACCATACAGGACACTGACTACCGCAAGAATCGCCAGCAGAAGCGCCCAGTGGCGGGTAGCCTCAGGCAGCAAACCGACCAGGACCCGAAGCATACCATATCCACCCATCTTCAGCAGGACCCCCGCAAGCAGAACACTGACCGCGGTCGGCGCCTCGACGTGCGCATCGGGGAGCCAGGTATGCAGGGGGAATACCGGCAGTTTGACCGCGAACCCGGCGAACAGCAGCCAGAAGACCACCGACGCGAACGCAGGCCCATACGAGCGTCTCGCGAGGACTGTCATATCGAATGTATGGGGAGTTCCATAGAAGTAGAGTGCCAGGATCCCCACCAGCATCAGCGCCGACCCGGCGAGCGTGTAGATGACGAACTTGATGGCCGCATATTCCCGCCGCGGTCCTCCCCAGATCCCGATCAGCAGATACATCGGGACCAGCTCGACCTCCCAGAACAGGAAGAACAGGAAGAAATCCCACGCCGCGAATACACCTGTCACGCCGGTCTGCAGGATGAGCAACAGCAGATAGTACTCTTTTGCACGCTCGGTGATTCGCTCGGACGCGAGAATAGCAACCAGCGTCAGTAAGGCGGTGAGCACGATGAGCGGGAGGCTCAGGCCATCGACCCCGACGAAGTAGCTGACCCCGATCTCGGGCAGGGTGACCCAGCTCACTCGCTCCACATACTGGAGCCCACCCGCGTGAACATCATAGCTCCCGTAAAGAATCAGCCCGAGCAGGAGCGGAAGGCCGGCGAAGATACCAGCCAGCCAGCGAATCATAGTCCGCCGCTCGGAAGGGACCAGGGCCACCAGCCCTGCTCCCAGGAGAGGAAGGAAGATGATCGCCGAAAGCATCAACGGCTCGCTCCAACTCCAAATCTAGCGTGCGGGAGGAAACACTATCGCGACCAGGACAATAACTACGACCCCCACGACAAATCCGAGTGCGTAACTCGGGGTACGCCCGGTCTGCAGGCGGGTGAGCGCCCAGCCGAAGACCGCGTAGCACAGCCAGGCCAGCCCGTTGACCGCGCCGTCGATGATCTGGCGGTCAAACCACGCAAGGAGTGACGACAGTCCAAGCAGGACGCGCCGAACCAGCCAGGCGTAGAGATCATCCAGGTAGTACCGATTCACGAGGAGCATATAGATCGGCCGAATGGACTGTGCTGTCGCCTCCGCTGACAGCCAGCCGGCACCGTAGTAGGCCCAGGCCAGGAGGATGCCCACAAGAGAGATCGCCGTCGAGAGGAATGCCAGCCCCGGATCCAGCCCGGGCGACACCTCGGCCGATCCTGTGATGAACACCGCGAACCCGCCTCCAAGGAGCGGCGAGCCCACCAGGCCAGCGCCAACTGCCAGCACAGCGAGGATCACCAGGGGAGCGACCAGCACCGGCGAGGCCTCGCCCGCGTCAGGCTGGTGCGTCCCCGGACCGTGACCGGAAGCGTGATCCCTCCCCCGGTCCACAGGTAGTGCCCCGCGCGGCTGTCCGAGGAAAGCAAGGAACCAGGCGCGGAAAATGTAGAAGGCGGTCAGTCCACTGGTGACCAGGGCGAGGAGCGTCAGGGCCAGGTTACCGCTTCGTTCGACCGCCGCGATGACCTCATCCTTGCTCCAGAAACCGCTGAATGGCGGGATGGCCGCGAGTGCAAGCGCCCCGCAGAGGAAAGTGAGCGCAGTCACCGGCATGCGTCGGAACAGGCCCCCCATCGCCAGGAGGTTCTGTTCCCCACCCAGCTGGTGAATCACCGCCCCGGCGGCCAGGAACAAGAGTGCCTTGAAGAAGGCATGGGTTATCAGATGGAACATTCCTGCAGCCAGGCTGGCGGCTCCCAGCCCGAGCATCATGTAGCCGAGCTGGCTGATCGTCGAATAGGCCAGCACACGCTTGATGTCGGTCATCACGAGGCCCTGGGTCGCAGCGAACAGCGCCGTGAATCCACCAATCCACGCAACCACCTGCATGGCCGCGGCCGAGGCGGCGAAGAGGGGAAAGGTTCGCGCGATGAGATATACCCCCGCGGCCACCATGGTCGCGGCGTGGATCAGCGCGCTGACCGGTGTTGGTCCCTCCATTGCGTCGGGAAGCCAGACGTGCAGGGGGAACTGGGCCGATTTCCCAACGGCTCCCAGGAACACCAGCAGCATCGCCAGGGTCAACAGCCCTGTCCCCAGGTTCCCCGCGCGCACCGCCGCCGCGATCTGGCTGAAGTCGAAGCTACCCGTCCGGCTGTAGAGGATCAGGATGCCGGTCAGGAGACCGAGGTCACCAAGGCGGGTTGTCACAAACGCCTTCACCGCCGCGGCGGCTGCCGCAGGCCGCTCGTACCAGAAGCCGATCAGCAGATAGGAAGACAGCCCAACTAGCTCCCAGAAGATATACAGCTGGAGGAAGTTTGGTGCCAGTACCAGCCCCAGCATAGCCGCCGTGAAGATGCACATGAAGGCGAAATAGCGCGTGTAGCCGGGGTCGCCGGCCATGTAGCCCAGGGAGTAGATCTGGACCACCAGGCTGATGAACGCGACGAGCACCAGCATGGCCGCCGCGAGGGGATCGAAGATCAACCCGAGCTGGAGCGAGATGCTCCCGACGCGGAACCAGTCGAAGGTCTCAACACGGCTGGCGGTTCCCACCGTTCCCTGGCCGATCAGCTCCCCCATGGCAAGGAACGCCAGCAGGAACGATATTCCGATTGCCGCGACCGCGAGGTACCCGCTCCATCGGGGGCGATAATGTCCACTTGCGAGGATCAGGATCAGACCGATCACCGGCAGAACCGGAACGAGCCACAGGTACGCGGGCATCGAGCCCACCTCTACCACTTCATCAGATTGATGTCCTCAACGCTCACCGTCCGACGCTGCCGATAGATCGCCAGGAGGATCGCCAGAGCAACTGCTGCCTCGGCCGCAGCCACGGTGATAATAAACAGGGCGAAGATCTGGCCGTTGAGCCCGTGCGCGACCTGGTTCGCCGGCGGCACCGGGAGGTAGCGGGAGAAGGCGACCAGAGCTATATTGACCGCATTGAACATCAACTCTATTGACATAAGAATTGCAACGACGTTGCGTTTGGCCAGCGCCCCGAACAGACCGATCGCGAAGAGGATCGCGCTCAGGACAAGATAATGGGTCAGAGTGACTGGCACGGGATCAACCCTCCCGGGCAATAACGATCGCCCCGATCATCGCGGCAAGGAGAAGCAGGCCGGCAAGCTCGAAGGGGAGCAGGAAAGGCCCCATCAGGAGCTCGCCCAGCGTTCGGGTCACGTCAGTGACCCCGCCTGGTGTTGCTGCCTCACTGCGGGGAAATACTGCGCCCGCGAGCGTCAGGACCAGCAGAAGCCCCAGCAGGGCCGCAATCACGGCGGCGATGCCGCGCTGAGAATTGGGTGGATTGCTGTCGGGAGCGTAGCTCCGCTGGGTCAGCATGATCGCAAACAGGAGAAGCACCGTGATCGCGCCCACGTAGATAATTACCTGGGCCGCGGCGATGAACTCAGCTCCCAGCAGGACGTAGATCCCCGCGATCATAAAGAAGACGAAGACGAGTGCAAGGGCCGCGTGGACAATCCGCGGAAGCAAGACGACCGCCAGGGCTCCGATCACGAGGCTAATCGCGATCACGTAGAAGGCGAATGCTGCCCAGGTCTCGGTAGTCATACGGCCCTCTCCCGGCGCCGCGCCGCGTGCCACCGAGAGAGGGGCTGACGGAAAGGCACACCGTTTGTGGCGGCTCGGGCAGCCATTCGCACGCCGGTCTCGATCACACGCAACCTCCTAGGCCGTCAGCGCCTGGTATGCCCAGATCCCCACGCCGGTGAGCAGAACGTTCACCAGGGATACCGGGAGCAGATAACGCCAGGCGAGGGCCATGAGCTGATCAACCCGCACGCGCGGCAGGGTACCGCGCAACCAGTAGAAGATGAAGAAGAGTGCATAGGTTTTGAGAAGAAACCAGACGTACGGCGGCAAAATCGGGCCAAGCCATCCACCGAAGAAGAGCGTCGCCCCAAGCGCGGCCACCGAGAACGCGTTCAAGTACTCCGCCAGGAAGAAGAGCGCGAAGCGCACACCACTGTACTCGATGTGGTAGCCCGCCACGATCTCCGACTCGGCCTCCATGAGATCGAAGGGGGTCCGGTTGAGCTCGGCAGTCGCCGAGATGAAGTACACCACGAAGCCAAGAGGCTGGAGCAGGATATTCCAACGCCAGCCCGACCAGGCGGCCTGCCCCTGCACGATGCTCACTGTTGACAGAGAGCCACTGATCATAGCGACACCGAGGATCGAGAAGACAAGCGGGATCTCGTAACTGACCATCTGCGCCGCTGCGCGCATGGCCCCGAGCAGAGCATACTTGTTGTTCGAGCCCCACCCCGCCATCAGCATGCCAACCGCTGTCAGCGAGGATACCGCGACGACGTAGAGAATCCCGATGTTCAGGTCAGAGATGATCATGCCCGGCCCAAAGGGAATGACGGCGTAGACCAGCAGTGCCGAGGCGACCATCACAATCGTCGAGAGCTTGAAGACCGGCACATCGGCGCTGGCCGGGATGATATCTTCCTTCGTGAAGAGCTTGATCACATCAGCAACCGGCTGGAGGAGCCCCTCGGGCCCGACCCGATTCGGACCCAGCCGATCCTGGATGAAGGCGATGATGCGCCGTTCCAGGTAGACCAGGCTCATAACGATGATCGTTGCCATTACCAGGAAGAAAGAGATCGAGATGACAATCTGAATCAGGCCGGCCAACCAGGCAGGGAGGAAAGAGGCCAGAACCGCGCCGATGAACTGAGCGGCAAGAGGAAAGAAATTATTGATAAAGCTACTCACCGGCGCTCCAACCGAGGGCTACCACCAGCGCAATGCCTGCTTTTTCCAGGCGTAGATGAGCCCGACTACCAGGGTTCCGATGAAGATGACCATTTCAGCGAGGGCAAACAACCCCAGCCGACCGTAGGCGACCGCCCACGGATAGACGAAGACCGTCTCGACATCGAAGACGACAAACACAAGGGCATACAGGTAGAAACCGACGTAGTACTGGATCCAGGAGGTCCCGATTGTCTCCACACCGCACTCGTAGGTGGCGAGCTTGATCGGGTTAGGGTGCTGGGGACGAAGGGCTGCCGAGATCGCGAGGGGAGCAACGGCAAAGCCCACTGCCATAACGGTGAAAACAGCAATCGGTCCGTAGAGCGCCAGCATCCGGTCGATCTCCTGGACGGCAGCGAGGCTACAGCCGCAATCCCGGCCTTCCCATCAAGACGATTATAGCATCGCGAGTCTCTAACGCCAACGCGGGGATCGCACGCAGTAGAATAGCCGTGCTCCCATGTCGATCCATGCTCTCTTGGTCCTGCCTGGCATTGTCATTCACGAGCTCGGCCACTACCTCCTCTGTCGGCTGGTTGGGACGCCGGTGAAAGAGGTGGTTTTCTTTGATCAGGCCGGGCCGTCGGGTTACGTTGTCCACACGATCCCGCGCCGTCTGCGCCATCATCTGGTAATCGTCGCCGGACCGCTCCTGCTGAACTCGGCCCTGAGCTTCCTGCTCTTTCGCGCCGCCGCCAGCTCCCTCGGTCTTCCCGGAGGCATTCTGCTCGACCGATCTGCAGATTTCATCCCGCGGATCGTGCAGATCGTCCTGGCCATCCTCCTGGGGACTTCCATCGCCCTCCAGGCTATCCCCAGCCTGACTGACGCAAGCAGTCTCTGGACCGTTGCCCTGGAGCGCCTCGAGCGCGGAAATCTGCTCGCCCTCGGCGTCCTGCCGTTCGCTGGCGGGCTCATCCTGGTGAACTACCTGCGG
>JADGGD010000106.1 GCA_019690095.1 Chloroflexota bacterium
AAGTGAAAGGCATCGGCGCCAAGAATATGGTCGGCCATCTGACCGCCTGGAATTACTTCCAGTCGCTCGATACCCCGGCGAATGCCGCGTTTGTCGCCAACTTCACCAAACAGTACGGCGCAGATCAGGTCACTGACGACCCGATCGAACACGCCTACACTGCGGTCTACCTGTGGGCGAGGGCAGTCGAGAAGGCCGGGACCACGGATGTGGTGAAGGTGCGGGAGGCGGCGAAGGGCCTAGAGTTCGACGCGCCGCAGGGGAAGGTCAAGATCGATACCGAAAACCAGCACATCTGGGAGAAGGTTTACATTGGGAAGGTGCGTGCGGATGGCCAGTTCGAGGTCATCTGGAGCTCCGATGACTGGATCCGACCGGACCCCTATCTGACGACCTATCCGTGGGGGAAAGAGGCGGCCGGCGGATAGCCGAGCGCGGCACCGGGCCGGTCACGGCCGGGAGATGGGAGGCATCATGGAGTGGCTCGATGTTGCGGTGCTCCAGCTCTTCAACGGCATCAGCGTCGGCTCGCTCCTTTTGCTGGCGGCGCTGGGGCTTGCGATTACCTTCGGAGTGATGGGCGTGATCAACATGGCCCACGGCCAGTTCATTATGATCGGCGGCTACGTCGCCTATACCGTCGAGCAGACGTTTCTGGCTCTCACCGGAGCGGTCCATCCCGAGATTGCCTTTCCGCTGGCGCTCCCCCTTTCCTTCGTCGTCTGTGCTCTGCTCGGGATGGCCCTCGAGTGGGGGCTGGTTCGTCACCTCTACCAGCGCACTCTCGACACGCTTCTGGCGACGTTCGGCGTGGGGCTGGTACTCCAGCAGGGCGTGCGGGATATCTTCGGCGCGCCCAATGTGAACGTCTCCGCCCCGTCCTGGCTCGACGGCCGGGTCGTCGTCGGCGGCGGACTGGCCCTGCCCGATGCCCGGCTGTTCATTCTCGGGTTGGCGCTTCTGGCGCTCGGCGCGGTCTCTCTGTATCTCTACCGGTTGCCGCGGGGCCGGCGGATCCGGGCGGTGATCCAGAACCGTGAGATGGCCGCATGCCTTGGCGTGGCCACCGGCGCAGTTGACCGCGAGGCGTTCGCCCTCGGCACCGGCCTCGCCGGCCTGGCCGGCTGTGCTCTCTGTCTGGTCGGGCCGATCGGACCATTCGTCGGCAATGACTATATTGTGGACACTTTCCTGGTCGTGATCACCGGCGGGGTCGGGCAGCTGATCGGCACGGTCGTGGCCTCGGCGCTGATCGGTACCCTCGATGCAGTGTTCACCTTTCTGACCACCGCCAGCCTTGGCAAGGTCTTCCTGTTCCTGGCAATCATCCTGTTTCTCCAGTGGCGACCGCGCGGGCTTGTGACGCTGAGGGCGAGATAGCGATGTTGCGATTGTCGGTTTGTCCCGTGACGACCATCACCCGTTCGGGCGGTGCACGTGCTGCGGATCGTCTGGAGATAGCCGCCCTGGTCGCTGCCGCTGTCCTCCTGCTGATTGTCGCACCGGCGCTCCTTTCGCCATTCCGCCTCAACCTGTTGGGGAAGTTTCTGGCCTATGCGATCGCCGCGCTCGGACTGGATCTGCTGTGGGGCTATACCGGTCTGCTGAGCCTCGGCCAGGCAGTCTTCTTCGGCCTGGGAGCTTACAGCGTGGGGATGTATCTGAAGCTCGAGGCCTCCGGCGGCAAGCTGCCGGATTTCATGGAATGGAGTGGGCTCTCGGCGCTGCCGACGTTCTGGTACCCCTTCGCGAGCCCGTGGTTTGCCTTCGGCATGGCGATCGTCGGGCCGGGGCTGCTCGCTGCCCTGATTGGCTATCTTCTCTTTCGGAACCAGATCGGCGGGGTCTCTTTCGCGATCATCACTCAGGCCCTGGCGGTGATCTTCAGCACGCTCTTCATCGGCCAGCAGCCGTATATCGGCGGGACGAATGGCCTGACGAACTTTTCCACTCTCCTCGGCTGGCCGCTGGCCGACCAGACCACGCAGGTGCATCTCTACCAGGCGACAGTGCTGGGGCTCCTGCTGAGTCTGCTCCTGGCGCGCTGGATCGTCCGTTCTGACTTTGGTCGGCTCCTCCTGGCGATTCGCGATGCCGAGGAACGCGCTCGCGTCTCCGGCTACGACCCAGCCTGGCCGAAGCTGGTTGTCTTCGTGGTGTCGGCAGCGCTCGCTGGGCTCGCCGGGGCGCTCTACGTGCCCCAGGTCGGGATCGTCAATCCGGACGCGCTCGGGGTCACCCTCTCCATGAGCATGGTCATCTGGGTCGCAGTCGGTGGTCGAGGATCCCTGCTGGGAGCGGTTCTGGGCGCCCTCTTTGTCAACGCTGCCCAGAGCGCCCTCAGCGAGACGTTCCCGAACGTCTGGCAGTACGCGGTCGGCGGGTTGTTCATCGCGACGGTTCTCGTCTTTCCAGGCGGGGGGCTTGGTCTGGCCCGTTGGAGCGGCTCCCGTATGGCTGGTCGTATTGCTGGGCTCCGGTCTCCGACGTCGCCGAAAGCAGAACCGGTCGCCGTGTCGGATGGCCCGGTGGAGGTCCCGGAGGGCTCGTCATGAGTAAGGCGATTCTCGCAATCGACGACCTGGTGGTGAGCTTCGACGGCGTGCGGGTTCTCGACGGACTCTCACTCCGGGTCGGCTACGGTGAGCTCCGGTTCCTCATCGGTCCCAATGGTGCGGGAAAGACAACCCTCCTTGACGTCATCACTGGCAGGGTGCGGCCGATCCAGGGGATGGTGCTCTTCGATGGTCGGATAGATGTCCGTCGCTATCGGAGCGATCAACTCGCCCGTCTGGGGATCGGGCGCAAGTTCCAGGCCCCATCGCTCTTTCCGGAGCTTACCGTGCGCGAGAACCTCATCGTCGCTGCGAATAGTTCCGCGCCGCTGCTCCGTCTGTTGGGGCGGACCGCTCCGGCGATCCTCGAGCGTGTGAGGCGCATCCTTACCCTGATCGGGCTCGGCGATCGGGCCGGCGTCCGGGCCGGTCGCCTGTCGCACGGTGAGAAGCAGTGGCTCGAGATCGGGATGGTGCTGGTTCAGGAACCGAAGCTCCTTCTGCTCGATGAGCCCGTCGCCGGCATGACCCGCGCTGAGCGTGAGTGGACTGGCGTTCTCCTCCGGCAGATTAGTGCGGACCGTTCGGTACTGGTGATCGAGCACGATATGCAGTTCGTCCGTCAGTTTGGCACGACCGTCACCGTGCTGCACGCCGGTCGGGTTCTGACCGAGGGGCCGATGGCCGCGGTTCAGGCCAACGAGCAGGTGATCGACGTATACCTCGGCCGCCGGCACCATGCGACGGGCGCGCCGGCGGCTCGGAAGGAGGAGGAAAGGAATGCTTGCGATTGACCACCTGACGGTTGGCTACGGCGACGGGGTTGTTCTCGCGGATGTCAGCCTGGTGGTCGAACCCGGCCAGGTGGTGTGCCTGATCGGCCGGAACGGGGTGGGCAAGACGACCCTCCTCCGGGCCGTGATGGGGCTGCTGCGTCCGCGCGGCGGTGTGATCCGCATCGGCGGAGTCGACGTGACCGGCTGGCCGCCGCATCGGCGAGCCCGGGCCGGTCTCGGCTATGTACCGCAGGGGCGGATGATCTTCCCCCACCTGACTGTTCGCGAGAATCTGCTCATCGGTCTTGAGGCAGCGGCTGGGAAGGACACTGCTCTGCTGACGACTGCCTTCACCCTCTTCCCGCGTCTGGCTCAGCTTGCCGAGCGGAGCGGTGGCAAGCTGAGCGGGGGCGAACAGCAACAGCTCGCGATCGCCCGGGCGCTGGTAGCCCAACCGCGGATCCTCCTCCTCGACGAGCCGACCGAGGGGATTCAGCCGTCGATTGTCGAGGAGATCGCGGCGGCCCTGCGGGAGATCCGTGACCATGGCACTGTCGCGATCCTGATGGCCGAGCAGTTCCTGGATTTTGCAGGTGATCTCGCTGACTATTACTGCGTGCTCGAAGGGGGGACGGTTGCCGTCAGTGGTCCGGCGGCGGCGTTGGGACACGAGAGGGTACGCGAGTACCTGTCGCTGTAGACCGGAGGGTAGCGATGACCATACGTGAGGAGATTAACCAATGATGCTCTCGCCGCGCGAGCTCGATAAACTGCTGATCTACGTGATGGCTGACGTCGCGCGCCGCCGGCGTCAGCGCGGCGTCAAGCTCAATTACAGCGAAGCCGTTGCCCTGATCGCCGAGGCACTGCTCGAGGGCGCGCGCGACGGCCGCAGTGTTGCTGAGCTGATTGCTCTCGGCAAGACGGTCCTGACCCGCGACGACGTCATGGACGGGGTGTCGGAGATGATCGAGGTCGTTCAGGTCGAGGCCACCTTCCCGGATGGAACCAAGCTGGTTTCCTGCCACCAGCCGATTCCCTAGGGTACTGGGGCTGTCTTCAGACCGATTCCCAGACCGCGTGACGAGGAGGCAGCGGCATGGCTTCGTTCTCTGGGGTGTACGTCCTCCGCGACGAGCCGGTTCTGCTCAACGCCGGCCGTCGGACGGTCCGACTCGTCGTCGCCAATACTGGTGACCGACCGATTCAGGTCGGCTCGCACTTCCACTTCTTTGAGGTGAACCGGGCGCTGGAGTTCGACCGTGCCCGCGCCTTCGGCATGCGGCTGAACATCCCGTCCGGGACGGCTCTCCGCTTCGAGCCTGGCGATAGTCGGGAGGTCGAGCTGGTCGCGCTAGGCGGGACTGGCCGGGTTGTCGGCTTCAATCATCTGACCGAGGGGAGCGTTCGTGCGATAGAGAAGATGGCTGTTGCCTTAGAGAACGCGGCACGGCGAGGATTTCAGGGTACGTGCCTGGAAGGAGGAGAACGTGGCTGAGATTCCGCGCCGTCAGTACGTCGAGCTGTACGGTCCGACCGTCGGTGACCGCATCCGACTCGCCGATACCGCGCTCGAGGTCGAGATTGAGCGGGATCTGCTTGTCCACGGCGATGAGGTCGTCTTCGGCGGCGGCAAGAGTATTCGCGACGGCATGGGACAGGCGCCGATCACCAACCGCGAGGGTGCCCTCGATCTCGTCATCACCAATGTCGTGGTACTGGATCCGGTCCTCGGCGTCGTCAAGTGCGACCTGGGGATTCGGGAGGGGCGCATCGCCGGTCTGGGGAAGGCCGGTAACCCGTGGACGATGGATGGAGTTGATCCATCGCTGGTCATCGGGCCGGGCACCGAGGTCATCGCCGGCGAGCACTTGATCGCCACCCCGGGTGGTATCGACACTCACGTCCATATGATCAGCCCCCAGCAGGTGGTCCATGCGCTCTCCAATGGCATCACCACCCTGATTGGCGGCGGCACCGGCCCGGCCGACGGCACCAATGCGACCACCTGTACGCCCGGTCCCTGGAATATCGCCCGCATGCTTGAAGCGGCCGAGGCGCTTCCGGTCAACTGGGGGGTGCTGGGCAAGGGGAACAGTGCGCTCCCGGCGCCGCTTCGCGAGCAGATCGAGGCCGGCGCCTGCGGCCTCAAGGTCCACGAGGACTGGGGTGCCACGCCGGCGGTGATTGACTGTGCCCTGCGGGTCGCTGACGAGTACGATATCCAGGTCGCCATCCACACCGATACGCTCAATGAGGCCGGCTTCCTCGAGGACACGATCGCCGCGATCGACGGGCGGACGATCCACACCTATCACACCGAGGGGGCAGGTGGTGGTCATGCACCAGACATCATCCGAATCGCTGGCGAACCGAATGTCCTGCCGTCATCGACGAACCCGACCCGCCCGTTTACCGTCAACACCCTTGACGAGCACCTCGATATGCTGATGGTCTGTCATCACCTCAATCCAGCGGTGCCGGAGGACGTTGCCTTCGCCGAAAGCCGGATTCGCGCCGAGACGATCGCCGCCGAGGATGTCCTGCACGACTGGGGCGTCCTGTCGATGTACGCGTCCGATTCCCAGGCGATGGGGCGGATCGGCGAGACGTTTACCCGGCTGATCCAGACTGCGGACAAGATGAAGCGGATGATGGGCCGTTTGCCGGAGGATGCACCAACAAACGATAACTTCCGGGTTCTTCGCTACCTTGCCAAGGTCACGATCAACCCGGCCCGGGCGCACGGTATCAGCGACCTTGTTGGCTCGCTGGAGGTGGGCAAGCTCGCCGATATCGTTCTCTGGCCGGTGCGCTTCTTTGGCGCCAAGCCGAAGCTGGTGATCAAGGGCGGCATGATCGCATGGGCGCTGATGGGCGATCCAAATGCTTCGATTCCAACCCCGGAGCCGGTGTACTATCGGCCGATGTTCGGAGCGCTTGGCGGTGCGATTGCCCGGACCTGCGTTACCTTTGTCTCTTTGGCGGCGCTCGCTCGCGATGTTCCGGGCCGCCTCGGACTGCGCCGCCTGGTCCATCCGGTGCGAGGGTGTCGGACGGTGACCAAGCACGCCATGCTCCGGAATGACCGGTGCCCGCAGATTGCCGTCGATCCCGAGACGTACGAGGTGCGCGTCGACGGCGAGCTGGCGGTCGTCGCGCCAGCCCGCACGCTCGCGCTGACCCAGCGGTATTTCATGGTGTGAAGGATAATGCTCATCCGTCACGTGGTTGCCCAGGCAAATGTCGATGCCCAGGGGTGGGTGATCGATCCGGCCCGCGTCCGGCACGCCGTCATCGTTGGTGGGCGGATCGCCGCCGTGGCTGCAGAGATCGATCCCCAGACGCACCTCAACCGGGATTTCCCGGACCACTGTCTCGATTGGTGCGTTGTCGTCGCGGAGCTACAGCCGGGCGCGCCAGCGCTCTTCGTGGCCGACGGGTTTCGCACGGCGCGGGTTCGACCGGAGGACATCCGCCCGCGCGGTCCAGTCGACCGTGACGCCCGCCGGTTGGCCTGGCTCGCCGCTCGCCGCCGGGGGGCATCATGAAGGGCCGACCGGACGGTTTCCTCGGCGCGCTCCAGCTCGCCGACAGCTTTTTCCCGAGCGGCGCCTATGTGCTTTCCTATGGGCTGGAAGCGGCGGTTGAGGATGGGCGAGTCAGCGATGCCGCGGGGCTGACGGCGTGGCTGCACGCCGTGATCGTGGGGCAGGTTGGCCCGATCGACGGGGTCGTCGTCAGAGCCGCGTGGGAAGCCAGTGCGGTCGGGGCGATTGATCGGCTTCGTTCGCTGGATCACTGGGTGGAGGCCGGACGCCTGACTCGGGAAGGGCGCCGTGCCTCGCGCCGCATGGGGCGCCGACTGCTGGAGACCGGTCGGCGGCTGCTGGCGGATGAGGCGCCGCCATCGCTTGATCTCTACCGGGCTGCCGTGCTCAGCGGGGAGGCCCCTGGTCACCAGCCGGTCGCGTTTGGCGTCGTGAGCGCGGGGATGGGATTGGACCGCGCGAGTGCGATTGCGGTCGTGCTGTACTCTGCGGCGACCAGCATCCTCGGCGCCGGCCTCCGGCTGCTCCGGGTCGACCACGAGACAACTCAGGCGATCCTCTTCCGGTTGCACCCCGTCCTGGCGGCGACCACTCGCTGGTGCCTCGACCAGTCGTGGCAGGAGACGTGGTCGGCCTGCCCGGAGGTAGAGGTCTGCGCGATGCGCCATGAGCGTGCGAGCCGGCACCTGTTTGCAACCTGATTCCCCTGGCCTTGAGCCGGGGGCTGAACCCAAGAAAGGGAGGGACCTATGGATGCTCTTCACTGGCATGGCAGTCACGGGCACGTTCATTCCGCGCCGGTCCGGGCACCGGATTGTCGGGAGCTGCCCGGCACAGCGCGGTGCTGGCGCGTTGGCGTAGGGGGACCGGTCGGCTCGGGAAAAACCGCGCTCATCGAGCAGCTGGTGCCGCGGATGATTGCAGCGGGCGAACGCGTCGCGGTGATCACCAACGACATTGTCACCCGGGAGGATGCCGAGCACGTCCGGAGAGCGCTCGACGGCATCCTCGATCCTGCGCGGGTCGTCGGGGTCGAGACGGGCTCCTGTCCGCACCATGCGGTCCGCGAGGATCCGACGATGAATCTGGCCGCGCTCGATGACCTCCTCGCCCGCTTCCCCGATACGGACTATGTCTTCCTGGAAAGCGGGGGAGATAACCTCACCCTCACCTTCAGCTCGGCCCTGGTCGATTACAGCCTCTACGTCATCGACGTGGCCGAAGGGGATAAGATTCCGCGCAAGCGTGGGCCGGGCCTGATCGCCTGTGACCTGCTGGTGATCAACAAGGTCGATCTGGCCCCCTTCGTCGGCGCGAGCCTGGCGGTCATGGAACGCGACTCGCGCCTGATCCGCGGCGAGCGGCCCTTCCTCTTTACGAACTGTCGGACCGGCGACGGGGTTGATGCAGTCCTGCGGCTGATTCGCGCGAGCGTCCGTGATCGCCGCCAGCCCTAGCCCGACCGGCGCGCTGACCTGCGGTGAGGTCCGGTCCGCCGTCTGGACACCTGCGGAGCTGGCGGCGGCGGCGGCCGAGGCCGTTCCGCTCGGTCCGGATGGTGTCGGCACATGTGGACGCATCGACCTCGCCTTTGCGCCGGTTGATGGGACGACCCGTCTCGTCCGCGGCTTCGCGACTGCACCCTTTGTGGTGCCGCGAGTACTGTCTGTCGATCCCGCGTGGCCGGCGATGGCGGTGACGTACCTGGTGATGGTGACCGGCGGGATTGTCCAGGGGGACCGCCTCGCCATCCGGATGGAACTCCGGCCGGGCGCGGCCGTCCATCTGACCACCCAGGCCGCGACGCGCATCTACCGGGCAGAGCGCAACTGCTCGATCCAGACGATCGAGCTGGCGGTCCACGATGATGCCTACCTCGAGTACTGGCCGGATCCGCTCATCCCGTTCGCCGGTGCGCGCTTTGCCCAGCGCACCCTCCTGCGTGTCGGTCGGCGGAGTACCATCGTCGCCCGCGAGGTGCTGATCGGTGGGCGGATCGCGCGCGGCGAGTGCTGGCAGTTTCGGTTCTACCTCGCCGAGACGCGTGGGGAGAGCCTGGACGGCCAGCTCCTGTTCCGGGATGCCCTGCGGCTTGCGCCGTGTGATGCCCCGCTTGCGCGCGTGGGGACGTTCGCCGACTTCACCGTGCTCGGGACGGCGTATCTGATCGGCCTCCACCGGCACTGGGATGAGGTAGTCGAGGTACTTGATCCCATGCTCCGAGGGGCGGCGGACGTTCTGGCCGGGGTGACGGTACTGCCGTCCGGGGCGGGGGTACTCGTTCGAATACTCGGCCGTCAGACCGCGCCAGTCCTGGCCGTGCTCGAGAGGGTCCGGGCTCAGATGCGGCAGTCCTGCGAGCTACCGGCTGCTGTGCCGCTGCGCAAGTAGGTCCGGCCGTCCCTCTCCAGGGCCGAGGGAACTATGGCCTGCGGGCAATTGTGCTACATGACAAATCTATCCTCCTGAAAATCGGAATATATGTTCGCATTCCGCGTTTGTTCGACTCTCCTTTGGGTACGATGCACGAATAACCGGCGCGAGGTCCGTTCGGTGGGGACGATGTGGAGGTCGGTCTGCCCCCGGTACGATGGGGGTGTCAATGAATCGGGGGGAGCATGGCCAGTTCCGAAGTGTTCCTGGTCCTGGCACTGATCCTGATCGCAGCGAAGCTCGGCGGCCTGGCGAGTCGGCAAGTCGGCCTGCCGGCTGTCTTCGGCCAACTCTGCGCCGGCGTTCTTCTTGGTCCTACTGCCTTCGGCCTGTTGCACTCGAGCAGTCCCCTCGCGCTGGGCTCCGAACTGGGTGCACTCATCCTGCTGTTCGTGGCCGGCCTGGAGACGGACGTGGCGGGGCTCCGGCGGCTTGGCGGTGCGGCCGTGGCGACGGCAGTGGGAGGGGTCGTGCTGCCGTTCGCGGCCGGGGTCGCGCTGGCGGGGGCCTTTGGTCTGCCGATTACAGCAAGCCTCTTTGTCGGCGCACTCCTGACCGCGACGAGCGTGAGCATCTCGGTGGAAGCACTGCGTGACCTCGGCCATCTGCGGAGTCGTGTGGGGACAACCATCCTGGGTGCGGCGGTCATTGATGACGTCCTCGGGCTGAGCATCCTCGCAGTTGTGGTGGCGGCCCGGGGCGGCGCGAATGGCATCCTGCCCCTGTTCCACACGGCGCTCTTCCTGCCCCTGGCCGCTCTGGTCGGGTTGACCGTGGTGCCGCGGCTCGGACGATGGGCGGCACGCCAGCCAGTCGAGCAGGCTGGACTGATAGCCGCGCTGGTGATTGCCCTGCTGTACGCCTGGTCGGCCGAGACGGTAGGGAACATGGCGGCGATCACTGGTGCCTACCTGGCCGGCCTGAGTGTGGCACGTTCGGAGATCCGCGGCCCCGCTATTGATGGGGCGAAGGCGCTCGGTTACGGCTTGCTGATTCCGGTCTTCTTTGTGGGCGTCGGTGTTGCCGCTGACCTCCACGGTGTCGGGCGGTCGTCCCTGGTGTTTGTTGCCCTGCTCATCGGAGCGGCCGTCGTGACCAAGGCGTGCGGCTGTGCCCTTGGTGCCCTTGCCACCGGGTTGACTGGCGCAGAGGCGCTCCGGGTGGGGGCGGGTATGGT
>JADGGD010000107.1 GCA_019690095.1 Chloroflexota bacterium
ACGATGCCCGCGACGACCGCACAGAGCACCCAGATCGCCCCTAGCGTCGTCAGCGTATGCGTATCCACCGCGCCCCCTCTCAGCGGACCGGCACGTGGACCTGCCACGGTCCATCCAGCACCCGCGGCTGCCCTCCTTCTCCCACCTCAGAAAGGATCAGCAGGTGCGGGACAGTCACGGTCAGCGTCCGCACCTCCGGTCCGATCGCGGGGCTGAAGGAGAGATAGCCTGCACTCAGGCCCGGCCCGCTGGTCGCGGTGCTCCCCAAAGGGCTGAGCGAGTAGCTCCCTCCTCGATCATCGGTCAGAGCGAAGCGCTCAGGCTGGAGCACGGGCGCGGGCTCACCCTCCTGACCGCTAATGATGCTATAGGTCAAACTGAAGCCGTCGCTGTACTCCTCGAGCGTATTGATCCGGACCTGGACCGTTCCCTTGGTCGCGGCTTGATTGACCGGTACGACCTTGACCAGCGTTCGTCCGGAAAAGACGCGCGGTGCCACGGTCACCGCCGGAGCCCCGCCGCGGGCTCCAGGGACCAGCGGCGCGAGGAACGGCAGGGGGCCGGCCAGGCTCCCGTAGATGGAAAGCCCGATCACCCCGATCACCGCTCCAATCAGCAGGTACAGGACCCGCGCGGGCGTTGGACGCAGCATTCACCCCCCTCAGCCAGCCCTCCGCCAGAGGATACGGCCCGGGCTGGTTGCGCCGGTCATGATACCATCTTTCGCATCTCGACCGCGGCCTGCCAGACCACCTCAACCCCAAGCCCGGCCAGCATATCGCATGTCCGGCAGCCATCCCGCGGATCAGTCCGGTGAGGGCACCGGAGACCGGCATCAAGGACCGCGACATGCCGGCCGAGCGGGGCCCAGTAGACTGGATCGTACGGCCCGAAGATAGCAACCGTCGGCGCGCCAGCCAGAGCTGCTAGATGGGTGATCCCGGAGTCATTTCCGATAAAGAGGCGAGCACGCCCCAGGATGGCAGCCAGATCAACAAGATCCAGCTCTTCCAGGACTATCGGCCGCGCCCGACGAACCTGGTCAAGGAATGCCGTCACAGCGGCCGCATCGGCCGGGCCACGGGTGACTGCGACTGGCAGGCCGAGGTCAGCAAAGCGATCAGCCAGACAAGCAAAGTGCGCAGCAGGCCAGCGCTTGTGCCGGCCCCCCGCGCCTGGATGCAGGATGACCAGCCGCTCGCCATCCCCGGGGAGCGCCAGCGATACGTCCGGCCGCGGCCCCGCGATCCCCAGGGGCTCCAGCGTGGCAAGCAGGTGATCGGCCAGGTGGCAGCGGCTGCCGGGCGCGGGAAAACTCACCAGCGGCAGGACTGTTCCCACTCCGGCCGTCGCAAGCCGCGCCGCCAGGTCCGCTGCCGCCTCCCGGGTATGCATCCAGACGATACTGAGATCGAAGGTTGCCAGCCACGCCGACCGCACCGGCGGATCCCCAAAGAGATCAGAAACCCAAGCTGCTCCGAAGGCCTCGGCGCGATCGATGATGCCGTGCGCCGCGGCGAGCCGCAGGGCCGCGGCATTGCCGACCCCCCATACCTCTGCCCCGGGAAAACGACGGCGCAGGGCAAGCAAGGCCGGGAAGCTCAGGAGCGTATCACCGATCGCGCCGGGCCGAAAGACGAGAATCCGTCTGGGATAAAGGGCAGCCATCACGCCAGGCCCCTGAGCGCAGTTCTACCGGTCATCCGCCTTTCTCTGCTACCATAATCATCATACTCAGCCTTTTACCCGGCGGAGGATGCGGTACGCCCGTCATCCTCGGAATCTGAAAGCAGTCTGCGGCAAAAGCTTTCTTCCTGGGAGAGACTTCATGGAAGCGGAGAACACGGCGATGGATGCATCTCCCCCCTCGGCTCGTGTTGGCATCATTGGCGGGAGCGGCCTGTACGAGATCGACGGCCTGGAGAACCCGACCGAAGTGAGCATCTCGACCCCGTTTGGTGATCCGAGCGATCGACTGGTGCTGGGAAGGCTCGAGGGCGTGCCGGTGGCCTTTCTCCCGCGTCACGGGCGGGGTCACCGGATCAGTCCGAGTGAGATCAACGTCCGGGCGAACATCTATGCGCTCAAGTCGCTCGGCGTCGAGCGGATCATCTCGGTCAGCGCAGTCGGAAGTATGCGCGAGGATGTCCATCCTCTTGACCTTCTGATCCCCGATCAGATTGTGGACCGAACTATCCTTCGGCCGCGCACGTTCTTCGGCGATGGACTGGTCGTCCACGTCGGACTGGCTGATCCGTACTGTCCGGAAACGCGCGAGATCCTGATGCGGGCTGCTGAGCGGACCGGCCGAACCGTCCACCGTGGGGGCACCTACATCTGCATCGAAGGGCCGCAATTCTCGACCCGGGCCGAATCCCGGATCTATCGGGAGTGGGGGGTCGATGTCATCGGCATGACCGCGATGCCGGAGGCACGGCTCGCACGTGAGGCGGAGATGTGCTACGCCACGCTTGCCCTGGTCACCGACTACGATGTCTGGCATACGGCGGAACAGCCGGTAACAGTAGAGCAGGTGAGTGCAAACCTTGCCCGGAATATCGATGCGGCTAAGCAGACCCTGCGCTACTTCCTGGCCTCCCTGCCCCCGCGGCGCTCCTGCTCCTGCGGCTCGGCCCTGGCCAACAGCATTATCACCCAGCGGGATCGGATCCCACCGGCGGTGCGGGAGCGGCTCGCGCTTTTGATTGGAAAATACCTGCAGTAAGTGCGGCGCGAGCGATACGTTCGAGACAGGTGGTGTGCGATGGCAACGGTCCTTATTACCGGCGGCGGGGGCTTTATCGGCACCCGGCTTGCCGCACGCCTGCAGACAGCCGGGGAGCGCGTTATCTTGCTTGACCGCCATTTCGAGCGCGGTGCTCTGGACAACCTGCGGCCGGGGGTCGAGACGATCCAAGGTGACGTCAGCGATGCCGAGCTCATCGCAGAGATCATCGGGGCAATTCGTCCGGCAGGGATCGTCCACCTCGCGGCGATCTTGTCTGGCCAGTGCGAGCGGGAGCCCGGGCTCGCGTTCGCGATCAATGTGGGAGGCACGTTCCACGTTCTGGAAGCGGCGCGCCGCAACGGAGCACAACGGGTCGTGGTGACCAGCAGTGCAGCAGTGTACGAGGCTCCTGAGCCAGTTCCGCCGTGCGATGAGGAGGGACCGGTTGCCCCCCTTGGTGTCTACGGTATGACTAAGCTGGCAGCCGAGGAGTGGTGCCGCTTTTTCTACCGACGGTTCGGGATGGATATCCGGATCGCCCGACCAGCGGCGGTGGTTGGACCGGGGCGCCTGGCCGGCGGCGCGGCATCGTCGTGGACAACGGCGATCATTGAGGAGCCTCTGCGCGGCCGGCCGTATACCTGCCCGGTTGCGGAAGAGGATGCAAGCGCGCTCGTCTACCACACCGATCTGATCGAGGGGCTGGCTCGGCTGTACCTGGCCGAGACGGTACCCGAGCGCGTCTATAACCTCGGCGCATGCTCAGCAACAGCGGGAGAGCTGGCACGCCTGGTCCGCGATCGCGTCCCCGGGGCGATTATCTCCTTTCAGCCTGATCCGATCGCCAGCTTCGTCGTTGGCCGCTGGCGCCACGTCGTCATGAACTGCGCGCGCGCTCAGCGCGATCTCGGCTGGGTTCCGCAGTACCCGACCCCGGCTGACCTGGTCGCGGCCTGTGCCGAGGAGATCGCGCGCGGCCGCGACTTCACCCCGCCGCCGTCTCCGGCGTGACCGGCTCCGCGTTCTCGAGGACGACCAGGGTTACCAGACCGCCCGCGAACTCCTCGGCTGTAACGAACGACGGCAGGCCATCATAGAGGCTGGATGGGTGCAGGGCGCGGCCAGTCAGGAGCGCAAGCCAGCGGGCCACTCGCGCTCTTCCAGGCCGGGGGATGCTGGAGAATAGGAGAAGGGCATGGCCGCCCCGGCGGAGCTGGCGGACCGCCCGTACCACGAGGGCGAACGGGTCCGGGATCCGATCGAGAGCCCAGCTCGAGAGAACCAGATCAACCTCGCCAGGCGGGAGCTGCTCATTGAGCAGATCATTCCGACGGAAGTCAACCTTCGGCACTCCCGCGAAGCGAGCCCGCGCCCGCGCCAGGGCCGCTGGAGAGGCGTCCAGCCCGAGATAGGAGCCGAATGGGAGCTGCCATTCGAGGAAGCGGGTCAGGTTGTCGCCCTCCCCACACCCGAGATCAAGGATCCGCGCACCAGGTGGCACGAACGACCGCAGGAGCTCCGCGAAGCGCCGGTCGGCGTCGCGGGCGACAGTCGCCCGCCAGAGCATCACGGTCGGATGATCAACCAGGCCGCTGACGGGGCGCAGGAGCGCTGGTCGGGGTGGGAACAGAGCCAGAAGGCGGAGGGCCGCAATGGCCTCGATGCCGCCAAAGACCCGGGAGAGCAGTGGCGACATCCGCACGAACGGATGGAGCCAGGGGCGATACCACGGCGGGGAGAAACGCTCAGCTAAATGGAAGATGCTGCGGCCTCCGATCACCAGAGCTACGCCCTGCAGGAGAGCCAGGAGGCTGATCCTGCGCAGAGCATCTCGTGCGGTCATGCCGAACCTCCAGAACGGCGCCCCGGCCGCGGCTCGGCAAAGAGCCGCACCAGGGCAAGCCCGGCCAGAAAGCCACCGATGTGTGCGAAGTAGGCTACCCCTTCCGGCTCGATGATGCCGCCCAGGCTGAGGAGCCCGCTGACCAGTTGGAACAGGAACCAGAAGCCAACCAGGATCGCCGCCGAGAGACGGACGGGGATCGGAATCGGCACCAGGAAGAAGGCGAGAATCTCATCGTGCGGGAAAATGACCAGGAATCCCCCGAGAACGCCGGCGATCGCACCGCTTGCTCCCAGGTTGGGAACGGTTGCGGTCGGATCGATCAGGATCTGAAACAGGGAAGCGAGAAGCCCGCAGAGGAAGTAGAAGCCGAGGAAGCGGAGCGACCCCATATAGTCGGCATCAAGTTCATCCCCGAATACCCACAGGTAGATCATGTTCCCCAGCAGATGCAGCCAGCCGACGTGTAGGAACATCGCCGTGATGATGGTCCAGAGCGCCTGCCCACGGACGATCTCGCTGGGGACCATGGCGTAGGCGAGCGCCCACTGCGGTCCATTGATAAGCTCCAGGAGAAAGACGACGAGGTTCGCTCCGATCAAGCCGATCACCGCGAACGGGATTCCACCCTGGTGACGGGTCTCATCGTAGAGTGGGATCATCCCCCTCTCCGGCACGGGGCTTCCGTCGATCGCCGGCCGCCAGGGAGGACCGCGCCGGCCTTCCCCCAGGACGGATAACCCCGACATTGATTGGGGAGAGGGCGAGGCAGGAAAGATGCCACCGGCTGGCAAAGGTGTTCAGCCCATGGTATAACCTCGGTGCGCCCGTGAACGATCTGGACCGACGCGAGACAGCGCCAGCTCGTCAGCCGCGCGGCAACGGGGTGGGATTATGCGGAACGTGGGGAGGGAAAGCATGGAAGGCGTATCAGCGAACCTGCGCGATGAGGTATTGAGTCGAGCCGAGCGCGAGCATGTCCGATTCGTGAACCTTCAGTTCACCGATATTGTCGGTCACGTCAAGAGTGTCACCATCCCTATCGAGCAGTTTCCGGATGCGATTGAGCACGGCAAGTGGTTCGACGGCTCCTCGATCGAAGGGTTCGCACGCATCGCTGAGAGCGATATGTTCCTGATGCCGGATCTCCGAACCTTCCAGATCATTCCCTGGGAGCGCGGCGAGAATACCACGGCGCGAACGATCTGCTGGGTTTACAACCCGAACGGAGAACTCTTCTCAGGGGATCCGCGTGCCGTGCTGGCGCGGGTAATGGCCGACGCGGAGCAGATGGGCTACATCTTCCACGCTGGGCCGGAGGTAGAGTTCTTCCTCTTCCGCCCGGACGAGAACGGACGCATCGCGCCGCTCCCGCACGATCGGGCCGGCTACTTCGACTTCTCAACAGATCTCGCCTCGACCGTACGCAAGGAGATGGTCAATGCGCTCGAGGAGATGGGCATCAAGGTCGAGACGAGCCATCACGAGGTGGCGGACGGTCAGCACGAGATCGATTTCGAGTATGCCGACGCGCTGACCGCGGCGGACAACACCGTGACCTTTAAGTACACCTTGAAGGCGATCGCCCAGCAGCACAATCTCTATGCGACGTTCATGCCCAAGCCAATCTACGGTATCAACGGCTCGGGCATGCATACGCACCAGAGCCTGTTCGATCGGAACGGAGTGAATGTCTTCGCCGACCCGACGGACGAATATGGCCTGTCGGCCACGGCGAAGCACTTCATTGCCGGGCAACTCTACCATGCCCCGGCCATGACGGCCGTTCTCGCCCCCCTCGTGAACTCGTACAAGCGGCTAGTGCCCGGCTATGAGGCACCGGTCTACATCAGCTGGGCTCGGGTGAACCGATCAGCCCTGATCCGTGTTCCCCGGATCAGCCCGGGGCGTCTGAAGGCAACCCGTGTTGAGATCCGCTGCCCCGATCCCAGCTGCAACCCCTATCTGGCGTTCGCGGTGATGCTCGCCGCCGGCCTCGATGGGATTCGCCGCAAGCTCGCCCTGCCAGAGCCTGTCGAGGAGGACCTGTACAGCTTCGACGAGGACGAACGGATCCGGCGCCAGATCGATGTCCTACCAGGCTCACTCGGGGCCGCGCTCGATGAGCTCCGCAAGGACGAGGTCGTACAGGCCGCGCTCGGCCCGCACGTCTACGAGCGCTTCCTCGAGGCCAAGACGATCGAGTGGAACGAATACCGCACCTACGTCAGTCCGTGGGAACTCGATCGCTACCTTGAAGAGTACTGAGCGAACCGCACGGACGACGGTCCGGGGCGCTCTAGTCGCCGCGCGACTGCTTGGAGCGGCGCCGACCTTCCTTCTGCTGCTGGGCACGCTCCTCGGCAGCGGCCGATTTCCGACCGGGAAGTGGAGCCGCACGTCGTGAGGAAGGCTCCAGGCCGAGGATCTTGAGACGCTTCCGCCGCTCCTCCGGCGAGGGAAGGGGGGACATAGGGGTGTACCAGCCTCCTATCGGGCAAGGTATGATGGGCACGGGGAAACGCACGACCAGTGCCGTCAAGCGGATGGCTCCGCAATCCGATCACCAGGAATCCACGATCAGTCGGTGCTCATCAAGCAAGCCGTGCAACCTGCTCGGCGGGATCGGTCTGCTCGGACGCGGGGGCACGGGCCCGTCCACGATCACGGGACGCAAGAATCACGAGTCGTGCGGATCACGTAATCGCTCAGCCGTGCCGACTGCCGAGACCGGACCGGATGGCCAGGTGAAGGAGATGGGGGCGCAATCCACCCTGGAACAGCGACATGGGTACGCAGCGTGTCTCGAACCCACGTCAACACGATAGCACATGGCTCCCCCCGCGTCAACGGGCTGGCGAGCTCTCGCCGTGCCCCCACCAGGCCGCGCGCAGGGATAGGAACTGATGGCTGATCTGATCGTCCGTTCGACCGCCACGTCAGAGATTCCCCCACGCCTGCGGCGGCGAATCCTCATCGCCCTGGTCAGCTGTCACACGATCAACGACTTCTACTCGCTCGTGATCCCGATCATGCTGCCGGCGATTCGCCAGAGCTTCGGGCTGAGCTATGCGGCTGTGGCGATCATCCCGGCGCTCACCCAGGTGACCTCGGCTGTCTTACAGCCCACCCTTGGCTACCTTGCCGATCGTCTACTACTTCGGCGCCTGCTCATGGCACTCGGCTTCCTCGCCTTTGCCGCGGCGATGCTTGGCCTGGGGCTGAGTCAGGGATTCTCCTCCGTGCTCATCGCCGCGTTCTGTCTGGGCGTCGCCGCGGCGACCTATCATCCCCAGAGCGCTACACTCCTCACGCATGTCTTCGGGCAGCGGGGACGCGGCTTCGCTCAGGGCATCCACGGCGTGGGCAACGCAGCCGGATTCGTGCTCGGGCCGCTGGTTGTATCGTTCCTCCTCGCGCGGACTGACTGGCATCACGCCGCCAGTTTACTGGCCCTGCCCGCCCTGGTCGCGGCAGCGATCGTTCTCCTGACCCTCGTCGAGCCGGCTCACCGCGGGAGCCGCGGGCTCCTGGCGGGCATCACCCGGCCGCTGGTCCTCCTCACCCTGGTCAATGGCCTGGCCCTGGCAACCAGCTCGACATTCTCGAACTGGCTCCCTTCCTACTATGTCGCTCACGGCTCCTCTCTGGCCCGCTCGGCACTCCTGACCGCGCTGATGTCTGGCACCGCCTTTATCGCCCAGCCGCTCGGCGGCGCGCTCTCCGACCACCTGGGGCGGCGTGACCTCCTCGTCATCGCTCTGGCAGGCACATCGGTGTCGCTGGGGCTCTTTCTCCTTGCTCCGACAATGAGCATCGCTGTGGCTCTCTCCGTGGTGATTGGATTCTGGACAAGCCTCACCCCACCGGTGACGATGGTGTATGCCACGGAGCTCGCCCCCGGCGAGCGCACCGGGACCGCTGTCGGTGTGGTGTGGGGAATTGGAACGACAATCTCGGCTTTTGCCCTGCCCCTGACCGGTCAACTCATCGACCTGGCCGGCGGACAGATCGGCCCGGCCTATGCGGCGCTTGCGGTCATCTCTGCTGCAGCAGCGCTCCTTGCCCGCTTCCTCCCCCGGGCATGAGTTTTGCACCCCGACGAACGGGCGTCACGAGCGCCACTCCACACGACCACGGGAGGTACTTCCCCCATGGCAGAAACGCGTTACCCGGCCGTTCGCGGCATGCCGGAGCTGTCGGGCTTCTTTCGAAGCTGGGATGAGTTCATCCGCCGCTTCATGTCTCCATCGTTCTTCGAGCGCACCTTGACGATGGGGAGCATCGCGCCGGTCGACGTCTGCGAGCGCAATAATGAGTTTGTCATCCGGATGGCCTGCCCGGGCTGCCGGCCGCAGGACATCGATGTTACAGTTGAGAATGACGTCGTGCGCATCCGCGGCAAGTTCATGGGGCACGAGGAGATGGAGCAGGCGAGCCAGACTGCCGGGCACCACGAGTCGTGCCTGATCCGTGAGCTCCCAACAGGTCGCTTCGAGCGGGACATCGCCCTCCCGACGGCAGTTAACGCACAGCAGGCGCGCGCGACCTTCGAGAACGGTCTCCTGACGATCGTCCTGCCGAAGGCCCAGGCCGCTCAGGGCCACCGCATCCAGATCGCAACCGGCCAGACGACCGGCGCGGCCACGTAAAAGGTCGCCAGCCTTATCGGGGAACGGCTTCCCGTCGTTCCCCGATAAGCAGAGACGCCGCGATCAGGCCGCCGGGTGAAGCGGCTGTTGGGGAGAAGGGGACTCCCCGGGCGACTCGAGGGCCTCGGTCTCCTGCTCCTCGCGTCGGAAGAGACGGTTCATCCCGGCGATGAAGCCGACCCACCCCAGGATGAAGACCAGCCCCCAGGCAATCATGAGAATGTCGTACGGTGTACCGATCACGGCTGTCACCTCCTGTTCCCTGGTGTGCCGCCCGGCACGACATACCATATCTCACGCACGGTTCCAATGCAATCTCCGATCCCCGGTCTGCGGAGACACGCCCGGGATAGCCGCCAGGCCCCGACAGAACCGAGGGCATCGGGACCAGCCGGGGGTCTCTAACCCACCTCTAACACGACTCTATCGGCGGTCTTACCCGGCCCGCATAGTATTCGATGGTGCAACAGTGCGGCCGAGGGCCCAGTGCTGGCCAGGGAGCCGGGGCAGAAAACCGGTGATTGATCCGCGCGGTGCTGTCGGTGGTCCGCGCTGCTGCCCCGTGACCCCATCGAACTTTCCCCTGTCAGCATCCGAGGGTGCCTCACGCGAGCCAATTATCCAGTGAGATCAAGGAGTGTACGCAGCGATGGAGATCAAGCCGCTGGGAGATCGCGTCGTCGTTAAGCCAAAGGTGCGCGAGGAGATGACCAAAGGGGGAATCGTCCTGCCGGACACGGCCAAGGAGCGGCCCCAGGAGGGGACAGTCGTCGCGGCGGGCCCCGGACGGGTCCTCGAGGATGGTACCCGCGTGCCACTCGATGTAAAGGTGGGCGATAACGTTCTCTTCGCCAAGTACGCCGGTACCGAGTACCGCATTGACAACGAGGAACACCTGATCCTCAAGGAGTCTGACATCCTCGCTATCGTTGGCTGAGATAACCGGAGGAAGACATGCCAGCAAAGCAGCTTGTATTCGATGAGCAGGCACGCCGATCTCTGAAAAAGGGCATCGACGTGCTCGCCGAGGCGGTCAAGACAACCCTCGGACCAAAGGGACGGAATGTCGCGATCGGTAAGAAGTGGGGCTCACCGACGGTGAGTCACGATGGCGTCACGGTCGCCAAGGAGATCGAACTGCCTGATCCCTTCGAGAATATGGGGGCACAGCTCCTGAAGGAGGCGGCCACCAAGACCAATGACGTCGCAGGCGACGGCACCACCACCGCGACCGTCCTGGCCCAG
>JADGGD010000108.1 GCA_019690095.1 Chloroflexota bacterium
ATGTATGGGAGTTGATTGCCCTCGGTATCCACGGCGAAATAGTATGGATTGCGCTCCAAAACCCACTGAGGTGTATTGATCGGTTGCACAGTCTTCCAGGGGGCAGTTGTCGGACACTCGACATTCTGTTCGCAGTTATTCTTGAACTTGAACAGATCCACCCAACTGTTGAATTTGGCGTCCTTGGCCATCTTTGTAACGGCATCCATCGAAGTGTATTTCGGATGAAACTGTTGCATATAGTGCTTGGGAGCCCAGAGCCCCATCGCGTTCTTGCCGTTCGTGAGATGGCCAGCCACTCCCAGTGATGCAACGAGCTGAAGGAAGAGGTAATAGGGTTCGGCGAACTGGAACTGAACAGTGTAGTCATCGATTTTTACGACCTTCCCTTGCTTCCCACCAATAGACATCCAGCTCGCCTTCGTGGGATTCAGCTCATCGTTGAGATACATGTCTTCGTACCAGAACATGATGTCATCCGCTGTGAACGGATGGCCATCTGACCACTTCATGCCCTTGCGAAGGTGGAAAGTAAAGGTCTTCCCGCCGTCCTCGATATCCCACCCCTTGGCGATATTGGGAACAACTTTGGTCACCTGTGGATCCCAGAAGATGAAGTGGTCGTGCATGATCCGCTCCATATTCTGAGAATCGGCCGGGCCGGTGAAGGCACGATGCCATGTTCCACCGTACTTGCCGATCTGATCGACCGGTTTGTAGACGAGCGGATCCTCGGGAAGTCGTTGCTCGACTGGCGGCAGCTTACCTGCCTTGACCAGCTCGGCGAGCATGGGAGCCTCGTTGAACTTCGCTGGCTTGGTATCGACAATCTGGACCATCTTGACCGGACCGCCAGTGGCAGTCGCTGTCACGGCTGGTGCCGACGTGGCGCTGGTAGCCGGCGTAGCAGAGGGGGCTGCCTGAGCCGCCGGCGATGGCGTCGGGGAAGCCGGAGACGGGGCGGCGCTCGTCGGCGCAGTCGTCGCGGCGGGTGAGGTGGGCGCACCTCCGCCGCACGCGGCGAGAAACGGTATGCTTGCGGAGGTAATCACGCCAAGCTTCAGCAAAGCGCGCCGGGACAGGATGCCATCGCGTGACTGATGAATCATCTCCTCTTCCTCCCTTTTTGGGTTATCTTGGATATCGCAAGACTAATCACACTGCAGACGAAAGCTACTCATCCGTCAGTGCATATCCTCCTGCCCAGCCGTAGCTCAAGGCGGTGGTCAGATGGCCACCCATGACCGTTCTACCGTTCACTGTGCCACCTGTCGCTAGCCATGTCGTTCACTCCGATGCGACGCCGATTGCTGTACCCGATAAGACGCTCCACGAGTTCGCGTCGGGCATAATCGAAGTGGTATCGCATCCAGAAGGTCGCAGCCTCGGCATCACGCCGATCGAGTGCCTGGGCGATCTCGATGTGCGTTTGACACACCTCCAGGAGGCTTGCCGGCGCTGGCTGGAGGAGATCACCAGACTGCTGGAGTGCCTCACTCAATCGCCAGAACACGTCGAGGAGCCGGAGGAGGAGCTGGTTGCCAAGGCGTGCGAAGATGCGCGCATGGAAAGCAGTATCTTCGGGCAGGTACGGCTGACCGGCTCTGGCCTTCTGCTGCATGCTCCTAGCAATCGCATGGATTGCCGCGAGATCGTCAGCAGTCAGCAGAGGCACTGCCCGACCAATGAAAGCGATCTCGAGTTCGCCTCGTACCTCAAGGAGTTCATCGAACGAGTGGTTGTCGAAATAGATGGCATAGCCGAGGTGATCGAGAATAGTATCAAAGCTGAACTGCCGAACAAAGCGGCCCGCGCCGCGGCGTGCTTCAACTAGGCCGATTGATTCAAGGGCACGGAGTGCCTCACGCACGGCGTTGCGGCTTACTCCGACCTCGCGTGCCAACTGCTCCTCGGTAGGGAGGCGGTCACCCGGCCGCAGACCCCGCTGGAGAATGTATTGCTTGAGCTGTTGCTGGATAGCATCGTGCAGGGGTAAGGTACGGAGAGAATGAAGCATTAAGCCTGCTCCCCCGCAGTATGGCCGTGTGTTTTGTCGGTTGTCCAACAAGTAGCCGCTAGTATACATGTACACTGGCGCAGCGTCAATATCGTGCAACCCGGCCATTCAGGGGCGCGGCTTCCACACTTCTACCCGTCGATCTCGACCACGAGGTAGTTTCCCTCTGCCGTGACCGGATAGGTCTGGGCGACGTAGGGCCCTTTGATCCGTTCGTCGGATGGTGCCGCCTCTACCTCCGCCACGAGGCTCCGACCGGACTCAACGCTGACCGGATAGCGCCGCGTGCGTAATCGCCGCGGCTCACACCAGGACTGGCCGGTCCGAATGTCAAACTCCCAACCGTGCCAGAGGCAGGTCAGGATCTCGCCGGGGCGGCTGTAGCGGAACTCACCGGGGACCGAGGCTTCGAGGCTCCCCCACAGTTTGCCGAGGCACAGGGGCCCACCCTGGTGCGGGCAGCGGTTGCGGAGCGCGAAGAACTCACCGTTTAAGTTGAAGATGCCAATGGAGATCCCCGCAACCTCGACGATCTTGCGTCCCCCTGGCGGGATCTCGTCTACCGACGCGACGATGTACCGTGCCATTCCTGCTTCTCCTGGGTCGCTCCGGTTGGGATGCCCCGCGCGGCGGACATCCTGACCAGGTCGCCGCTACCCCAGACCGTACAGCGCGGCGGCGTTCTCGAAGAAGATCTTCCGCTCGACATCGGGCGGCAGCTCGACCGGGAATGCCTCATCCGGATTGTCAGCATCCCAGTGCGGATAGTCGCTCGCGAACATGATCCGGTCGACCGATCCATGCTGCTCGAGCATCTCCAGGAAGTAGCGCGGGCGATGGGGCTCCTCCATGGGCTGGGTCGTGAGGTAGACGTGCTCCCGAATGTACTCGGACGGCAGGCGTTTGAGATGGGGTACCTCGGCGCGAAGAAGCTTCCAGGCGCTGTCCAACCGCCACATGAGCGACGGGAGCCAGGCAAACCCGTTTTCAACCGATACGAGCTTCAGTGTTGGAAAGTGCTCGAAGACACCTTCAATCACCATGCTGATGATGTTCGCCTGCATTGCCTGGGCCGGGCCTACGTGCTCTTCGAGATAGTAGCTCGGCCAGCCACAGCCGGTGATGGGCTGACCATACGATCCGAACGCGTGGGACATGACTTTCAGGCCGTACTCGACACATGCCTCATAGATCGGCCAGTACTTGCGCCGTCCCATCGGTTCATGCGGACGACCGGTGAACTGGACCTGGACGAAGCGGCGATCGCTCGCGCGCCGACGGATCTCCTGGACGGCCGCGGGCGGATCCTCGAAGGGGATCGTGATCGAGGCGCGGAGCCGCGGATCGTGATCGAGCCACTCGGCGATCTGCCAGTCGTTTACCGCGGTGGAGAGGACGGCGCTGAGCTCGAGGTTCTGGACTGCCCCGGCGCCGCTCAGGGGAATGAGGATGGCGTAGGCCACATTGTACCGGTCGAGGTAGTGGGCAGCAGTGAAGTGGACGTCTGAGCCGCTTCGCCGTCCCGAGGGCGGGCGTGCATCCTCCCGATGGTCCATGAAGCGCGGGTAGTAGCCCCCGGCAGGCGGGTGCGCGCCAAACATTTCAACATGCTCACGCCACCGCCGGGGGAGGTACGGGAGGAGCGCCGCAACGTCGCCGTGGAGCTCGTTGTGCAAGTCGCAGTCAATCAGGGCTGGCCGGGTGCGCGGCCGCTCGATCGGGCGGGGTTCGGTTAAGACCATTGGTTCCTCCAGATGCTCTCGCAAATCGAGCCGGGCGGGCATCCGTCGAGAGATGATGTCCGCGCTAAGTGAAGCGATACAGGGCGCGAGCGTTCTCAGAGCGGATCTTCTGCACGAGCGCCTCTGGCAGATGCGGGAATAGCGCTTCCTCGGGATCGGCTGCATGGAGGTGCGGATAGTCCGAGGCGTAGAGCAGAATATCCTCCGATCCAATCTGATCGATGATCTGGAGAAGCTGGCGTGGATCGGGCGGAAGATCCAGCGGCTGGATGGTGAACCGCATGTGCTCACGGATATAGGCCGACGGCGGACGCCGGACCCACGGGACGAGCCGCCGCAGGTTTCGCCACTCCTTGTCGAACCGCCACATAAACGCGGGGAGCCAGGTGAAGCCTCCCTCGATGAGGACGACGCGCAGGTCCGGGAAGAGGTCGAAAACCCCCTCACTGATGATGCTGACGACCTGCGACTGGAAGACCTGGGCCATGCCCGCGTATTCCTCAAGGTAGTAGCTCGGCCAGCCCGAGGGGGTTGGCGGTACCCCGGGAATCCCTCCGAAGTGAATGCCCGCGATTAGGCCGTGCCGGGCGATGGCCTCCCACAGGGGATGAAAAAGACGACTGCCGTACGGGTGCTGCGACCGAACCGGCAGGTATACCTGGACAAAGCCCGGGTGGTCACCGACGCGATCGATCTCCCGGGCGGCCAGGGCGGGAATCTGACTGGGGACAACCAGGGATGCCCGAAGGCGCGGCTCCTTCTCGAGCCACTCACTGATGAGCCAGTCGTTGACCGCGCTGGCCAGGGCGACTGCGGCATCGGGGTTGTGCAGGCTGTCGATCGCATACGAGCAGTTCACGATCGCGTACTCCACGTCAGCCGCGTCGAGGACCTGGGCGCGCAGGAGGTCAAGGCTCGATCCAGCGACACCACTGTCCGGCGGGATACTGCCAGGGCGAGCGGTGATCGGCGCGTTCTTCGGATAGGATGATTCAACCGGCCCTTTGAAGAGGGTCTGGGTAATATGCTCGCGCCAGTAGATCGGCAGATAGGGGAACAGGGCCTCCACGTGGGGGACATTCACGTGAACATCGCAGTCAATCAAAGCCCGGCGCGTCGCCAGGCTGGCCGTGGGCTCGACCATACGTTCACTCCGCCCCCGGAGTCCACCAAGGAAAGGGCACGACTCCGGCGCATTCCAGCCTCCGGAATCGCTGGTGTCCAGTATATACGCTCCCGATCTCGTGTCAACGTCCCAGCGCGATCGAACCAGCGCAACTTTCTGCTCTACCGGAACGTCTCAACAGGTGGAAGGGAGGTTTCGTCACGTGACCGGAACACCCGAACGTCCACCGGCCGGAGAAGGGCTGGCCCCTGATCCGGCGTCCTCGCTCACCGGCATCACGGTCGGGTCCGTGCCGTCTGAGATCCACCTCGACGCAGCAGCGGCCCGCCAGATCGAAGAGGCTGTTCAATCCTTTGTGGACTCGATCGTCCAGGTTGACGCTCAGTCGCCCGCCTTTGAGCGCAAGGTGCGCTCGATCCGCCAGTTGGGAGACGCGGAGATCCGTCGGTCGGCCGAGGCATCAAGCCGCTTTCTCGATCGGCCGACTGCGGCTCTGCAGAATGGCCCTCTCAGTCAGGGGTCGCAGATCTTCAGCGCTCTCCTCGCCCTGCGCCGTCAGCTCGAGAGCCTGGACCCCTCACGTCACCTGGGGCGCCGCCGTGGTCTGCTCAATCGACTGCCGATCCGCGACCGCATCGCAGACTACCTCCGGTCGTATCAGTCTGCCCAGGGACATATTGACGCGATTATCACAACCCTCTACCGCGGCCGCGATGAACTGACGCGGGATAACGCCGCGATCGAGCAGGAGAAGGCCCACCTGTGGGATCTGAAGGGCCGTCTGGAGCGGTACGCCTATATGACGGCAAAGCTGGATGAGACACTGACCGCGCGCATCGCCGAGCTAGAGGCGACTGACCCGGAAAAAGCGCGGGCGCTGCGGGAAGACGTCCTATTCCACGTGCGTCAGAAGCGCCAGGATCTCCTGACCCAGCTTTCGGTTCATCTGCAGGGCTACCTGGCGCTGGATCTCATCCGCCGGAACAACGTCGAGCTGATCCGGGGCATCGAGCGCGCTACGACGACCACCATTGCGGCCCTGCGGACGGCAGTGATCGTGGCGCTGGCGCTAGGCAACCAGCGCCTGGTGCTTGATCAGATCAGCGCCCTGAATACTGCCACCGGCCAGCTCATCGAAGCGACATCCCAGGTGCTCCGGCAGCAGGCAGGCGAGATCCAGGGCCAGGCTGCTGGCGCGGTGGTGAGCGTTGAGAAGCTCCAGGCTGCCTTCAACAATGTCTACGCGACCATTGACGCGATCGATTCGTTCAAACAGTCCGCCCTCGAGACGATGCACCAGACAATCCAGGGGCTGTCAGTCGAGGTGGAGAAGGCGCGCGGGTACATCGAGCGAGCCCGGTCCTCCGAGTTCGCCCGGGTCCAGGCGGATCAGCTCGATGAAGAGCTTCAACTGCCGGCCGCCGCGGAAGGAGGGTGAAATCGGTGCGGTGGCTCTGGCTGCTCCTGGCGGCTGCTGTGACGCTGGCATTCCTCTTCGCCGTCGTGATCCCGGCGCTGATCGTCCTCGGCATCTTCCTCTGGCACGCTGTGTTACCCTGGCTTGCCCTTGGCCTGCTCCTCTGGGCGGGGCTGTCCTTTGCTAACCGCCCACGACGTGGAGGATGGGCCCGGCATGACGTGCGGCGGGCGACGTGGGCGCGGCCGGTCCCACCATCGCCGTCTGCGCGCCCGGCCTCCCCGGTCGATGCCCTGCCTGTTGATCTGCGGGTCAAGGTAGAGCAGATTCGCCGCAAGGCTGCGGTGCTCCAGGACCACGCGAGTCGCTTCCCTCCGTTCTCGGAGGACCTGTACACCGTGCGACAGATAGCCAGTGATTATCTCCCGCGCACAGTGCAGGCCTACCTTTCCCTGCCCCCGATGATGCGCGATCGTGTGGTAACGCCAAATGGGAAGACGGCGCTCCAGGAGCTGAGAGAGCAGCTTGATCTCCTGGACCGCAAGCTCGATGAGATTGCAGCCGGCCTGCAGCGGCAGAATCTTGATCGCCTCCTCACGAACCGCCGCTTCCTGGAGGAGCGCTTTGGGCGCACCGAGCCCCGCCCGATGGCGGACGATCAGCCGGACGCCGGCCCTCTCCCGGAGCACGGTCCGGTGGATCGTCTGCCGCCGGATCCTTAGGTGGGGGTCAGATCGATCAGATTCGCAGATGAAGATACCGCCGTCTCGAGCACCTCGATGACCGGGCAGATGCCAACGTTCTCGTCGAGGCGCGCTCCGGGGAAGATGGTGATCGCGTAGCCTGATCCATCAACAGCCCCGAAGCGCGTCTGCATGCCGTCGAACCGGTTGCTCGTCCGCGTCCACCGTCCATCCAGGAAGTTGACCCGGCCGGTCCGAACAATGTATTCGAGGAAGAGTTCGACCGAGCCGAGACCGAGCCGCAGGCCGGTCTCTCGCGGGTCGCCGGCCAGCATCTTCTGGAGCGGCTTGAGACGCTCTTCCTGGGCCCAGAGAGCCAGACCTTCCGAGTCTGGCAGCAGCGCGGGACGAATGAAGTAGCGCCGCCCGGTTGTCGGCTGACTAGCTCCGTGCGCAATCCATTCATCGGTCAGGGCGAAGGAGGTGCGGGCGATCAGGCCATGCCGCGCGGCCTCGGCGGCGATGTCGCGCAGTGTACGACCGCTGCTGGCGGTGAACTCCTCCCAGCCGAAGCGGCGCAGTCGGGCGATGTATTCCGCCTGCTTGGCCGCGTCGAATCGCGCCGTGGTCTCCTCCGCGGCGAGGGCATCGACAACCAGGTCACGGGTCCGGGCGATGCGCTCGAGGTGCGCATTCGCCCGCTCGAGGTCCACAGCACGGCTGAACTGTTCGCGGCAGGCCTGAGACAAACGCGCGTACAGCGTTCCGGCCTCGCCGAAGACGACTGCCCGAAGCCATCGGGGATCGCGGTTCGTATGGCGGCTCACGCGCTCGACAAGCGCATCGAGCAGGGCGCGTAGCTCGGGATCCGGGATCGTCTCGGCGGCGACGAGCTCCTGGGCTCCCAGGAAGGAAGCGGCGCTCCAGCGGGCCAGGCGCTCGGCAACCTGCCGATTCGCCTGATGGAGATCTTCCCGGGTCAGCACCGGCAGGATCTTCCCCTGGGCCGGGGCGGCCATCGCCAGCCCCAGGTAGACGAGGGCGCGCGCCAGCTGGCCGATCTCGGGCCGCTGCCGGTCAGCGAAGAGCGCCGCATGAAGCTCCGGGAGGTGAGCCCGAAGGACTGCAGCGGCGGTCGAGACCGCAACGTCCGGCGCGAGCCAGAGCAAGCGCTCGAGCACTTCCCGATCACGTCGTGTCAGCTGCGGAAGTGTCTGCAGGGATGTCAGGTCTACACTGCGGAAGATCTCGGCCATGACCTTACCCGGCGTGCTGAGGGGTTCTGCTCATCCCTTCGTCCCTTCCTTACTGTTGAGCAAGGAGCTCCTTCAGGACCGTCGGAAGGATGCCGCCGTGGCTCAGATACGTCACCTCGAGCGGCGTATCCACGCGGGCGATGACCGAGAAGCGCACCTCGCTTCCATCCGCACGCACGGCCCGTGTGACGAGCTCTTTGCCGGGCGTGAGCCCTTCGCCAATCCCCAGGATGTCGTAGACCTCATGGCCGTCGAGCCCGAGGATGCTCGGATTCTCGCCCTCGCGGAACTGGAGGGGAAGGATACCCATACCGATCAGATTGCTTCGGTGAATGCGCTCATAGCTTTCGGCGATCACCGCCCGAACGCCCAGCAGGGCCGGCCCTTTCGCCGCCCAGTCTCGGGAGCTTCCAGAGCCGTATTCCTTGCCCGCGATGACCAGGAGAGGGGTTTGCTCCTCCCGGTAGCGCATCGCTGCATCGTAGATCCGGACAACCTCGCCAGTCGGGAAGTGCACTGTCCAGTCGCCCTCGCGCCCGGGGACAAGTTGATTGCGCAGGCGCACGTTGGCGAAGGTGCCCCGGATCATGACCTCGTGATTTCCCCGGCGCGCGCCGTAGCTGTTGAAGTCTCGCGGCTCGACGCCATGCTCGATCAGGTAGCGGCCCGCCGGGCTGTCCGGAGGAATCGCACCCGCGGGCGAAATGTGATCGGTCGTCACGGAGTCGCCGAGCAGGGCAAGGACCCGCGCCCCACGGATATCTGACAGTCCGGCCGGCCGATCAAGACCCTCGAAGAACGGCGGCTCGCGTACATAGGTCGAGGCTGGATCCCAGTGGAAGAGGTCCCCCTCCGGCACCGGAAGGAGGCGCCAGCGCTCGTCTCCCTCGAAGACGCGGGCGTATTCCTGCTTGAACATCTCCGGGCTGAGGTGGCGGTTGATGACCTCGCGCACCTCCTCCGGCGACGGCCAGATGTCGCGCAGGTAAACCGGCTCGCCGTTGGGATCGAAACCGATCGGCTCGCTTGTGAGATCAATCGCGATTGTTCCGGCGAGGCCGTATGCCACGACGAGAGGGGGAGAGGCCAGGTACGATGCCCGCACCTGCGGGTGAATCCGTGCCTCGAAGTTCCGATTGCCGCTGAGTACGGCGGCTACCACCAGGTCGTTCTCCCGGATTGCCTCGGCAACCGGCGCGGGGAGGGGACCACTGTTCCCGATGCAGGTCGTACAGCCATAGCCCACAACGTGGAATCCGAGCGCCTCCAGGTAAGGGAGTAAACCGGCGCGCTCGAGGTAATCAGTGACGACCTTGGAGCCGGGCGCCATGCTCGTCTTCACCGTTGGTTTGACGCGGAGGCCGCGCTCAACTGCGCGCTTGGCGAGGAGCCCTGCCCCGACCATTACCATGGGGTTCGAGGTATTGGTGCAGCTGGTGATGGCAGCGATCACGACCGCGCCGTTCCCCAGCGTGACCCGTTCCGATCCAATCTGTACCTCGACGCTTCGGCCGTCACGGCCGTTGCCGAGCCGATCGGCAAAGGCCGCCTGAAAGCTTTCCCGGACCCGGGCCAGGGGCACGCGGTCCTGCGGCCGCCGCGGGCCGGCCACGCTGGGCTCTACTGTGGCCAGGTCAAGCTCGATCAGCTCATCGAAAGCCGGTTCGGGGCCGTCATCTGTGCGGAAGAGCCCTTGAGCCTTCGCGTAGCGCTCGACAAACGCAACGTGCTCCGGATCCCGCCCGGTCATCGCGAGGTAGCGCAGGGTCTCGGCATCGATCGGGAAAAGTGCTGCGGTCGCCCCGTACTCGGGCGACATGTTCGCCAGGGTCGCACGATCAGCGAGACCAAGCTGGCTCAACCCCGGACCAGTAAACTCGACGAACTTGCCGACAACCCCTTTCTTACGCAGAATCTCGGTGACGGTGAGAACGAGGTCGGTGGCGGTGGCCCCCTCCCGGAGCTGTCCGTGGATCCGGAAGCCGACCACGACCGGTGTGAGCAGTTCGAGCGGTTGCCCGAGTAGCGCGGCCTCCGCTTCGATCCCGCCGACGCCCCAGCCGAGGACGCCCAGACCGTTGATCATGGTGGTGTGCGAGTCGGTGCCCACCAGCGTGTCCGGGAAGGCCGTCGGCTCGCCGTCGAC
>JADGGD010000109.1 GCA_019690095.1 Chloroflexota bacterium
CGCCGATCGGCGGATCCAGGCCTACCAGCAGGAGATCCGGCAGAAGATCCTCGACATGTACGGCTTTGAGCGGGTGCCGGAGGAGATCGACAACTACATTCAGGCGGCCTCGGCCGAGCCAGCCATGGAGGAGAGCGCGATCTTCGACGCAGTGGTGGATATCGTCGTCGAGGGGAGCTACGACTACTACATTTATGATCTGGTGCCGCTGGGCCACGCCCTCTACTACCTGAGCATGGCCAAGGTCTATGACGAATGGATCAACCGGATCACCCGTCTCCGCCAGGAGATGCGCGAGTACGAGCAGGTCTCGGCGGTGATGCGGCGGCAGAAGGTGCTCGAGGAGGACCAGATCCTCAGCGAGCTGGAGGAGATCAAGCGGCGGATCAACACCTCGTCGCGGGTGCTGACCGATCGGCAGCGGACGGCCTTCTTCTTCGTGCTGGTGCCGGAGCAGATGATCATTCAGGATACCCTTCAGGCGGCGGAGCTGTTTCGGCGCTTCGACGTGCCAATCGCTGGCTACATTGTCAATCGGATCATCCCCGAGGAGCTGCTGGAGCGGGAGATTCCGGAGTACCTGCGGAACCGGATCGCGATGCAGCGGCGCTATCGGGCGGAGATCGCGCGGCTGTTCGGGGCGGAGGTGCTTGCCCAGGTGCCGGAGCTGGAGCGGGACGTGACCGGGCTGGCGGCGATCGAGCGGCTGGCCGAGATCATGTACGGCGCGGGAGGGTAGGCAGATGACGGATGCGAAGACCGCAGAGCCCGGGGTGGCGGTGAGCATGCGCGCCTATATGGCGGAACACCCCGGCCTGCGCTACATCTTCTTCGGAGGGAAGGGGGGCGTTGGCAAGACGGTCATGGCCGGGGCGACGGCGCTCTGGACGGCACGGCAGGGCCGGCGGACGATCCTGGCCTCGACCAACCCGGTCCACAGCCTCTCCGGCCTGCTCGGCCAGGATGTCTTCGGGCGGCACACGCCGGTGGAGGGGGTCCCCAACCTCTGGGCCTACGAGATCGACACCCGGGAGACGATCGAGCGCTCGAAGGCGGAGATCAAGGACAAGATCCAGTGGTTCCTCAAGTTTGCGGACATCAGCACCCGGGCAGACGAGTTCGTCGAGTCGGCGACGATGAACCCGGCCTTCGAGGAATCGGCCATGTTCGAGAACATGGTTGACCTGATGCTGGCCGGCGCGTATGACACCTACGTGTTCGACACGGCGCCGACGGCGAATGCGCGTCGGCTGCTGGGTATGTCGCGGGTGTACTCGCTGTGGGTGGACAAGATGCTGCGCTCGCGGGAGGAGGCGCGCTCGCTCCGCCAGATGCTGTCATTCACTAAAAAGAAAGAAGAGGATCCGCTGCTGGAGTACCTGCTCCGCTTTCGGGAGCGGATGGAGCGGGCGCGGGAGCGCCTGACCGATCCGGCGGAGACGGCGTTCTTCTTCGTGACCCTGCCGGAGGCCCTGCCGATCGCGGTGATCACGCGCTTTCTGAGCTGGTTTGAGGAGTTCGGCATTCCGGTGGGGGGCGTGATCGTGAACATGCGGATCTCGGCCGCCGCCCTGGGGAGCGCGCCGCCGCCCTTCGTACTGAACCGTCTGCGCATGCAGGACGAGTACATGCAGACGATCTGGCAGAAGTTCGATGGGCAGGTGCGGGCGATCGTGCCGCTGTTCGACGAGGAGGTGCGCGGGCGGGCGGCGCTGGAGCGGCTGGCGGAAGCGCTCTTCGCCTGAGCGGCCGGCCGGGGTGGCCGGGCGTCCCGCGCCGTTATCCCCGGGGTGGATCGCCGACCATCGCCGTCCCGCCCCGTCGCGCTCGGGAGCGGCCGGCCGCCGCCTGCGGTGAATCCCATTCAAGGACAGAAGGGCCGTCTATTCTGGCGGCAGGCTCAGACACGGCCAGCAGCATGCCACGCCCCTGCCCGGGCAGTACCGGGTGCATGTGGCTGGCGAACCGTCATGTGCTGGTGGGTACGGCGTGTGAGCCTGCTGGGATGCTGGCGAGCTGTCCGCAGTGTCGGTACGGTTCCCGTTCCCTCGACGGAAGGGCAGGCACACCCTTGGCCTCAATGAGCCCGCGTCGCGGGCGCAGGGGACTTTGGAGACGGAGCTCTGCGCTCATCTTCCTGAAGGACCAGCGGCACGCCATCCTCGGTCTGGCCAGGTTCGCGGTGTGCCGCCCCGGAGCGATCACCCTGGAAGACCGGTAGGGCCTCTGGCACGACGCACGCTGGGGGGAGGAATACGAGCGCGCGAAGCCGGACGGGGATTGTGGAAGCCGGGCGAGCTGGGGCTTACCTGCGGCTGGCACAGTTTGCGCCCATCGCGGGTGGTGCGCTCTCGTGGGCCGACCAGCTCATCCTGGAGGCGGCCACGGGAGCGCGGCGGCTTTCGCGGCAGGAGCTGCAGGAGGTGCTGGAGCACGTCGCACGGGCGGGGTTCGATCCAACGCCTGACCGTCGAGGGAGAACCGCAGCGGAGAAACACTTCCAGAAGCACGTTGTGCGGTTGCAGGAATGGCCAGCAGGGACGACTCCGGATGATTATCTCGCAAGCGCGCAGCGCGTCCTGCTGTCTCCCGAAAGCAGTGTTTTCACGAGTCGATACAAGGGAAGCTGGCAGCTCGCTGCAATTGGACCATCAGGGAATGACCGGGGACCAGAAGGCAGCGATTGGATCGTGGTAGAATATCGTGTTGGGCTCAGCTACTGGGTGACAGTCTTCCAGCCAGTTGATGTCTCTCGCGATATTCTTCAGCATCCTGACCGGGAGGCGGTACGATGGCTACGCCGACGACCGTAGCGCAGGCCATTGAGCGCGATCTTCATCGTCTGAGGGTAGAGATCGAAGACCTTCCGACGCTCGCGGAGGAATGGGCCGATGCTCAGGATAGCGTCCGCTATGATGCAGAGCTTACATGGCATAGCGTGATGGTTGGTCTGCGCGAGCGTCTCGATCCTGCCTACCGCTCGGGTCAGATGACGCCCAAGCAGGCCGAGCGCTACCGGGCGCTTCTCCAGAAGCTCCGGGAGGCACTCCCGATCATTGCGCGGCTTGGTTTCCTCACGCCGCACGTTCCGCTGGAGCCTTGACACGCAGTTAGCCACGCGCGAGAACGCGCGGCTCTTCTGCCGCCGATCTCGGACACATTGTCCGGGGTCGGCGGCTTTTTGTTTGTCCGGCGCTGGCGCACGGGGCGGGGGCCAGTCCTCCCCTGAGGCCGCACGCAAGGCGGCCCGCGCACTTATCTGTCTCTCTTGCCAGGAGCACAGATCAATCAGGCGCGGCTGTGCGCCCAACCGGTGCCTGTCCTGGCCGTCAGTCGTGAGGCCGCGGTGCGGCGCGGACTGTGCCGCTGCGGCCAGCAGACCGGCCTTCCCGCGGGGACAGCCGCACTGCTGGCGGATGCCTCCACCCCCGCCTGTGCGAATTCCTTCCCGTATCCGGCTGCGGCAGGCAATCGATCAGGGTGGGCTCAGTACTCGTCGGCGAAGTCCCAGGCGCGGAGGACGCCAGGCTCAAGGCGGATCAGCGCCAGATCGGCCGGGGTGTGCTCGCGGGCGTAGGCGGCCCCGCGCTCCGGGCCCAGGTAGCGCGCGGCGATGCGGGTGAGGACCGCCAGGTCGCTCACTGCCAGGAGCCGGGCGATGCCCCGCACCTCCAGCCCCCGATAGGGGGGAGCATCCTCGGCTACGACCATGCTGGCCCGGGGGTCCCGCCGCAGGTGGCGTACCTTGATATCCGTGCGGCCGGTGACCACGGTGAAGCCGCCGTCGTGCCATTCGTACCAGACCGGCGAGAGCAGGATCGTATCATCCGCGCGGCGTGTTGCCAGCACGGCGGTGCGGGGCTGAATGAGCAGGTCTCCCAGGTCTTCGGGGCGCAGGTGGCGCCGCATCGGCCCTCCTCTTGGGATCCGATCGGGGATCCCTCGCGATCATCCACCGGGATGATAAACTATGGGCGCGGGGCGTGGGAGCGGCCGCGCCCGGCGCGGGTGGGCGGCCGGCGGGGCCGAGCGGAGGGATCAGAGAGAGAGGAACAGAGACGATGGCACAAACCTATGTCACCGAGCTGACCCCCAAGAGCGCGGACCTGCCGCGCTGGTATACCGAGGTCATCCAGAAGGCCGAACTGGCCGACTACTGGCTCATTCACGGCTTCCAGGTCCTTCGCCCCTACGGCTATGCCCTCTGGGAGAACATGCAGGCCCTGCTCGACGCGCGCTTCAAGGCGACCGGCCACCGGAACGTCTATTTCCCTCTGCTCCTGCCGGAGAGCCTGCTCAGGAAAGAGGCCGAGCACGTCGCCGGCTTCGCACCCCAGGTGGCCTGGGTGACCGCGGCCGGCGCGGAGGAGCTCCCCGAGCGCCTGGCGATCCGCCCGACTTCCGAGGCGATCTTCGGGACGATGTACGCAAAGTGGGTCCAGTCGTGGCGGGATCTGCCGCTCCTGCTCAATCAGTGGTGCAGTGTGGTGCGCTGGGAAAAGGCAACCCGCTTCTTCCTGCGCACGACCGAGTTCCTCTGGCAGGAGGGCCACACCGCCCACCGGACGGCGGAGGAGGCCCAGGCCGAGACGATGCAGATGCTCGAGATCTACCGCGACTTCGTCGAGCGTGATCTGGCGGTGCCGGTGATCCCGGGCCAGAAGTCGGAGTCGGAGAAGTTCGCCGGGGCCGAAGCGACCTACACGATCGAGGCCCTGATGCCGGACGGCCAGGCGCTCCAGTCAGCCACCTCGCACTTCCTCGGCCAGAACTTCGCCCGCGCCTTTGATATCACCTTCCAGGATCTCGATGGCCAGCGCAAGCACGTCTGGACAACGAGCTGGGGGCTGAGCACCCGGATCGTCGGCGCGGTGATCATGACCCACGGCGATGACTCCGGCCTGATCTTCCCGCCGCGGGTGGCACCGATCCAGGTCATTATCATTCCGATTCCGGGGAAGACAGCGGATGAGCAGGGGGTGGATGAAGCGGTCGAGGCGGCGCGCCGGCAGCTCGCCGCGCGCTTCCGGGTCGAGGTGGACCGCTCGGAGAAGACGCCGGGCTGGAAGTTCAACGAGTGGGAGCTCCGGGGCGTGCCGGTCCGGGTCGAGATCGGCCCGCGCGATGTGCGCAGCCGCCAGGCGGTGGTGGTGCGCCGCGATACGCGAGAGAAGCGCGCGGTGCCGCTGGACGGGCTGGCCGATGCGGTGGGCGAGACGCTGGAGGCCCTGGGACGGGACCTGTTCGAGCGCGCCCGGAGCTTCCGAGACAGCCGGATCAGCCGGGTGGCGACGCTCGCAGAGCTCCAGCAGGCACTGCGCGAGCGGCCGGGGTTTGTGCTCGCCCACTGGTGCGGGAGCCCGGCCTGCGAGGCGGCGGTGAAGGAGCAGACCGGCGCAACGATCCGCTGCATCCCGTTTGGCGAGCCGGAGGAGGAAGGCCGCTGTCTGGTCGACGGACAGCCCAGCCGACGGCGGGCGCTCTTCGCCCGCGCTTACTGAGGCCGGGGGGGGCGCCATCCCGCCTCAGGTGGACAGCACCTGGTTGACCCACTGGACCGACTGCTGGTAGATCCCCGGCAGAAGGTCCTCGTCCAGCCGGAGGCTCGTGGCCAGGGCGATGACGCCATCCCAGTCGCCGCGCTCGTAGGCGAGGACGAGCCGATAGATCTCGCGCAGGTGGCACGGCTCGCCGAGGAGGGCGGCACGCACATCGTCCGGTACGGCGATCTCGGTGAGCAGCTCGTCCATCGGCCGGCCCATCAGCGCATCGAGGGGGGAGAGGAGGCCGACAAGGAAGAGCTCGGCGGCGCGGCGAGGGATCCGCAGCGGGACCGCCAGCCGCTCGCAGAAGGTGGCCCGGAGGAGGCTGGTGGTGATCAGCTCGTCCGGGCGGTCGTAGCCGAGGCCGGTCACCGTTGCCAGGGTAGCCCACTGCCGCACGACCTCCGTGCCCAGGAGCACCAGGGCATGGCGGATCGAAAGGACCTTCCGGGACAGCCCGAACCAGGCTGAGTTGATGTAGCGGAGGAGCTTGACCGAGAGCGCCACGTCCTGCTTGATGAGCATCTCCAGGCGGTCGAAGTTGACCTCCGGATCGTTGAGGTCGCGCAGGAGACGGAGGTAGGCCTGCTTGCGGACCGGGATGTCCGTGCGGGAGATGATCTCGGGCGTGCAGAAGAAATAGCCCTCGAAGAAATCGTAGCCCAGGTGCAGGGCCTCGGTGAAGTCGTCGAGCGTCTCGACCTTCTCGGCAAGCAGCTTGATGCGCCGCGGCTGGAAGCGCTCGACGAAGGCACGCCGCTGGTGGTCCCGGGCGGCCAGGAAGTCTACCTTGATGATGTCGGCGAGTTCGGCAAGCCGCTCGTAGCGGGGCTCCAGGGCGAAGTTGCCGAGGGCGAGCCAGTAGCCCCCCTTCTTCAGGGCCTCGCAGGCGCGGAGGACCGGCGGGTCGGGTTCGACGCTCTCCAGGATCTCGATCACCACCTTGTCCGGCGGCAGGAGCATCGCCGCCTGGCGCACCAGGAGCCCGCGGGTAAAGTGGATGAACGCCCGCTTCCAGCCGGTCAGCTCGCCGAAGCCGAAGACGAGCAGGCTCTCGCTGATGACCGACTCGGAGGCGTGGTCGGCATCGGTGCGCGGGAAGAGGTTCTCGGCACTGGAGCGGAAGAGCAGCTCGTAGGCCGCGACGCGCTGGCGCTGGTCGAAGATAGGCTGACGCGCGATAAAGACCTGCATCCGTCTGATCCTCGCGTGCTCCACCGGGCACGGGCCAGCGGAGCATCGGTGAGCGGTCGGGTCGTCCGGCTGGCCGGGATCCTGCCACAGAACAGTGTACCCGACCCGGCGGGCGAGGGAAAGAGGGGGTGTCGGCCGTGCGTCAGGGGATGACCCCGGCCGCCCGGAGCCAGTAGACGGCGAGGTAGAGGCCGGCGCCCATCAGGAAGGCCGCGGCCAGACGGTGGACGTAGGGAACGATCCGGCGGAGCCAGCGGTGGACCGCCGACTGGAAGAGGCTGGCCGCGACCAGCACCGCGCTCAGGACCAGCCCCATCCCGAGGGCGTAGGCAACGAACTGGCCCACCGCGGCGAGGGGATCGGGCGCGGCCAGGGCAAGGCCGGCCACCACCAGGAAGACCGGCAGGGTACAGCCGAGCGAGGCGACGGCGTAGGCGATGCCGAAGGCGAAGAGCGAGGCGAGGTCCTGGCCCGGCCTGGCCTGACCCATCGCCCGGCTTGCGGCGAGCAGGCCGAGCGGGCGGTCGGAGAGGGTGAGCACCAGGCCGAGGAGGGCGAGTGCCGCGCCGACCGCAACCCCGCCAACCGGAAACCAGGCGCCGAGGGCGTGTCCGCCGAGGGCGAAGATGGCCCCGACAAGGGTGAACAGCCCGACGAAGCCGAGGGTGGCCGCCAGTCCGCGTGCCACGGCCGCCCGCAGGCGGCCGGTCCATGGGGCGTCTGTACGCCCGACGGTGTAGGCGACAAGGGAGGGCAGGAAGAGAACGCCGCAGGGGTTCACCGTTGCGACCATGCCGGCGGCGAAGGCGTAGCCGGTGGGCAGGAGGGCGGCAAGGGCGGTCATGCCGCCGAAGGCGCGCTGAAGGCTTTCGCCGAGGCCGATGAGGAGGAGGCCGAGGAGAAGGCCGAGCGCGGCGAATCCGAGGCCGAGTCGTGCGGCCGGGGCCGGCTGGGCAGCGGCCGCACGGTGCGGCGTGCCGCTCTGATGAAGCAAGCTGTGGTCCATTCGGTGAGGTCCTTCCCACAGGGGCAGTGTGCCCGAACGTTCGCCGCGCCTCTCGGATTATACCGGTTTTCCGGCCTCCGGTGCCTCTTTCACCCCGCGGCAATCCGGTGGATCGCCCTGTCGTGCACTGCGGCGGGCGCAGGTCTGATCAGCCGGCCGCGGCTGGCGGCCGGTGGTTGTCGATGTCCCGGGGCCGGCGCTCTTCCCGGCGCACGGCGTCACCCCTGTCCCCCTGCCGAGGCCTGTGTCCCTGGAATTCGCGGTGCCCGGTCCGCGCCGGGTGGATGATTTTGCCCGCCAGCCGGCCCCGGGTCCTGCCGAATGCCCCGGATGCGCAGGGGCTGGCCCGCTTTGCCGGAGGCGGCGGGAACTCTCGTGCGGCGCGCCAGAGGCCGGTCTGGTGCGGTCGCGGACCGGTGGATCTCCTTGCTGTGCCAGGCACCGGCCCGTAGAATTGGCCTGTCTTGCTGCCTCTCCCCGACCAGCGGCTGTCCTGGCGCCAGGAAGGGAGTGCGAAAGGAGGTGGATGCCGGTTGATGCCGCGCCGTGCCCCATGGCGGCGCCTGCTGTGGCTGGGCCTGGGCGGATTGCTGATCTTCGGCAGTGGACTGTGGTCGGTGCCTCCGGCCACTGCCACCGCCGGTGGGGTCAGTCTCCCCGGCCACGTGCTGCCGATTCTCGGGTCGGCGACCCGCGTCGGCGACCTGGCGCCCGATCAAACCCTGACCCTCACCATCGCCCTGCGGCCCGGGGCGGCCGAAGCCCTGCGCCGGTCCGCTCGCCAGCCGCACTCGTCCCCGGTCGTGCGCCCCGGAGCAGTGGGGGCGGAGGCCCTGGGCCGGGCGTACGGACAGTCAGCAGTCGCGATCGCCCGTCTTGCCGACTACCTCCGCGGGTTCGGGCTCGTCGTCTCCTCTCCGGGGCCCAGCCGCCTGAGCCTCACCGCCCGCGGCACCGCCGACCAGATCCAGCGCGCACTGGGGGTCCATCTGGGATGGTACACCGATCAGCAGGGGCGCCGCTTTCGGGCAACCGATACCGATCCGCGGCTCCCGGCGGATCTGGCGCCCCTGGTCGAGGCGATTATCGGGCTCGATACCTATCCGGTCTGGTACCCGCTGCACACTCCGCCGCGCCCGGCTCCCCCACCCGTCCGACGCCCGGGGGCGCTTCAGCCACAGGCGTCCCGGACGGTCTTTCCGCCGTACAAACCGGACGACCTCGAGACGGCCTACAACTTCTCGCCTCTGAATGCGGCGGGGCTCGACGGCCGGGGAGTGACCATCGGCATCCTGGGATGCGATGTGGTCTCACCGTCTGATCTGACCACCTTTGCGGCGACCTTCCAGCGGCCTGCCCCGGCAGTCCAGACGGTACCGGTGGACGGCGGAGCAGACGGGGGAAGCGCGGAGAAGCCCCCTAACCCGGAGGCAACCCTCGACCTCGAATGGGCGGGGGCGATCGCCCCCGGCGCGACCCTGCGCCTGTACAGCTTTCCGAGCGAGGGGGAAGGCTGCAGCACGATCGGATTCTACGACGCGCTCATTGCCGCAATCGATGAGAACGCGAGCGATATCCTGAGCATCAGCCTGGGGGCCTGTGAGACGGCCCTGGGAAGCGCTCTGATCCAGGCCTTTGAAGACGTCTTTGCCGCTGCCGCCCTCGAAGGGCAGACGGTGCTGGTGGCGAGCGGGGACCTCGGAGCCTACAGCTGCTATCCGTCGCTGACCCCGGCGGTGGACTACCCCGCCGCAAGCGCGTACGTGACGGCCGTCGGGGGAACGACACTTGTCGTCGGCCCGGACGGCTCGTATCAGAGCGAGAGCGCCTGGGGATCGGTGACGGCCTGCCTGACCCCGTGCGGGAGCGGCGGGGGGATCAGCGCGATGATTCCCCCGCCCTCCTGGCAGGAGGCCCTGCTGACCGGCGGCCGCGGGGTTCCCGACGTTGCCTACGATGCTGATCCAACGACCGGCTTCTATTACTTTTTCAATGGATCCTGGATGAGCGCGGGGGGGACCAGCTTCGGAGCGCCCCAGTGGGCCGCTCTGATCGCGCGGGCAGACCAGGCGGCCGATCGCCGTCTCGGGTTCCTTGATCCTCTCCTCTATGGGGCGGTGGCCCGGGCGGGGGGCCCGACGCCGCCCTTCCATGACATAACCACCGGCAGTAATCTCCTCTACGCGGCGGCGCCGGGCTGGGATCTGGCGACGGGATGGGGATCGCCAGACGCGGCCGTTCTCGTTCAGGCCCTGGCCGCAGCAGGGATGCCGCCGACGCCGTCGGCCTCCCCGGTGCCCACCGCCACGGCACCCGCGGGCTCTGGGCCCGTGCGCGTCTTCCTCCCGGTGATCTTCAACGGCCGCCCCGGCCCGGGAGGGTGAGAACGGCCCGTCGGGTGCGCCAGGGACCGGTGCTGAGGGGGATCGTCTCGTTCTGAGCGATGCGGGAGGCGTGTGGTGCTTCTCCGTGCCCGTCCCCCGGCGCTGAACGGGTGCGGCGGTGTTAACCGGACTCTAGCGGGTGACTGCCCGGGGGCGGTGGTATGCTGGGGGCGAGCGGACACGGGGGAGGGGCCGGTCTGCTCACGATTAGGTCCATAATA
>JADGGD010000014.1 GCA_019690095.1 Chloroflexota bacterium
CCCCCTCCCCCCTGTGCCGCCGATCCGGCTGGGCTGGCGCCAGCCCGCAGTCCGGATGGCCGTCTCCTCGATTACTGGCATACCTGCGGCGTCTACATCGTGGATCAAACCGGTCGACCGATTCGCGTCGCGGGCGTTGCCTGGTCGGGCATGGAGCTGGGAGGCGGCGCCCCGCAGGGCCTCGACCGCCAAGGCTACCGAACCATCCTGGGCATCGTCAAGGCGCTCGGCTATAATGTCATCCGCATCCCATTCAGCAGTGCCTCTATTCAGCCGGGCTTCCATCCAACAGGCATCGACGACCGGCTCAATCCTGATCTGCGCGGCCTGACCGGTCTCGAGATCCTTGACCGGATTATTGCCGCCTGCGGCCGCCTCGGGCTCAAGGTCATTCTGGATCACCACCGGATCTCGCCGTGGTCGGTGCCTCCGCTCTGGTTCGACGATACCTACAGCGAAGAGCGGTGGATCGCCGACTGGCAGCGTCTGGCACGCCGCTACGCGGGCAACGATACCGTGGTTGGGTTCGACCTTCAGAACGAGCCTTACGGCGCGACCTGGGCGGCTGGCGATCCGCGTACCGACTGGCACCGTGCTGCGACCCGTGCCGGCAACGCCATCCTTGCCGTCAATCCGCGTCTCCTCATCTTCGTTCAGGGGATCGGCCACGACGGCGGCCAGGACTACTGGTACGGGGGCGAACTCCGCGGCGTAGCACGCGCCACGATCCACCTCTCTATTCCCGGCCGGCTGGTCTACAGCCCGCACGAATACGGCCCGTCTGTCTATCCCCAGTCCTGGTTCTTCACGCCCGATTTCCCCAGTAACCTGCCCGGCATCTGGAACACTCACTGGGGGTTCATCGTAGAGCGTGGCCTGGCTCCGGTTGTTGTCGGGGAGATGGGGGCGCCCGAGACGGGCTATGATACCGGCGGCACCTGGCAGCGCACCCTCCTGTCCTATCTGGACTATCATCACCTCGGCTTTATCACCTGGGCCCTGAATCCGGGCAGCACCGATACCGGCAGCGTGCTGACGTCAGACTGGCGCACGGTCAACGCCGCCCGACAGGCCCTCTTTACCCCGTACCTGCGCGGCAGTCCCTGACCGGCCGCGTCATCTCCAGCTGCCATCTTATCCCAGCTCAATCTGGGCACGCTGGAGCCGCCCGGAATAGTCAACAAAGATCGTTTTCCATTCGGAGAACACGTCCAGCGCCGCCGTCCCGGCCTCCCGATGGCCATTGCCAGTCGCCCGGGTCCCTCCGAACGGCAAGTGAATCTCAGCGCCGATGGTCCCGGCATTCACATAGACAAGGCCGGTCGTCAGCTCGCGCATGGCGGTGAATGCCCGATTCACATCCCGCGTGTAGATCGCGCTCGACAGTCCATACTCGACGCCGTTGTTCACCGCAATCGCCTCTTCGAGCGAATCGACCGTGATCACTGCGGTCACCGGCCCGAAGATCTCCTCCCGGGCGATTCGCATTGCTGGCGTTGCACCATCAAAGATGGTGGGCTCGTAGAAAAAGCCCCGCTCCAGTCCCCGGCCGGTCGCTACGCGGCCACCGGTCAGGATCTGCGCCCCTTCCTGCACGCCGATGCGCACGTACCGGTCAATCTTCTCGAGCTGGGCGCGGTTAATAACTGGCCCCACGTCAACATCCGGGTCGAGACCGTTCCCAAGGCGCAGCTGCCGAGTGCGGTCCACCAGCTTCCGAATCAGCTCGTCGTGCACCCGCCGATGCACGATCACCCGACTTGCCGCCGTGCACCGCTGACCGCTTGTCCCAAACGCGCTCCAGACGATCCCATCTACCGCCAGGTCCAGGTCGGCGTCGTCCAGCACGATGATCGCATTCTTCCCGCCCATCTCGAGGGAAAGGCGCTTCATCTGCGGCGCCAGATCGATAGTGAGCTGGCGTCCCACCTCAGTCGAGCCGGTAAAGGATACCAGCACGACCTCATCCTGACGGGCCAGGGCTGTCCCGACTGACGCGCCCGGGCCGTGCACGAGATTCAGCACCCCCGGCGGCAGACCGGCCTCCTCGAGGGTATGCACGATCATGCTGGATGTGACGGCTGTCTCCGACGACGGCTTGTAGACGACGGTATTTCCCAGCACGAGGGCCGGGAAGATCTTCCAGGCCGGGATGGCTAGGGGGAAATTCCAGGGAGTGATCGCCGCGACAACACCGAGCGGGGCACGGACCGACATAGCGAACTTGTCTGGCAGTTCGGAGGGCGTCGTCTGTCCGAACGAACGGCGGCCCTCACCCGCCATATAGAATGCCATGTCGATCGCTTCCTGGACATCACCCCGCGCCTCCTGGAGAACCTTGCCCATCTCTCTCGTCATCAGACGGGCGAGCTCTTCTTTACGGCGGATCAGGATTTCGCCAGCGCGGAAGAGAATCTCGGCCCGCCGGGGGGCTGGCATCAGCCGCCAGCGATCGAAGGCCCGTGCGGCCGCCCGGCATGCTGCGGCAACATCGCTCGGCGTCGAGCGTGCCACTGTTCCCACGATGTCGCCAGTCGCCGGGTCAATGCTGTCGAACGTCTCCCCATTCTCCGCAGGGCACCACTGCCCATCAATGTAGTTAAGATGAACCGCGCTCATACTCCCCTCCCTGTTCGTGCCCCGCCAGGGCACTGACGCGCGCGGCACTGCGCTTATGAGGGCTCTCGTCCACCCCTGACGATTCCACCGGAGGGGGCTCCGGAGGCACGACCAATATTGATCTCGATCGTCCGCTCATCCATCGCCCCCACGTGGACCGCCCGGATGCGGCCATCCGGACCGATGAAGAAAGAGCTCGGCAGTGAGCTCACGTGATACAGCGTGGTGACCCGACCGGTCGTATCGAGAACGGGAGTGAAGATCAGCCCCAACTCCTGCGCATACGGCCTGACGAGGGCCGGACCCTCTTCGAGATCAACCGCCAGGACAACGACATTCGGATATCTCTGCGCCGCGGCATTGATCGCCGGCATCTCAGCGCGGCAGGGCGGACACCAGGTCGCCCAGAAGTTGAGAATAACGGTTTTCCCACGATACGCAGAGAGCGTCACGGCGCGCCCGTCCACATCCTCCAGGGTGAAATCCGGGGCGAGCGTGCCAACAGCGGGCAGACTGGATGAAGCTGGATGGTCTGCCAGGAACCACCAGAGCACGCCCACTGCGACCACGAGAAAGAGCAGCAGGGCCAGGATCCGTGCGACCGATGCGAACCGCACCCTGTGCGTCCCGATCGGGAGGGATCCCCGCTGGGATGGATGAGGTGCCAGTGATGATCCCTGGTCCGTACTCTGGCCCGGGAGATCGCCAATCAGACTGGAGATAGCCGCAGTGAACTGCGCGCCGCGCGGGCGCGCCCCCTCGCCCTCGATGATCTTCCGCCTCCTCAGCGGGACTTCCTCAGCAAAAAGTATAGGCCTGACCGGTACTGACCGTCCACCCAGCTGATATCGACCTGCACTATCGCGGCCGTCCGACTAGTACCTCCTTTTCGGACGGACGAGAATCCGGTAGAATGAGAAACAGACCTGCCGGTACCGCCTGGCAGTCTGACCGACGCGGTATACGCGCCGCGCCAAGCACCAACACTGCAAGGATGACCACGGATGTCTGCCCGGACGATGTTTGAAAAGATCTGGGATTCCCACGTTGTGCGCGAAGCGCCAGGAGAGCCGGCGCTGCTCTACATCGACCTCCACCTCGTCCATGAGGTCACCTCGCCCCAGGCCTTCGACGGCCTCCGGCTGAGCGGTCGGCGGGTTCGGCGTCCCGATCTGACCATCGCTACGATGGACCACAATGTCCCGACCTGGGCACGCTCGCTGCCGGTCACCGATGAGATTTCGCGTCGTCAGATGGAGGTCCTGGCGCGCAACTGTGCGGAGTTCGGCATCCCGCTCTTCGACCTCCACAGCCCGCGTCAAGGGATCGTGCACATCATCGGCCCGGAGCTCGGCCTCACCCAACCCGGCATGACGATCGTCTGCGGCGACAGTCACACGTCGACCCACGGGGCCTTTGGCGCGCTCGCTTTCGGCATCGGGACATCGGAGGTCGAGCACGTACTGGCCACCCAATGCCTCCTCCAGACCCGCCCAAAGACAATGGAGATCCGCGTCAACGGCCGGCTGCCGCGCGGCGTGACCGCGAAAGACGTGATTCTCGGCATCATCGGGACGATTGGCACGGCGGGGGCTACCGGCTATGCCGTCGAGTATACCGGCGAGGCGATCCGCTCCTTGTCCATGGAAGGGCGGATGACCATCTGCAATATGTCCATCGAGGCCGGTGCCCGAGCGGGCATGGTCGCACCGGATGATACGACCTTCGCCTATCTCGAAGGAAGACCCTGCGCTCCGCGGGGTGCCGACTTCGAGCGGGCTCTCGCGGTCTGGCAGACCCTGCCCACCGATCCTGGTGCCCACTTCGATCGCGTCGTGGAGATCGACGCGAGCTCTCTCGCCCCGTTCGTGACCTGGGGAACCAATCCGGGCATGGTGGTGCCGGTCACCGGCCGCGTTCCCGATCCGTCGTCGTTCAGCGACCCGGCTGACCGGCGTGCCGCCGAGCGTGCACTGGAGTACATGGGGTTGACCCCCGGCACGGCGATCCAGGATATCCCCATTGATCGGGTTTTCCTGGGATCGTGCACCAACAGCCGCATCGAGGATCTCCGCGCCGCCGCCCGGGTGGTCCGGGGGCGAAAGGTCCATCCGCGCGTTCGCGCCATGGTCGTCCCCGGTTCGACAACAGTCAAGCGCCAGGCTGAGGCAGAAGGGCTCGACCGGATCTTCCAGGAAGCTGGATTCGAGTGGCGCGAGGCGGGCTGTTCCATGTGCCTGGGAATGAATCCAGACATCCTTCGCCCAGGTGAGCGCTGCGCCTCGACCTCGAACCGCAACTTCGAGGGACGGCAGGGCAAGGGTGGTCGGACCCACCTGGTCAGCCCGGTTATGGCGGCCGCCGCGGCGATCGCCGGCCACTTCGTGGATATCCGAGACTGGGACTTCGAGGATTGAACCCCATGGAGCCTTTCATCCGCCTCACCGGCATCGTTGCCCCGCTCGATCGGGTAAACGTCGATACCGATCAGATCATCCCGAAGCAGTTCCTGAAACGGGTCGAGCGCACCGGCTTCGGGCAGTTCCTGTTCTTTGATTGGCGTTACCTGCCGGATGGCCAGCCCAATCCGGACTTCGAACTGAATCACCCGGGTTATCGCGGTGCGACGATCCTGGCCGCCGGGCGCAACTTTGGCTGTGGCTCGTCCCGGGAGCACGCTCCCTGGGCACTCCTGGATTATGGCTTTCGGGCGATCATCGCCCCATCGTTCGCCGACATCTTTTATAACAACTGCTTCCAGAACGGCATCCTGCCGGTCACATTACCTGAGGAGACGGTCAACCAGATCATCGCGCGCGCAAAGGAGCGACCAGGCTACCAGCTGACTGTGGATCTGGAGCGCAATCTGGTCGAGGACAGCCACGGACTGTCCGTTCCGTTCGAGATCAATCCGTTCCGGCGGCACTGCCTGCTTAACGGCCTGGACGACATCGGCCTCACCCTGCAGCATGAGGACGAGATTGCTGCCTACGAGCGGCAGCGCCCTCCGTGGCGGCCGGTGACGACCGGCCTCGCGGTCTCCACCGCAAGAACCGATCAGTAATCGTCGCCTACTGCCGGGGGGAGTGAGCGGAGGCGCATGCGGAGGCTCTCCCCCAGCCGCCGCATCTCAAGTACCTCCGGGCTCTCGTGGGCCGTCCCATCTGGACTCCCGAACGTGAAGCCAGTGATCGAGGGGTAGCCCGCTGCTGGTTCCGAGTGCAGAGGATAGATCTGCTCCGGCGTCAGCAGGACCGTGCCCGGCCCTTCCTCAACGACGAGATAGTCGCCCTGGACCAGACCGAGCTTGCGCCGAAGCTCGGCCGGGATGGTGATTCGTCCCTTGGTCTGCATCCGAACAACCTTTCGCACGGCGGATTCCTCGCAGTCATTCCAAGTTCGCCCACGGCCTCAGATCGGCCAGGACAGCACCCGTCCCATTCGCTTGAGAACCGAGCCATTCCGCGCTGAGTCGCCGCGTCCGGCGTCGGTAGTCCCGGAATCAGCCCCTGAAGGGCCGCCGAAGCCAGTTCCTCGACTCTCCGCACCTTCCCCACCGGGAGGATTTTCCCTCCGCTCCTCAGTTCCGAGCGGCGCGGCATCTCCCATCCGATCGGCCAGCCACGCTGCGGGCCGCCGAGGCACCGGCAGTCCGGCCGGTTCGCGCCCGGGCCCGGCCGCCGCACTCTCCCGGCCAGGCGTCCGGGCCTGGCTACCAGCAGCCAGACGTGCCGCGAGGCATATCACCCCTTCGCCACGCTCGCGGGCGCTGTCCCCACTGTCACCCACACCACTCTTCCGGTCCGCGCTCGCCACGGGGACGGTACTCTCCAGACGCTCGATAACCTCAGTCGCGAGATCGCGATACGCCTGGGATGCTCGCCCATTCGGATCGAAGGCGAGAACGCTCATCCCCATGCGCGCCGCATCCTTGAGCTTAATCTGCACTGGAATCTGCACCTGGAAAACCGGGATGCGGCCGGTCAGGGTCTCGCGGACTGCGGCGACGATCTCCCGTCCGTGGCGCGTCCGGCCATCGACCATAGTGAGGAGAATCCCGAGGATCTTGAGGCCGGGATTAAGCCGCTCGCGGACCAGCGCGACGCTATCCAGGAGCTGGGCCAGACCGTGCACTGCGAGGTACTCCGCCTGCACCGGGATGATCAGGCCCTCGGCCGCGGCCAGGGCATTGACTGCCAGCAGGCCCAGCGTCGGAACCGAGTCGATGAGGATCAGATCATATTCGCCGCGAATCCCGGCGAGGGTATCCCGCAGGGCATACTCCCGCCCATAAACGGTATGCAGGGCGGTCTCGGCCATGGACAGCTGCTGGTTGGCCGGCAGAATGTCCAGGCCGGCAGGTGTCGCAACGACTGCCTCCCGGGCGGTGGCACGGCGCGCAAACGGCCCGTGCACGGTTGTGAGCAGGGCGTCGGCGATCGTGGGACGTGCCGCCACCACGGATGGATCGGTCAGCCCACAGCAGGTCGTCAGGCTTCCCTGGGGATCTAAATCGACGGCGAGAACCCGCCAGCCGCGCTCCTGGAGCGCGGCCGCAAGATTCATGGTCGTGGTTGTCTTCCCAACCCCGCCCTTCTGATTCATTACCGTGACAACAGCCATCCAGACTCCCCATGCCCGTGTTGGTCGCGCAGTGCCCCGCTCGTACACCCGCGTCGGATACGAGTATACGGTGCCGGGGATAGGCCGGGGACCATGCGCCTAGTACCTTCGGTGGGGCCAGGAAGTCAGAAGAAACGGTCAGCAGGAATGCTTCCACGATCGGCCACGAGGAACGATCAGGAGTACGTCCGGATTGGCGGCCGCCAGTCCGGAAAGAAATATTTCCGCGATCGGCCAGGGATAGACACGGCAGCACCCGGCCGTTTCCAGTCGGACAGAGCCGCGGCCCTGGCCGACTGGAAACAGGCCCCGGATCCACTGCCCGTGCTAGAGGCGGTAGATCCGGCGCAGGTTTTCGCCCAGGATCAGATCCTCCGCCTCCTGGCCGAGCTTCAAACGGCGAATGTTCTCGACGCCGAGGTCGGGATAGGCCGACGGCGCATTTGAGCCGAAGACAACCCGCTCTGGACCGAGTACCTGGACCGCCCGGCGAATCATGCCGGGCTCGACTGTGACCAGGGTTGTCCCAAGATAGATATTAGGACACAGGAGCGCGGCCTCGATCGCGTCACCGCTGAAATCACGGTATCCCATATGGTCCAGAATGATCGGCACCTCGGGCCACTTCCGCGCGAGCATCGCGACCTGTAGCGGGTGGCCGGGTGGATTCCCCGTATGAATGGTGACCGGCTGGCCGAGTTCACGCGCCAGGTCCATGATCGGCGTCATGACCGGGCTTGACAGGTTGAGAGCAAAGCCGGGCGGCATGAGCTTCAAGCCGCGCATGCCCCACTCAGTTACCGCCAGGCGGAACTCCTCGACCGCCTCCGCACCAAAGTTAGGGTTCACTGAGCAGCAGGGAATCAACCGCTTCTCGTAGCCCTTCAGTGCTTTAACCAGCCAGCGGTTATCCGGCTTGAGCTGGACTCGCGGCATTACAATCGCGATGTCGATGCCAGCCGCATCCTCCAGGGCGATCAGATCCTCCGGGCGGGCATCCGCTCCCTCAGCGAGATAGGTCTCGAAATCCATGCGAATAGCCATGCCTGGACCTCCTTCCAGCACCTAGATCGGCGTCGGCCCCTCCCGACCCCTGGCCGGCCATTGTACGGCAGAGACCTCGGCCCGGCCAGTCGGGGGCGCTCCGACCATGGGCACGGCCGTGAGCCGCCGCGGTCGGAGCGCAGTACCCTCCAGGCCAGGTGCACGGAAGGCCAGCGGTCAGGAAGCCGGGCGCTCGATCTCGCGTGCCAGTCGCGCCCCCAGGCGAAACGAGCCGAGGCGCAAAATCCCCTCGCGAATAACTTCGTCCTCCAGACGGCGCCGCCGTGCCGCGAGAGCATCCTCTCGCGTGACGTATCCGACCACCCTCCACGGCCGCGTGCGCTCGACCACTGGAAGCCAGGGACGATCATTCTGGAGCATCCGGACCAGCGCGTCGTGCATCGTCTCATCGGGGTAGGCGACCACGACACTGGTCGTGGCCAGCTGTCGTGCCGGTCCGTTCAGCAGGGCCTCATCAAGCTGGGCCGAGACAAGCTGGCGGCGCGTGATCAGGCCAACGAAGCGTCCATCGCTGTCCTGGACAATCCACCAGTGGTGGAGACGGCGCAGATCTGCGTATGCGCCGGGCTCGGCCCCCGGCTGCTCCGCCGCTCGAAGCTCCGCAAGCAGGAGGCGCACCGGCGTATCAGCATCGACTACTCGAAAGTCGCTTCTCATCAGCGCCCCAACGGTCAGGTAGGTCAGGATATCGGCCTCATATCGCAGCGGTACGACCAGCCCGCGCTGGGCCAGGCGCTCGGTCATCACTGAGTGCTCGCTCAAGAGGCGTGCGACGATGTCCGAGACCATACAGCCCAGCATCAGGGGAACAATCGCCTCGGCATCACCGGTCAACTCGTAGGCGAAGAGGAACGAGGTGAACGGGACCCGGGCCGCCGCGCCAAACAGGGCGCTCATCGCCACGATTGCGCAAACGCCGGGCTGGAGGCCGGCACCCGGTACCAGTGCGGCAACGACCTGACCGTACGCGCTCCCGATCCCGGCGCCAATCAGGAGCATCGGGGCCAGTAATCCGCCCGAGGTGCCAGAGCCAAGCGCCGCCCATAGCGCGACCGTCTTCGCCGCGGCCAGCGCGAGCGCGCGAGCAGGGGTGAACTGTCCCGCGATGAGTGCGCTGATCGTCGGATACCCCATACCGAGAACACGCGGCTCGACATAGCCGATGATGCCGAGCAGCAGTCCCCCCAAGGCGGGTGCAAGGACCATCGGAATCCGCAGTGTCTCTTCGAAGAGCTCCTCAACCAGGAAGAGCCCCTTGCTCACGATAACCGCGGCGATCCCGATGAGAACCCCTAACGGCAGGATGTAGAGAAGGGCAACGGGCGTCCCGTTCGCGAGCGGTGGAGTCGGAAACATGCGCTGCGTGCCGAGGAGGAAAGAGCGCGCAACCGCCGCGACAGCACTGGCGACCACCACCGGCACCAGCGAGCGCGCGCGAAACTCGAAGAGCAGGAGTTCGACGGCCAGGGCAACCGCGGCCATCGGCGTGTTAAAGATGCCCACCATGCCGGCTGCCGCGCCGCACGCGAGAAAGACCTTCCGCTCGTCAGCGGTCAGATGGAGAAGCTGTCCAATGAGCGATGCCAGGGCCCCGCCGGTCTGGATGATGGGTCCTTCTGCACCGAATGGCCCCCCTGTCCCGACGGCGATCGCGGCCGAGACAGGCTTTAAGACGGCCACGCGCGGCTCGACCCGGCTCTTTCGAGTGATGATGGCCTCCATCGCTTCGGGAATGCCGTGACCGCGAATGCGATCGGTACCGTAGCGCGCCATAACGCCTACGATCAGTCCCCCGAGTGCCGGGAGAAGAATCATCGGTACAGTAAGGTGATCGGGGGGATAGACCACCGCTGTACTGACCCGACGATAAAAAGAAAGGTTCGTGAAGAGCATGATGAGGCGATAGAGAACCAGGGCGGCGAACGCACCAAGCAGACCGAGCAGGATGGCTGCCCCGCTCAGGATCAGGGCCTGACGACCGTCCGTCCGTTCCCAGAACGATCCCGGTCCCATGGGAGATCCTCCTTTGGAAGTTTGGAAGTTCACACATAGAAGCCAGACGGAGACCAGAGCCCACGCCAGACACGCGATAGTCCGTCCAGCGCTCAGAGCCCTGCTCTCTGGAGCGTGATTCCTGGCGCGGGCACAAGAGCGAGGGGACGCCGGCGTGCACCGGCGTCAGCCGGTGCAGGGATCCCGTGCCCGCCCGCGCACGCCATCCTCACCCGGCGCGGGAGACACCGCACCTTCGAGCGGATCACCCGTGCCCAACGCGATGACCGCCCCCAGAGCCTCGACCAGACGGGGGGCCCGCAAGCGGATTTCACGGCGATGCTCGGCGGACAGATCGCGGAGGATCGCCGCCCCCTGCGCAGTCAGGCGCACCGCGACGCGCCGGCGATCCTCGCCCTCTGGCGTCCGGACGACGAGTCCGCGCCGAGCAAGGCGGTTAACCAGTCCCACGACACTGTGATGGCGGATGAGAAGACGCCGGGCCAGATAGCCGATGGTGGGCTCGGTGCCCGGCGGACACCCCCGGACCGCCAGCAAGAGCTGATGCTGCTGGGGAGACAGGCCGTGGGCCCGGGCGATCCGCTCGCTTGCCGCGAGGAAATCACGAATGAGATACCGGAACTCAGCCAGGGCACAATATTCATCCCCGGGGGCACGACCGACGTTTGACGACTGCATGGGAAAGCCTCTTTATCCCGGGCGACAGGCACCGGGCGCGGTGGGTAGTGCCGCGATAGCGCTGGCGCCAGTGCGCCGTGCCAGCGATTTATATCGCAGTACGACCTATTTACCAGGGTAACAGATTGAACCACAGGCGGCAAGAGCTCGCTTCGACCGCCAGGACGGGACGGCGTAGTCGAAACGGGCAGGATCTGGTATAAGATCCGTGTGGGAGGCCGGTCCTCGCTGTGCGACCGGCCTGCCCCGACGGCGACGGATCCCCCGAGCGGCTTCCCGTCTGCTGGCCGCCGTGAGGCTGCAGGAGTTGTGTTATAATCTTCGCGTGTCATATCCATAGGCGCGGTCGATAGATGCCCTGGAGAACAGTGTGAAGGTTACCGCCGAGAGACTTCCCCAGAGCAAGGTCCTGCTCCGTATTGAGATTCCGCCCGAACAGGTCGAGGAAGCGATCGATCGGACCTACCGCGATATCAGCCGGCGCGTCCGTGTACCGGGATTTCGTCCGGGCCGGGCACCGCGGCCCCTGGTCGAGCGCTACCTCGGAGGTCCGCAGGTCATTCAAGAAGAGGGGATCGAGCGCCTGATTAATGACTCGTTCCGTCAGGCCCTGCGGGAGACCGATATTCACCCGATCGGGGAGGCCGATATCGCCGCACGGCCGGAGTTTCGCCCTGGCGAGCCGCTGATCTTCGAGGCGGCAGTGCCGGTTGCCCCGACCGTCGAGCTGGGAGACTACCAGAGCATCCGCCTTCAGCCGGTTGCCGTCGAGGCGACCGCCGAGCAGGTGAATCAGGCCATCGATGCGCTGCGCGAGGAGCGCGCCGAATGGGTATCGGTGGACCGCGGGGCCCGCGAAGGTGATCGCGTTCTCATCGATGTCAAGGGAACGGTCGGTGCGGTGCCGACGCTCTATGGTCCGGGCGGCGAGACGGTTCTGCACACCGCTGGCGGGCGGGTGATCTATAACGAACAGAAGCACGAACACCTGATCAACCCGCGGAACCCGCCGGAGTTCGCGCCGGGCTTCGATGAAGAGCTGATCGGCCTGACGCCCGGTAGTGAGAAGCGATTCGGCCTGACCCTTCCCGCGGATATCTCGGACCCGAGCCTGGCCAATCAGTCGATCGTCTTCGAGGTCAAGGTCCACGAGGTCAAGGAGAAGCACCTCCCGCCGCTCGATGATGAGTTCGCCCGAGCCGTTGGGGGCGGTGATACCCTCGAGGGCCTGCGAGAGACCGTGCGGCGGGAGATCCAGGCGCGCCTGGAGCGCGAGGCTCGGCGGGCCTACGAGGAGACGCTCCTCCAGATGGTCGTCGAGCGCTCAACGGTCGACATCCCGGAGATCATGATTGAGCGGCAAATCGATGCCCAGATCGAGGAGATCAAGGGAGATCTCGCGGCCCAGCGCATCTCCTGGGAAGAGTACCTGCGAGCCCTTCACCTCACCCCCGAGCAGGTACGCGAGCAGGAGCGGGAGCGGGCCGTGCGCCGCCTGCGGAATACGCTGGTTCTGGATCAGATTGCGGAGCGCGAGCATATTACCGTCTCGCCGAGCGAGGTGACCGCCGAGATTGAGGCGATGGCCGCCCAGTTCGGCCCGGCCGCTCGTGCGATCCGTGAGCGGCTGAATACGCGCGAGCAGCGCGAGCAGATCGAAAGTCGACTGCGGATGCGCAAGGCGATCGCCCGGCTGGTAGAGATCGCCCAGCAGCCAGCGCCCGATGCCGCCGACGAAGCCGCGGCGTTGCCAGCAGCTGGCGCAGAGGCCCCGACCGACGCCGCTCCCCGCCCTGGCGGGGAGGAAAGGGTGGAGGACAGCGCTGGTCCCCAGGGCTGAGGCCGCGCACCCGTGCACCTGCGAGGAGACGTGATCAATGTCTGATCTGATCGTTCCCCCCCGCGAGATCATTCCGATGGTGATCGAGAACACCGGACGGATCGAGCGGGCCTTTGATATCTATTCGCTCCTGCTGCGCGAGCGAATTATCTTCCTGGGAACGCCGATTGACGCCCAGGTCGCGAATCTGGTCGTCGCCCAGCTCCTGTACCTGGATCGTGAAGATCCGGAAAAGGATATCAACCTCTACATCAACACGCCGGGCGGCGAGATCTACGCGGGACTGGCAATTTATGATACGATGCAACTGATTCGTCCGCCGGTCTCCACGATCTGCGTGGGCATGGCCGCGAGCTTTGGAACCATTCTCCTGGCCGCAGGAACGAAGGGGAAGCGCTATGCCCTGCCCAACGCAACGATCCATATGCACCAGCCGCTGGGCGGTGTTCGCGGCCAGGCGTCGGACATGGAGATCCAGGCCCGGGAGATCCTGCGCCTGCGCAATCTGATTAACCGCATCCTGGTCGAGCGAACCGGTCAGGACGAGGAGCGCATCGTTCGCGATACTGATCGCGACTTCTATATGAACGCCGAGCAGGCGGTCGCCTACGGCATCGTCGATGAGGTCCTCTCATCGACGAAGACTGCCCCGGCTCGGGTCGGAGCCTGAACGCAGTGGATCACGGTGATCGTTCGATTGCCGTGATCCACTTATCCCGCACATGTCATGCGCGCCATCGCGAGCATCGATGATCCGAGTGAGTAGAAACAGCGAGGGAAGAGAGGGGAATGGCCACGACCAAGGGACCGCGGGGGCAATACCACTGCTCGTTCTGCGGGAAGGGACAGGAGAGCGTCCGGCGGCTTATCGCCGGCCCAGGGTCGGTCTATATCTGCGATGAATGCGTCGAGCTGTGCCGCGAGATCATCGACGAGGAGCAGGCACCTCCGACACGCAGTCAGCCGCCGCTTACCAAGGTTCCCACGCCGCACCGGATCGTCGAGCTCCTGAACCAGTACGTGGTCGGTCAGGAGCGGGCCAAGAAGGTCCTGGCCGTTGCCGTCTACAATCACTACAAGCGCATTAACGCGGGCGCACAGGCTGACGACATCGAGCTCCAGAAATCCAATATCCTGTTGATTGGGCCAACTGGCTGTGGTAAGACGCTCCTGGCCCAGACCCTCGCCCGCATCCTGGATGTGCCGTTCTGCATTGCCGACGCAACTGCCCTCACCGAGGCCGGCTACGTTGGGGAGGACGTCGAGAATATCCTGCTCCGTCTGATTCAGGCCGCCGAGTTTGACCTGTCCCGGGCCGAGCGGGGGATCGTCTACATCGACGAGATCGACAAGATCGCCCGAAAAAGCGATAACCCGTCAATCACCCGTGACGTCTCCGGCGAGGGTGTCCAGCAGGCCCTGCTCAAGATCCTCGAGGGAACGATCGCCAACGTGCCCCCCCAGGGCGGGCGCAAGCATCCCCATCAGGATTTCATCCAGATCAATACGACCAATATCCTGTTTATCTGCGGCGGTGCCTTCGAGGGACTCGACAAGATCGTCGCCGACCGCGTCGGGGGCAAGCGGAGCATCGGCTTCAAGACAGACTGGTCGCGGGGAAGCACCAGGGATGATTCTGCCGAACTCCTCCAGCAGGTGATCGCAGATGACCTGCTGAAGTACGGACTGATCCCGGAGTTTATCGGCCGGCTGCCGGTCGTCGTCAGCGTCGATCCTCTGAACAAGGAGGCGCTGATGAAGATCCTGACCGAGCCCAAGAACGCCCTGATCAAGCAGTATCAGAAGTTCCTCGCCCTCGACAAGGTTGAGCTTGTGGTCACCAATGATGCCCTCGAGGCCGCAGCCGAGGAAGCACTGAAGCTCAAGACCGGCGCACGCGGCCTGCGAACGGTCATCGAGGACATCCTGCTTGACGTGATGTACGAGATTCCCTCCCGCACCGACGTCAAGAAGTGCCTGATCAATGCCGATACGATTCGTCACCGCCGGAGCCCGATCTTGCTGAATCATGCCGGACGGCCGGTCGAGGATATCGAGATCCAGGGGCGGTCGGCATGAGCCAAGCTCGGACCACGCGCGGTCAGGATGTCGCATCGGTCCCGATCGCCGAAGGCTCATCACGGAAGACGCTGGGTTGGGGCGAGCGAACCCTGCTGTCCGAGGTCACGTTCGCCCGCGGCGGCGTCGTGCCCGTACACGCACACCCGCACGAGCAGATCGGCTACGTCGTCCGCGGCGCGATCGAGTTCACGATCGGCGATCAGGTCACGATCCTCCGTGCAGGCGACGCGTACGTCATCCCCGGCAACATCCCCCATGCCTGCCGAGCGCTCGAGGAGAGCGTCGCGATCGATATCTTCTCGCCAGTGCGCGAGGAATACCTGCCCTGAAGCGATTCGACCTGGCCCCGCGGCGGGGTCGGGTCGAGAGGGACCATGAGCACGTCGCGGAGGGCAGCCGCTAGGAGACCTGCAACTCGGGCGACGGACGGGGGCGGGTTTCCATGTTCGCCGGCAGGCTGACCAATCCGATCACCGCCAGGATCGCGGTGGTCAGGACCAGGCCATCAACTCCAAGTGGCATCGCCACCAGGCCGCCGAGCATCGCTCCCACGAGCTGACCGGCCCCGAGGAGCATCGAGTACACGCCCATTACGGCACCCCGTCCTTCCGGGACACTGTCTGATCGAGCGGCCAGCAAAGTCAGCGCAGCCGGGGCGAAGGCTGTCTCCGCAGCTACTGCCGCGATCCCGATGCCCAGGGGGATGTAGAACCACGGGCCGCCAAAGCTTGTCGCGTGGTTTATCCCCAGGATTGCTACCGAGGTCATCAGCGCACCGCCAACCCCGACCCGCATGGCCGTGGCAACTGACGCCCGCCCGATCAACCATCCCCAGCTGATCGTCCCAACTGCGAAGAGGACGGTGTAGACAGCGAAGATCATGCCAATCGTGCTTCCAGAAAGACCGGTGGTAAGGAGCTGGGATGGCCTGGGATTCGCGCCGGAGAGCTGAAACGCCGCCTGACCGAACCACAGGCCTGCCGCGGCATTGAGAGCAAGCCAGGAAGGCATGAGATCACCCGTCTGGCGCAGGGCGGTCCAGGTTGCGCGAGGCGGCCGTGGGGACACCATACCGCGCGGTGTCCGGACGAACAGGAAAAGCGTGACGGCAACCGCGTAGATGATGAGAAGCCCCCAGAAAGCCTGGCGGCGGAATCGATCCCAGAGGATGCCCCCCAGTGCGTAGCCAACCGCGAGCCCTCCAATTGACCCGGCTTCGAAGAAGCCCATGATCCGGCCTCGCCCAGCCGAGCCCTCCGTGGTCGCACCGCTGAGAAAGGCGAGCGCCGCCGGAACGGTACAGGCAGTCGTGAGCCCCTGGAGAAGGCGCCCACAGGTCAGACCGAGCGAGCGCGTCGGAATGGCGAACAGGATGGTCGCCGCCAGCCCCAGCAGGGGACCGGCCAGCAGGAGCGGCCGAAGGCCTCGCCGATCGATGAGTACACCTGCCACCAGTGCCCCGACCAGCTCGGAGAAGTTGAAAGCGGCCATCAGCACGCCTACCACCACGGCCGAGGAGCCGGCAACGCCGCTCCGATGCATCGAAGACAGCAGGAGACCCAGGAGAACGCCGGTTGCCGCACCCGCGATCCGGACCAGAAAGCTGCCAATAATTGTACTGGCAAGAGACCAGCGGTATCCGGAGCGCTCCGGATCGCCGCTCGGCAGTCGCATGTGCTCTCCAAGCATCCGACCAGCACGCGTTCGCCCACGAAGCGCCCGGTGCCTTGAGTAGTGTAGGCGCCCAGTGCAATCGAGGTCAAGCCAGCAGGCCGCCGGCCGAAATCCGACCGGTTGCGTGCGCACGCGCATCTTGACTAGAATGCTCCGCGGTTGAAGCCTGGCCGATGGGTCATTTTCATCTAGGATTAAGGGGTGCTCTCCCATGCCCGGATCCCGCGGGAGAGGGCGGAACGACGGCGCTGCAACCGCGCCACCCACACTCAAGGACCTCGATCCCTCGGAGCGGCCGCGCGAGCGCCTCTTCGAGCGCGGCCCGGCCGCGCTTTCGACCGCCGAACTCCTGGCGATACTCCTGCGAACCGGTGTTCCCGGCACAATGGTGACCGACCTCGCGCGGGACCTGCTCCGGGAGTACAATGGTCTGGCTGGACTTGCCCGGGTCTCGGCCCAGGAGCTGGCGCTCTACCACGGCGTCGGGCCGGCGAAGGCGGCCCAGCTCAAGGCAGCGCTCGAGCTGGGGCGGCGGCTCATGCTTGAGGAATCGGCCACGCGGGAGCGGATCCAGTCCCCGGAGGATCTTGCCCGCCTTGTCCGGCTGGATATGAGCGTGCTCGAGCAGGAACAGCTTCGGGTTTTCCTGCTCGATACGAAAAATCGTGTGATGTCTATCCGGACGCTCTATACGGGTACGCTGAACCAGTCAACCGTCCGGGTGGCCGAGATCTTCAAGGCGGCCATTCGGGAGAACTGCGCGGCCATTGCCATTGTCCACAATCATCCGTCCGGGGACCCAACCCCCTCGCCGGAGGATATCCGGGTGACCCGCGCTATCGTTGAGGCCGGGCGGCTCCTCGATATCGATGTCCTGGATCACGTGATCATTGGCCGGGGCTCGCCGCCCTACGTGAGCCTCCGCGAGCGAGGGCTTGGCTTCCGACCGTAAACGTCCCCCGGCGGCCGCCGCGAGTCCGGATGGCGACTGAGACGCGGTCGGGCGATCGGCGTGATGCTGTCGCCAGGCATTCCGTTCAGGCATTCCGTAAGGAGGAAGGCATGCGATTCTGTCCGCGCTGTGCGAGTGAGCTTACCCCGCGCCTGGAGGGGGGGCGCGAGCGGCTTGCCTGTGCGCGCTGTGGCTACGTGTTCTTCGGGGAGTTCAGCATCGGTGTTGGGGGAGTGGTCATTCGAGAGGGGCGGGCTCTCCTGATCCGCCGCGGCCAGGAACCCCGCCGCGGCTGGTGGCAAATTCCCGGTGGTTATTGCGAGCACGACGAGCCGATTGACGAGGCCGTGGTCCGGGAGGTCTACGAGGAGACGGGCATCCGGGCACGGGTCGAGAATGTCCTCGGCCTCCGTCACTCCCTGGGTGCGCCGAGTGCCAACGTGTATGTGATCTTCCGCCTCACCCCGCTGGAGGGCGAGCCGCGGGCAGACGGCGACGAGATTACCGGGGTCGGCTTCTTCTCCCCCGCCGAGATCGCCGGGATGGAGAAGGTCCAGAGCCTGTCCAAATGGGCAATCAGTGCGGCTCTTGCTCGCCCTGATGGATTCGAGCGCGTCGCGGAGCCAGCGGATCTGGCCCGCCCCGGCTATACGCTCTTCGGGCTGTCGCGCTGATCCATCGCCTCCCAGTTCTGGAGACAGCGAATCGTGGCAACCGCCCCACGCTCGGAGAAAGCCTTGCCGCCGGGAAGCCGCACTGCCTCCTCGTCCAGCGCAGTCGGACGCCAGTGCGTTTCCAGTGAGACAAATCCACTGTATCCATCCTGGCGGAGCGCCTGGAGGAAGGGAGCAACGGCCACCGCCCCCTCACCCAGCGGGACCAGACGCGGCCGTGCCGCACCGGGATCCCGGACGGCATCCTTCACGTGAACGTGGACGAGATAGTCGCGGATCTGATGGTAGCCGGTAGGGAAAGGCTCCTCAGCGGCAGTCTCGTAATAGGCATTGCAGGGATCCCAGAGCGCCCGCGCCTCCGGGCAGTCGAGGGCGGCCAGGAAGCGCGCGAGATCGCTGCCCGAGCCGATCGTGCAGGAAGACTCGTTTTCGATCGCCAGGATGACCCCCGCGGAGCGGGCAATCGCAATCGGCTCCTGATAGGCTTCGAGCAAGGTCTCCCAGACCTCGGCCAGCGGCCGTTTCTTCCAGAAGGTGAAGGTGCGCACGATGCGTGAACCGAGGCGCAACCCCACATCGATCGCGCGGCGAAGGATATCCAGGTGCTCCCGACGCTCCTCCGGGCTGTCGATGTCGCACTTGTACACCGGCGGCGCAACCGCGGCAATAACGAGGCCGGAGCGATCCACCGCCTCGCGCAGGCGGCGCACTGCCGCCGCGTCGAGCTGATCCACCCGGGTATCCCAGACGGTCCGGATCTCAAGGCCGTCGAGATGAAAGGCCCGCGCAACCGCGAGGACATCCTCCAGATCCTGGGAGATCTCGTCGGTAATCACGCTCCGTCGGTACATCGTCCCTGCCACTCCCTCGATCACGGATACGTCGGTCCCCGGCCGCGATCACGGCTGGTCAGGCTCCATATCCCGGCGCACCGGAACACCGCGCTCCGCGAGGTAGTCTTTCGCCTGGCGGATGCGATAGCGGCCGTAGTGGAAGATCGAGGCCACCAGGACAGCATCCGCCTTCCCAACAGTCAGGGCATCGTAGAGATGGCCGAGCTCGCCCGCACCGCCCGAGGCGATTACCGGAATGGCCACCGCATCAGCGACAGCCGCCGTCAGCGCCAGGTCGTAACCGGCGAGGGTTCCATCGGCATCCATCGAGGTCAGCAGGATCTCACCTGCCCCGAGATCGGCCACCCGACGAGCCCACTCGACCGCATCCAGGCCAGTCGGCGTCCGTCCACCGTGCGTGTACACCAGCCATTGGGGCGGATCAGCACCGTGTACCCGACGGGCATCAATTGCCACAACGATACACTGGCTCCCAAACCGCTCGGCGGCCTGCCGTACCAGATCTGGGGTCGCGACCGCCGCGGTATTGATCGCGACTTTGTCAGCTCCCGCCGCGAGCATGCGCCGGACATCTTCGACCGTGCGGATACCGCCCCCGACCGTCAGCGGGATGAATACCTGATCCGCGGTCCGCTCGACCACATCCACCATCGTCTCCCGGTGATCCGCACTCGCAGTTATGTCAAGAAAAACCAGCTCATCCGCGCCCTCGGCATCATAGAAGGCGGCCAGCTCGACCGGATCACCGGCATCACGGAGGTGAGCAAACTCGATCCCCTTGACTACCCGGCCGTTGGTTACGTCGAGACACGGGATGATGCGCCGCGTCAGCACGCCGCCTCCCGTCTGTCGCCCCGGCCGACGCGGCTGCGGCAAGGCGCCCCTGAACCCACCGCTTCCTCCATCGCGATCACTCATCGAGCGCCAGGGCATCGGCTAGTCGGACTGCGCCGGTGTACAGCGCCTGTCCCACGATAACGCCCTCGACGCCCACTGCCTGGAGGCGGCGCAGGTGCTCTATGCTGGCCACCCCACCCGAGGCGATCACCGGAACCGGCACAGCGGCGACGATCTCAGCCGTCGCGGTATAGTTCGGCTCGGTCAGGGTACCGTCGCGCTCGATATCGGTGTAGATCAGGCAGGAGGCACCGTCGAGCACAACATCTCGGGCAACTGATTTTGCCGGGCGCTCCGACCTCTGCTGCCACCCCCGCGTCATGACAATACCGCCCCGGGCATCGATCGCCACCGCTACCCGCCCGGGCCAGCGCGCCGCGGCCATCGCGACCAGCGACCGATCCTCAACCGCGGCAGTTCCCAGGACCACCCGCGCGGCCCCGAGCTCCAGCACGGTAGCGATCGCCTCGATCGTCCGCAGCCCGCCTCCGACCTGAACCGGAATCTCGACCGCCCGGATAATCTCGCCAATGGCCTTCAGGTTGCGCGGTGCGCCGTGGTAGGCACCATCGAGATCCACGACGTGGAGAAGGCGTGCCCCTTCATCCTCCCAGCGCCGAGCAAGCCGGGCGGGCTGATCGCTGTACACGGTGACACGGTGGTAGTCTCCCTGGTACAATCGGACACAGCGACCGTCTTTCACGTCAATCGCTGGAATAATCTGCATTGCCCGCTTCCTATTGCTCGTGAGCTCTCCGGCGCGCTGACGTGAATCGCCATCGCGCGGTCGGCCGCCGCGCCGCGCGGACGCGGCAATGGCCATCTCCATCATACCAGATCGCGATCAGGACAGGTTCGGTGCCAGCCTCACGCGCCCTCATTGCGGATCTGTGCGCGGTTCTCCCGCGCGGCCGCGTCCTGACCGAGCCGGAAGACCTGCTGGTTCACGGCTATGACGGTACCTGGCTCGACCAGACGCCAGATGTTGTCGTCGCGGTAACGAGCACCGAGGAAATCGCAGCGGTCCTGCGGATCGCCCGCCGCCACCAGATGCCGGTTATCCCACGCGGCGGCGGATCGGGCCTTGCGGGTGGCGCGGTCCCGCACGCGGGGGGAATTGTCCTGAGCACGACCCTGATGCACCATATTCTGGCCCTCGATGCGCACTCTCTCACTGCCGTGGTTCAGCCCGGTGTGGTCAATGCGGCGCTCCAGGCCGCGGCCGAGCGCCACGGCCTGTTCTACCCGCCGGATCCGGCGAGCCTGAACCAGGCAACGATTGGCGGTAATGTGGCAACCAGTGCGAGCGGGCCCCGGTGCCTCAAGTATGGCGGGACGAAGGACTACGTGATCGGCCTGGAGGTCGTTCTCCCCGACGGTGACGTGGTGCGTCTGGGAGGCCGTTCCCACCAGCCGGGGCCAGACCATCACCTCCTGCGCCTCTTCGTTGGATCGGAGGGCACGCTCGGCGTCATCTCCGAGGTGACCGTCCGGCTCCTGCCCAAGCCAGCCGCCCGCGGAACAGTGATGGCCGCGTTCGATCACCTGGAGGAAGCTGCCCGGGCGGTGGGCACGGTCCTCAGCGGGGGGATCCTCCCGCTCGCACTCGAGATGATGGACCAGATCACCTTGCGATGCGTCGAGGAGTACCTGCAGGCCGGCCTCCCGACCGAGAGCGAAGCCGTGCTCCTGATCGACGTAGACGGCGACGAGATGAGCATCCCCGATCAGTTAGACACCGTCGTCCAGGCGTGCCGCTCGGCTGGCGCTACGATCGTCGAGCCGGCCAGCTCAGAGGAGGACAGCGCTCGGCTGTGGCGTGCCCGTCGCTCGACGTCATCGTCGTTCGGCCGCATCCGCCCGAACAAGCTGGGCGAGGATATCTCGGTCCCCCGGAGCGCGATCCCGGCCATGGTGCGGGCGGTCCAGGAGATTGCCGCGCGCTACAATCTTCTCATCCCCCTTTTCGGCCATATCGGCGACGGCAACCTTCACCCGAACATCCTCTGTGACCTGCGCGACGCGGCAGAGATGGAGCGGGTGGCCCTGGCGGCTCGGGAGATCTTTGCTGAGGCCCTCCGCCTCGGCGGTACCCTTTCGGGCGAGCACGGCATCGGCCTGCTCAAGCGGGCCTTCATGCCGGCAAGCGTGGATTCCGCTGCCCTGGCGTTGATGCGGCAGATCAAGCGTACGCTCGACCCGGACAACCTCCTGAACCCGGGGAAACTCCTTAGCGACGTGGCTCTGTCCCCGGTTCTGACGATCGGTGACGGGCGCGCTACGCCCGGGTTTGCCGTCTCACCGGGAAGCTGATATGATACACACAGGATGAGAGCGGGCAATTAGCTCAGTGGGTAGAGCACACGGCTTACATCCGTGCGGTCGGGGGTTCGAGTCCCTCATTGCCCACCAGAGACTGGTCGACCTCTTTGCGCGGTGCCGTCGCGGCGATGCTGGTAACGCGCTATCGCTCGGACAGGCGGCACGGTATCCTCTCGGCAGAAACCTCCTCACCTCGTTCTTGCTGTCCCGGTGGATGAGGCAGGTCGACGACAGGCTTCCGTCAGGCCGGGTTCGGTGGAACAGAGGCATTCCCAGGTAGCGCAGCAGACGATTGGCCAGACCGGATTATCCACAGCGCCTCGGGTAACGGCCAAGAATAGGACAGAGTGTCCGGCCGGGATAGCTGCTCACGAGGCGCAGAGGGACGCGGTCAAAGCGTACTAGTAGACGTGGCCGCCGACCTTTAGAGCCGCGAGGTGGAGCATCTCCAGGCGTACTGGCGCAATGACGGACCTGGGGGCGCCGGTCGCTTTTTGCTAAGCGACGGCCCCGGCGAGGACAGCCTGTGCGAGGGGCGTGAGCCGAGAGCTGATCGCCCGGCCGAAGGTATACGTCACCCCGTGCCCCTTGCAGAACCGGTCGACGCGCGGAAGGGCGAAGCCGCTGTCGGCGCGCAGCTCGATCGGGACGTGGGGCCAGCGTGCTCAGAGGGGACGGACCAGCCGGCCCAGGATGAGCACGGCGGCGCGGTTTGCGTGGACGGTGCCGGGGCGCAGGATGGCAGTGATGAGGTGCGCCGTGCCACCGTCGAAGACCAGGAGGGGATGGGACATATGCTGGCGGTCGTAGCCCTGGTAGCCGGAGCCCTCCCGGTCGCCGTGCGTCGGGTCATCGGTGCTGTCGCAGTCGCGGAGAATCCGCGGCGAGGGCCGTCGTGCTCGCGCTGGCGCAGGTACAGGGTGACTAACGCCAAGGCGAGGCGCTTGCAGATGCGCCGATCGACGCAGTTGTCCAGGCGCGAGAGGGTAGGCCGATTGGCAAGGTCGTGGCCGGATTCGGGAAGTTGGCCGCAGACGGGCGTGAAAAGCGGATCCGCCCGCAGGGCGTCAGCGTCGTCCTGGTCCTCCTCGCCACAGGCCAGCTGGAAGACCCGCCGGACGAGCATCTCGAGGCTGTGGCGGGAGCGGCTCGGATCCGCGCGCCCGTCGGTCAGGTACCGCGCGAAAGCGGAACAGAGAGCCAACTCCTTCTCCGCCTCGGCGAGCCAGGGCAACCCACCGTCCGAGGTCAAGCAACCGTCACGAAAGCCGCATCGAGCGGACGGTCCGTCTGGGCAGCGAAGGGGGACGTACGCAGGCCCTCTGGGTTCAGTCAAGACGCTGTACAACTCGACCATAACGCCGCAGGTTTTCGCTTACACCCCCTTCATGAATAATCCGGGCTAGCCATCGACACCTGGACCTTCGGAGAGCGGCATGGGTGAGCCGAGTCAGAGAGCATACGCTCTGGCTTTCTTGAGGGCAGTCGCCTTGCGGTATGATGTCGACCTGACCACAATAATACGGCTGGGTCTCACGTCATACGCTCCATACGTTGGGCGCAGTGCGCGGTTGCGAAGCTGCATTCCCGATGGATACCATCAGGGCACCTCTTTACACCTTCGACGAGCAGTTTCCCGCTGATGGGCTGAACCTCCACCGCCCGTCGGGATAGCCCCACCTACCGCGGGAGCCAGGCCTCTTTTGCTACCTAACTCGGAGTGTGCTAGACTGCTTTTCGTCCTAACCGGTTAGGTAGCATCAATCGCGGATGGAGCCGTGCATGCCCCGGCGCGCACCGTACCTGCTCCGCTGGTGCCCAGAGACCGGCGCCTACGACCTGCGAAACGGCGCCGATGGCGAGCCTCTGGAGATCACACCGGATGGCCCAGCCTGGATCGATTGGCTCAGCGGCGTCGTGTCGTTCTCGTTTCAGAGCCGATCTGGCGACGTCTGCACGGTCCGCAAGGAGACGGTGCAGCGCGGCGGCACCTACTGGTACGCCTATCGCCGGGCAGGCGGTCGGATGGCCAAGCGCTATCTCGGTCGAACTGCCGACGTCTCGCTGGCGCGGTTGGAAGAGGTCGCCGCGGCACTGGCCAGTCTCGCCGACGATGCCCTCGCCAACGGTACTGGGGGCGAGCCTCGGGCAGCAGTTGATTCGGTCGCCAGTGACCGAACCGCCCACGCAGTGCCGGCGGCCGAGCCCGATCCGGGGAGCCGACGAGTGGTGACGACTAACGTCACGTCGCCCTCGACGGTCGTCCTGTCGACCAAGCTGCACGTGCCGCGCGCCCCCAGCCGTCTGCTCAGCCGTCCACGCGTCTTCCAGCGGCTGGATCGCGGGCTGGAGCGTCCGCTGACCGTCCTCGCAGCCCCGGCCGGCTTCGGGAAGACAACAGCGCTCTGCGCCTGGCTCCCGCGCGTGCCAGGCCCGGCTGCCTGGGTGTCGCTGGACGCTGGCGACAACGATCCGATCCAGTTCTGGACCTACGTCCTGACCGCGCTCGAAAGTGCTCACCCCGGCGTTGCTACCACGCCGCTGGCGATGCTTCAGCTTCCCCATCCACCGCCGCTCGCGACTGTGCTCCGTACCCTGATCAACGCCATCGCCGCGCTGGCCGACGACGTTGTCCTCGTCCTCGATGACTATCACCTGATTACCGCGCCGGCGATCCACGAATCCATCGCTCTCCTGCTCGCGCATCCCCCGCCTCAGCTGCACCTCTACCTGGCCAGCCGGAGCGAGCCGCCGCTCCCGCTCGCCCGCCTCCGCGCGTACGACCAGGTGAGCGAGATCCGCGCCGACGACCTGCGTTTTCAGCCGGACGAGGTGGCGGCCTGGCTCGGTGAGGTCATGGGGCTGCGCCTGTCGGCCGAGGACACTGCCCGGCTCGCCGAGCGAACTGACGGCTGGGCCGCGGGCCTCCAGCTGGCTGCGCTGTCGCTCCAGGGTCACCCGGATCCGTCGCGATTCATCGCCAGCTTCGGCGGCAGTCATCGCTACGTCCTGACCTACCTGGGAGACGAGGTCCTGGCCGCCCAGCCACCCGAGGTCCAGTCGTTTCTGGTTCAGACCGCGATTCTCGAGCGGCTGTGTGGGCCGCTGTGCGACGCGCTCACCGGCCAGCACGACGGGCAGGCGATGCTCATCCGCCTGGAGCAGGCAAATCTCTTCCTGATCCGTCTCGACGACGAAGGGCGCTGGTACCGCTATGATCACCTCTTTCGAGATCTGCTGCGCCACCGGCTTCGCGAGGAGCGCTCGGCCGAGATCCCTGATCTGCACCGGCGCGCCGCGGGTTGGCTGGAAGGCGAGGGGTTGATCGTCGAGGCCGTGGAGCACCTACTTGCGATTCCCGACATGGAGGAGGCAGCGCGTCTGATCGAGGAGGCAGCACGCGGGATGCTCGCGCGCAACGAATGCGCGGCCGTGCTGAGTCTGGTCGGACGACTTCCCGAAGAGGCCATCGCTGCCCGACCACGCCTCTGTCTGTATTACGCCGGGGCACTCCTGTCATCCGGATGGCTCGACGACGCCGAGCACTGGGTTGCCCGAGCCGAGAGCTGGTTCGCCTCCGCGGCCGAGCAGAAGGATTCGGCCACCCGCGACTCGGACGGACGAGACCTCGACGGCGAGGTGGCGAGTCTGAGGGCGGCACTCGCGGCGATGCGGGCTGATGCCGCCACGGCGATCCATTACGCTCAAATCGCCCTCGAAACGCTGCCCGAGCAAGACGTGTTCAGCCGCGCCAGCGCTGTCCTCGCGCTCGGCCTTGCCTATGACATCAGCGGCGATCTGCCAGCGGCGAACAACGCCCTGGTCGAAGCGAGCCGCTTGAGCTTCGCGGCCGAAAATCTGCCGATGGCAACGCTGGCGCTGCGGCTCCGCGCCTATGTGCTGATGAGCCAGGGGCGCCTGCGCCAGGCCGCGGACCTTCTGCATCAGGTCATCCAGGTGAGTGAGGCGCGGGGCGGGCCCCTGGCCGCGCTGGCCGGAGGAGCCTATTCTGGCCTGAGCACCGTGCTGTACGAGTGCAACGACCTCGTCGGAGCTAGGCTCGCCGCCGAGAAAGCGGTCGCGCTGGGCGAGCAGTGGGCAAACCCCGAAGACGAGATCGACGGCCTCGTACGTCTGATGCTTGTCCATCAGGCGGAGGGCCAGTCGAGGGTAGCGGCCGAAGTTGCTCAGCGCATCGAGCAGATCGTCCACTCAAACGCAGTCTTCCCCTGGACCCGGGCGCTCGCTACCGCGGCTGGTGCACTTCTGGCCCTCCGCCAGGGACGCCTCGTCGACGCCGAGCGCTGGGCCGATGAGTACGAGCTGAGCACCGCCGACGACGCGCCGGATAGCACGAGTCTGTCTCAGATCTTCGAGCGCATCGTGTACGCGCGCATCCTGATCGCGAGGCAAAGCCTGGCCGAGGCGACCGAGCTGCTGGGGCACCTGCAGCAACAGGCCGAGACCGAAGCACGAATCGGGAACCTGGTTGGCATACTCGCCCTGCAGGCGCTCGTCTGGCAGGCGCGAGGCGAGTCCGCAACGGCGCTCGAAACGCTCGAGCGGGCCGTCTCACTCGCCTTGCCGGAGGGCTACATTCGGGTCTTCGTCGACGAGGGCGCGCCGATGCGCTCGCTGCTCGCTCGGCTGCGCGAAAGGCAGCAAAAAGGAAGCATCCCCCGCCGCTACATCGATACACTGCTTGCCACCTTCGAGTCGACCGCCGCTCCGCCGCGCGACGCCGGTCGTCCGCGCTTGATCGAGCCGCTGAGTGCCCGCGAGCGCGAGATTCTCCGCCTGCTCGCGCGCGGACGCTCGAATCAGGAGATCGCGCGCGAGCTTGTTGTCGCCGTCAGTACGGTCAAGACCCACGTCCACAACCTTTACGCCAAGCTCCAGGCCACCGACCGCCTCGAGGCGGTGATGCGCGCGCGTGAGCTGGGCCTGCTCGACCAATAGCGCTGCGAAGAAAGTACTGAGTGATGAGGAGGCCCGATCCCTCCGTGACTCATCACCCATCACTGAATCCATCCTCTCATCCACCTCTGGATGGAACCGTCTCATCCCGCTTCGGGCGTACGATCTTTCCCGACACGAACAGTTCAGCACGGAGGTTAATGTGATGAACGCTCGGATGAACGTCGCGGCGACCACCGCCGCGATCGGGCGCGGCGCACCTGACGCAGGGCGCGCGGCCGCGCGACACCTGGCGATCGAGGCGCGCGGTCTGATCAAGACGTATCCAGGCGGGGTACGTGCCCTCGACGGGCTTAGCTTCGACGTCGAGGACGGAACGGTCTTCGCGCTGCTCGGACCCAACGGCGCCGGCAAGTCGACCACAGTGAAAATCCTCACAACGCTCTCGCGACCCGACGCGGGCGAGGCGCGGGTCGCCGGTCTCGACGTTCTGCGCGAGCCCGACCGGGTGCGCCGGGTCATCGGCGTCGTCGCCCAGAAGTCCGGCGTCGACCGCGAATTGACCGGCCGCGAAAACCTGACTCTGCAGGGGCAGGTCTACGGCATGAGCGGCCGCGAGCTGAAGCAGCGGGTGTCCGATCTACTGGAGCAATTTGGTCTGGAGAAAGTCGCCGACCGCACTGCAGACACGTACTCTGGCGGGATGCAGCGCAAGCTCGACATCGCGCTCGGGCTCGTCCACCGGCCGCGCGTGCTCTTCCTCGACGAGCCGACGACCGGCCTCGACCCGGAGGCCCGGGCCGACCTCTGGGCCGAGATCGCGCGCCTGGCGAACGAGGACGGCATAACGATCCTGCTTACGACGCACTATCTCGAGGAGGCGGACCGGCTCGCACGACGGGTGGCCATCGTCGACCGCGGACGGATCGTCGTCGAAGGCAGCCCGGAGCAGCTCAAGGGCGAGCTACGCGGCGACGCCATCCACGTCGAGCTGGCCGGAACGGTGGACGAGGAGCGCCTGCGCGCTGCGCTTGGCCGGCTCGAGGGCATCCACGACATCGTGGCAAACGGCCGCTCCGTCCACGTCCGAGCCGACCACGGCGCGAGCACCGTGCCGGTGGTCCTTGGTGCCCTGGAGAACGAGGGTCTGCGGGTAACGTCCGTCACCGTCGCCCGTCCCTCGCTCGACGACGTCTATCTGCGCTACGTCGGACGGGCATTCAACGCAGCTCAATCGGAGGGAATCCAATGATCGTCACGTTCAACCATACCATTTACATGACCATGCGCCACCTGCGATCGCTGGCTCGCCAGCCGTGGTACATTGCCTTCTCGCTGATGCAGCCGATCATCTATCTGCTGCTCTTCGGCGCGCTGTTCCAGAAGGTCGCAGAGCTGCCCGGCTTCGGCGCTGGCTCCTACATCACCTTTCTGACGCCCGGCGTCGTGATCATGAGCGCCCTTTTCGGCGCCGGCTGGACCGGCATGGCGATCGTTAACGACCTCGACCGAGGCGTACTCGACCGCTTCCTGGTCACCCCGGCGAGCCGGGTAGCCTTGATTGCCGGGCGGCTCGTTCAGGTGGCCGTGGTCACGGTGATCCAGTCGAGCATCATCGTCGGGCTTGGCCTGATCGTCGGCGCGCGCTTCGCGGGCGGTCCGCTCGGCGTCATCGCGCTGATCGTCTGCGCGGTCCTGCTTGGCGCGCCGTTCGCCGCGCTCTCGATCGGCATGTCGCTGCTAGCGCGCAAGGAAGAGTCGGTGATCGGAGCAGTGAACTTCGTCCTGCTTCCTCTCACCTTCCTCTCGTCGGTGTTCATGGCGCGTAGTCTGATGCCTGCCTGGATGCAGACGATCGCCCGCTTCAATCCGGTGAACTGGGCGGTCGACGCCGCTCGCTCGGCGCTGGCATCCGACGCCGACTGGGGACTCGTGCTCACCCGCATCGGCCTGCTGCTCGTGCTGGCGATCGTCTGTACCTGGCTCTCGATGCGCGCTTTTCGCACCTATCAGCGCTCGGTGTAGAATAGCCACGGGACGAATGGCTGCAGGGGCCATTCGTCCCGAAAGCTTCCCGATAGCTCATCTGGAGGCAACGACGGACCGACGAGACTCCCCTGGCACATCCCCGGGCGTGGCGACGCACGGACACCTGGTTTTCGCGCGCGGGGCCTCCCGCGTCACCATCCACGCCGATCCGTCGCTGTCTGGCCTCTACCGGGCGCACTTCGCGGGCCCACTGCCAGACGTCCAGGCACAGGATGGCACGGTCACGATCCTCTACCGGCACATCGCATTCTTCGGCTGGCTCTATTCCTGGCACGACGCCGTGGCCGACATCGCGCTCAACCCGACCGTTCCGTGGGATGTCGACATCCGTGGCGGCGCGTCGAAGGTCACTGCCGACCTGCGAGGCATTCGGCTCCGTTCGTTCACCGTGATTGGCGGCGCCAGCAATGTCGAGCTGTGGCTCCCCCGCCCGATCGGCACCGTGTCGATTCGCGTCTCCGGAGGCGTGAGCAAGGTTTCGATCTTCCGGCCGCCGGGGGTCGCCGCGCGAATCCGCATTGGCGGCGGCTTCTCGCGTCTGAGTCTCGACGGCCGCCGCCCCGTCAGCCAGGAAGGCAGAGCTCAGCTAGAAACTCCTGATTATCCGGGCGCGATCGATCGATATGACGTTGGCGTCGAGGGCGGCGCGAGCCGGGTCAGCGTCGACGTTCTTCGGCGCGATTCTTCACCCGAAAGCTTCTGACCTGGCGTTGAAACTTTTCCAGACGTCCATGCGTCATGACCGTGCGGCCACACTGGCCAGAAGACTCTTGAAGAGGCTGTTGCGTGGATCATTCCCTCCGCCAAGCGCTTGCTGTCTTCCTGGAGCTGCTCATCTTGCTCGCCCTCGCGGTACCGCTTCTCAGCGCTCCTGGCGTGCCGTCGGCCGAGGCGGCGAGCTGCGAGTTCGTCCCCGGCTTCGCGACTCTGCATGATCTGATCCCCCGGATTGTCGGCCGGTGCCTCGAGAACGAGCATCACAAGGCAGGTCGGCAACAGGCTTCCGCCAGGCCGGGTTCGGTGGAACAGAGGCATTCCCAGGTAGCACAGCAGGCGATTGGACAGAGGATTGACCGGTGATACTGCGCATAGACCCAGCCTGGCTGGCGTTTGACCTGATCAACGTGCTGTTCATGATCGCCTACCCAATCGTGACAGCCGTCTGGGCTCGCAGCTACCTCCGTGTGAGCTGGCGCTATATCGGCTACGGCGCTTTGATCTTCTTCCTCTTCCAGCTGATCAGCCGGATCCCGGCGATTCAGATTATCCAGATTGGGATCGCCCCTGTCCTGGCCCGGTCGCCGTCCCTGCTCTGGGGATGGCTGCTTGCGCTCGCGATCAGCGCCGGCCTCTTCGAGGAGATCGGCCGCTACGTCGGTTATCGCTGGCTCATGGGCGGCGAAGTGAAGTCCTGGCCCCGGGCCGTTATGTACGGCATCGGTCACGGCGGCCTTGAATGCTGGTTTACTGCGCTCCTTGCAGCGGCATCGCTGGTCAATCTGCTCATACTCGGCCAGACCGACCTGTCCACGCTTCCCCCTGCAGCCCGGGCGGAGATCACCCGGCAGATTGCAGCCTTGAATGCGCAGCCGGTCTGGTTTCCTCTGCTCGGCGCCTGGGAGCGTCTCTGGACACTCCCGGTCCAGGTCGCCCTGTCGGTCGTCGTGCTTCAGGTCTTCCAACGCCGTCAGTTCCGCTGGCTCTGGTTTGCGGTGGCCGCCCATGCGCTGGTTGATCTCTGCCCCCTGGCGCTCAACCGGATCCTGGCCCGTGCACCGCTGACGGCGTCCCTGCTGAGCGAGGCACTCCTCGCTATCTTTGGCCTCATCGCTCTGGCGACCATTATCCGGTTCCGGACGATGCCAACCGCAGAGCCCGACGTAAGGATCGGGGCGCACACGCCCGGCGAGACCGCTCCGCCTGCGTCGTGATCGATCTCGTGGGAAGACAGTGCCCTCGTTCGTTCCCGCATATCCGAGAGGCGATCACCGGCGTCAGCACGGCACCCCCCGCCCTGCGCGATACTTTGACCGGACAGCCGGCCGGAGTCGGTCCGGCCCAACAGTAAAACCGCCGCTCCCGGCACGGCCAGCGTCGGAGAGGCGTCAACGGACCCTGATAGCCACGCACCCCCCTGACGCGCTATCATTGCCGCCGGCAGTGTGACTATCCCGAAGGCTGGAGGACTGATCGTGTCAGAGGAGCTCTACCAGCGCGGGCTCGAGATCCGTCGCGCCGTTCTGGGCGATGATTACGTCGAGCGAGCTATTCGGAACGTCGACGACTTCAACCGGGACTTCCAGCGGCTCCTGACCGAGTACTGCTGGGGTGCAGTCTGGGGCCGTGAGGGGCTCAGCCGAAAGCAGCGAAGCCTCAACAACCTCTGCATTCTCGCCGCCCTGAATCGCGCTCAGGAGTTCGAGCTCCACGTCCGCGGAGCCCTGCGCAATGGGTGCACGCCCGAGGAGATTCGTGAGACGCTCCTGCAGGTTGCCGTCTACGCCGGGATGCCGGCCGGTGTCGAAGCATTCCGCATCGCCCACAGGGTGTTGACGGAAGAAGGACGCATTCCGGCCAGCGGCTGATCGCCAGACCCGGCGCCGCAGGGAACCCGATCGTTGACACACCCGATCCGCGGTGATATACCCGGTATCCGTCGCCCGCCTCGCAGGAGACAGACGTGGCCGCGGGACCGAGCTGCCGCGAGTACATTGGTACTCCTCGAGTTCCCAGGGCATTCCTCCTGGTCGATCCAGTCGCGCATTTTCTCAAGGAGGTTCACACGGTGTCATTCAAGATCGTCACGACCGGCTTTGGTGGACGCCCCGTCGACACCCGCTACGAGGATGAGGCTCTTGAGCCGCTCGGTGCCCGTGTGCAGGTGGTCGAGGCCGCAACCGAGGACGAGTACATCGAGCAGATTCGCGACGCTGACGCGGTCATCGTCGGACGATTCGCCCTGAACGCCCGGGTGATCGGAGCCCTGGAACGATGCAGGGTGATCGCCGCGGGTGGGATCGGCGTTGACCGGATCGACCTGGACGCCGCAACCGCGAAAGGAATTGTTGTCACGAACGTCCCCGACGTGTTTACCGAGGAGGTAGCCGTCCACGCCTTCATGCTCCTTCTCTGCTGCGCCAAGAAAACAATCCCGCTCGATCGCTGTGTCCGCGAGAACCGCTGGCGAGAGGCCCGGCGGTATATGTCGCCAATGCCGCGGGTCGTCGGGGAGACACTCGGCCTCGTACCGTTCGGAAACATCCCCCGGCTCGTTGCCAAGAAGGCGAAGGGCTTCGATATGAAGGTCATCGCCTGGGACCCGTACGTTCCGGATGAGGTGTTCGAGCAGCACGGCGTGGAACGGGTCACCGACCTGATCGAGATCTTCCGCCGGAGCGACTATGTCTCGGCCCATCTCCCGCTCAACCCCGGCACGCGCGGGCTGATCGACTACACCTGCTTCAGCGCGATGAAACCGACAGCCTACTTCATCAATACCGGGCGCGGGCCAACCCACAACGAGGCCGATCTCATCCGCGCCCTGCGTGAGAAGAAGCTGGCGGGAGCCGGTCTGGACGTGATGGAGATCGAGCCCGTGCCGCCGGACAACCCGCTCCTCACCATGGATAATGTCGTGCTGACCCCGCACAGCGCCTCAGTATCGGACTGGTCGGACGTTGAACGGCGGCGCCGCGTGGGCCAGGAGATCGCGGCTGTTCTCCAGGGGCGCATGCCGCGCAGCGTCGTGAACAAGGAGGTATTGCGGACAGTACAACTCGCCGAATCCTCTTGATCGCGAGCGGGCGGGAGAGAGCGAGTCGATCGGAAGCCAACACCGGAGGCGAGCATCCACGGCCGGCCTCGCGAGCGCAGCCCGGCCGATTGCAGGCGGGCTCGTCGAACGGAAGAAAGGGTGGGAGCCATGCGCGGAGCCGATGCGGTTGCCCGAATCCTGAAGCTCGAGGGGGTGGAGTATCTTTTCTCCTACCCTCATAATCCTCTCATCGATGCCGCGGCGCGGGTCGGCATTCGGCCGATCATCGCCCGGGGCGAGAAAACCCTCGTGAACATGGCCGACGGCTTTGCCCGCGCCACAAACGGGCAGCGGCCGAGCGTCGTGGTCGTTCAGGCCGGGCCGGGGATCGAGAACGCCTTCGGAGCCCTTGCCCAGGCCTTCGCCGACTCCGTGCCAGTCCTGATCATCCCCGGCGGCCCAGATCAGCACCGACTGGGCGAGCCGCCGGAGTTCGATCCCCTGCCGGTCTACCGGAACATCACCAAGTGGTCAGGGCGGATCAACTTCGCTGACCGGATCCCGGAGATGACCCGGCGAGCGTTCTCCCAGCTGCGCAACGGACGGCCCGGCCCGGTTCTCCTGGAGATCCCGCGCGATATCAGCGATGCCGAGCTGGATGAGTCCGCCTTCACCTACCAGCCTGCCCGTGCCCACCGACCGGCTGGCGATCCGGAGGATGTGGCCATAGCCGCCCGGATGCTCCTCGAGGCCCGACGGCCGATGCTCCACGTCGGCCACGGGGTGCTCTGGGCCGGTGCCTGGGAGGAGCTCCGCGAGCTGGCCGAACTCGTCGGCGCCCCGGTGATGACAACCATGGCGGCCAAGGGCGCCTTTCCAGAAGACCATCCCCTCTCCCTGGGCACCGGGGGTCATACCCTTACGCGTGCCGCCGCGGAGTTCTTGCTCACCGCGGATCTGATCGTCGGGATCGGATGCAGCTTCGCGCGTGGCTCCTTCTCGACCCCGATCCCCCCGGGGAGAAAGCTTATCCAGATCACAATCGATCCTGACGACCTCGATCGGCACTATCCAGTTGACCATGCGGTCATCGGCGATGCTCGCCTGGTTTTGCGCCAGCTCCTTGGCGAGCTCCGCAGCCAGATGGCATCACCACGGCCGGCTGACGCGGTCGTCTCAGAGATCCGGGCGGCACGCGCGGCATACCTCGCTGAGTGGATGCCGCGCCTGACCTCTGATGAGATGCCGATCAACCCTTACCGGGTCATCTGGGACCTCATGCACACCCTTGATCGCCGCGCGGCGATCGTAACCCACGACTCCGGGAATCCTCGCGATCAGACCCTTACCTTCTTCGAAGCGCTGACCCCGCGCGGTTACCTGGGCTGGGGAAAGTCAACCCAGCTGGGCACCGGCTACGGCCTGGCAATGGGAGCCAAGCTCGCCCACCCGGAGAAGCTCGTCGTCAACATTATGGGCGATCTGGCCTTCGGAACAGTGGGGATGGAGGTCGAGACGGCAGTACGCGAGCGGATCCCTGTCCTCACGATCATTCTGAACAACTCCTGCATGGGCGGCTACGGACACCACATGCCGACCGCCAGCGAACGCTACGGTTCCAACCGCCTGACGGGTGATTACAGCACCGTGGCGCGCGGGCTGGGCGCTTACGCCGAGCGCGTCGAACGCCCGGCTGATGTGGTGCCGGCGATCCAGCGCGGTATCGCCGCGACGCGCGACGGGCGACCGGCGGTCCTGGAGATGCTGACCAAGGAAGAGCCGGTGTATCCGGTGGCAACACGCCTCCTGGATGAACTGGCCCGACGAACCCCGGCCCGCGCGTGATCTGCCAGGTGCACTGACCATACATCTTCCCGGCCTGGGCGTCGGCCGGCCCGACAACAGGATAGAAGGAAGGGAACAGATGAAGCTGGGGCTCCACTGCAATCGGTTCACCTGGCCTGGTGGTCCCGCGGCGATGCGCCCGACACTCATCGCGCTCGCCCAGCGTGCCGAGACAGCGGGCTTCTACAGCATCTCGGTGATGGATCACTTCTTCCAGATCGAGAGCGTCGGGCCAGCCGAATGGGAGATGAATGAGGCCTATACCACTCTCGGCTTCCTAGCCGGTGTCACCGAGCGGCTCCGTCTCGGAACGGTTGTCACTGGAGTCACCTACCGGCATCCCGGCTTTCTGGTCAAGCAGGTCACCACACTTGATGTGCTCTCGGGCGGGCGAGCCTGGTTCGGGATCGGGGCAGCCTGGTACGAGCGGGAGCATTATGGGCTGGGCATCCCGTTCCCCCCGCTGAGCGAGCGCTTCCAACGCCTGGAGGAGACGGTTCAGATCGCACTCCAGATGTGGTCAGGAAATACGGGATCATATCACGGCCGCTACTACCAGCTCGCCGAGACACTCTGCTCCCCCCTGCCGCTCCAGCGCCCCCATCCACCGATCATGATCGGTGGGGGAGGAGAGCAAAAAACCCTGCGCCTTGTCGCTCGATACGCCGACATCTGCAACATACCGGCCCGGGACGATGTCGATGCGGTGCGCCGCAAGCTCGAGGTACTGCATCAGCATTGCACGCGGGAGGGGCGGCCCTACGAGGCGATCGAGAAGTCGGTCAACACCCGCCTGTTATCAGCCGCGACGGGGCCAGCGGTACTGAGACGCCGGCTGAAGCACTGGCCCGCTTTCGCGCGCTCCGAGCAGTCGGGGTCACCTGGGTCAACTGCTCGATCCCAAACGCTCATGAGGAGGGTGTCCTCGAGTTGATCGGACGGGAGATTGTCCCGGCCCTGGCAGAGCTGTAAGACCGGTCGGTGGTCCCACCCGACTTCACCGGCTGGGGCGCTCCACCAGCGAACGGGCCCCGCTCCAGAAGAGCTCGCGGTCTCGCGCGGCCTGCTGATCAGCCGCCAGCAGAGCAGACAGGCGGGGGTCACCCTCTTGCCACGCATTGGCCAGGACGCCCGCGACCACCGCCCAGCAGCGGGCCACGTGTTCCGGAGCATAGCCGCCGCCGGCCACGGCAATGATGCGCCCGCCGCAGAGATC
>JADGGD010000110.1 GCA_019690095.1 Chloroflexota bacterium
CTCGGGCTCCGGCCTTGGCTGTCCGGACTGGCCGACCTGCCACGGCGGAGCGGTTCCGCCTCCAGCTTCCTCGGCGATCATCGAGTTCTCGCACCGCGCACTGGCCCTCCTGGTGACCCTGCTGGTCGTGGGGGTAGCGGCGATGGCCCTTATCCAGCTCCGTCACCGGCGCGGAACCCTGGTCCTGGTGACCGGGACGCTTTTCCTCCTGGGTGCCCAGGTGGCCCTCGGCGCGGTCGTGGTCGAACGGGAACTCCAGCCCTACCTCGTCGCTGTCCATCTGGCCACAGCCCTGGCGCTCCTGGCGCTGACCGTCGTCATAGCGACAACGGTGAGCCGTGCCGGCGCCTCTAGCGCCCGCATCTATCTGGACCAGTATGCCGTCCTGGCCCTCGGGGCGGGCCTCCTGGGTTATGTGCTTCTCCTCAGCGGTGCTCTGGTCACTGCGAGTGCTCCGCTCGCCTGTCCGGGCTGGCCGCTGTGCGGCGGGGCGACCGGTGCTCTGGTGGTCCCGATACACCTGCTCCATCGCCTGCTCGGTGTCCTGATGGTCGTGATGATCCTGGTGCTGGCGATCCGTGCGCCGGAAGCACGTCCTGACGATCGGGGGCTCATGCGCCTTCTCCGTGCTACTGGCGCCCTGCTGATTGGACAGGTACTCATTGGGGCGGTGGTAGCTCTGGAACGAGGGGCGCCTGTTGCCACCGGTCTGCACCTGGCTGTTGCGGCTGCTTTTTGGGCGAGCCTGGTCGCTGCAGTGACCGCCGCACTGGTGTCGCGGGAGGCCGGGCCAGCCGCGCCTTCGTGGGCGCCCACGAAGGCGCATGGCCGGATCAGGGGTTAGGGGCGCGTGGCTGGCTCCGGCTCGGCCGCCGGGCGGGTGCGGACCGAAGTGGCCCACGTCAGCAGGTCGAGGTTTTCCCCCTGCGCTCGCTCGCGCGCCGCGAGGATCGCCTGAACGCGCTCCGTGGGGAGACGTTCAACCATGATCGACAGCCCTTCGCAGTCGCTGATGTGCGGGAGAAGGCCGCGGACCAGGCGAATTGCCTCGCTGGTCTCCTGATCTGTCAGCCTCTCCTGGCCGGTCAGGGCCGCGAGTCGCCGGGCCGCGCCGATCGCCCGGTCGTGGTCTCCCAGCAGCTTCTCGATGTACTCCTCACCGAAGATGGTAACGAGCGCCGGGTACATCGCCTCTTCTTCGTAGCGGAAGTGCGGACCGGTGAGCGCCGCTGTCTTCTCGAGCAGGGGGCGTGCGCTGGCGAGATCATGCGCCGCAAACGCTGCCCCAAGGTCGAGGAGGGTATCCCGGATCGCCCGGTGCTCCTCGCGAAAGGCCGCCTGGAACCGATCTAGCGCTGTCGTCATGGCAGTCACCTCGTCAAAATGTATGTTTTCGATCGATTTTCTCATCTACTCGTTGCACGGAGAAGGATAGAGACGGCGCCTGAAAGGGCCCGGAACGCGGCGGCCTGCTCCCTGAAAATTTCCTGAACGCCTCCGGCGGTGCAGCCGATCCCTGGCGGCGGGATCCAGGGCGGTCCGTTCAGGAAATTTTCAGGGGCCTGACCGTAGCGTTCAGGTTCTGTTCAGTCAGTGCTCGTATGGTTTGACCGTGGCCCAACCGACTGCATAAGGCGAGGGATTGTGACGCGATCACTCGATAGTGAGCGCCGGGCGGTGCTGCTGATGGCCTACGGCACTCCGGAGACGCTGGAGGAGGTCGAGCCGTACCTGCGTGACATCCGGGGAGGACGCCCGACGCCGCCGGCCCTGGTGGAGGAAATCCGCCGCCGGTATGCGGCGATCGGCGGACGCTCCCCGCTCCTGGAGATTACGCGCGCTCAGGCCCGGGCGCTTGAGGCACTCCTGAATGACGGCCGTGACGAAGGGCCATTCGCGGTCTACGTGGGCATGCGCCACTGGCATCCGTACATCCATGAAGCAGTGCGGCAGATCGCGGCTGACGGTGTGCATACGGTCGTGGCCCTTTGTCTTGCGCCCTACGCTTCCCGGCTGAGCACCGGTGCCTACTTTGCCCGGGTCCGGGAGGCCGTGGAGATGCTCGGCCAGCCGCTGGAGGTCCGTTATGCCGGTGACTGGCACACCCATCCCCGCTTCATCGCGGCGATCGTCGAGCGTGTACAGAACGCGCTCGAACGCCTCGAACGTGAAGGGGGAGAGCCGCCCTATCTCCTGTTCACCGCTCATAGTCTCCCGGTGTCAGTCGTCGCACAGGGCGACCCCTACGATGCCCAGCTCCGGGAGACGACCGAACAGGTGGTCCGCGCGCTGGGGATTGCCCCGGACCGCTGGCAGTTCTGCTACCAGAGCGCCGGGGCGAGCGCTGGTCCCTGGCTGGGTCCACCGCTCGTCACGGTTATCGAGGATCTTGTGCGGGCTGGGCAGCGGAACTTCCTGATCGTGCCAATCGGCTTCGTCAGCGACCACGTGGAGGTTCTCTACGATATCGACATCGAGGCGCGCGGGGTAGCTGAGCGCCTCGGTGCCCGGCTCTCCCGGACTGTGTCGCTGAATACATCGCCGCCGTTCATCGAGGCCCTGGCAGACGTGGTGCGCCGAGCTGTGGGGATCGCCAGATGAACGTCGTCATCGTGGGCGGCGGAATCTCCGGCCTCGCCGTGGCCTACTATCTGGATCGCCAGGCCAGTGCGGTCGGGATGCCCCTGAGCCGCATAGTCGTCGAGGGCGCGCCGCGCCCCGGGGGTAAGATCCTCACCCGGCGGAGCGAAGGTTTCGTGCTCGAGGGCGGACCGGATTCACTCCTTACCCGGAAGCCGGCCGCGCTGGCGCTGTGCGCGGAGCTGGGACTGACCGATCGCCTGATCGCGCCCCGCCCAGCTGTGGCGAGCACGCGCATCCTGCACCGGGGGCAGCTGGTTCCCCTGCCCGAGGGTACGGCGCTGATCGCTCCGACGCGCCTCTGGCCATTTGTTCGGACGCCGCTCCTCTCCTGGCGTGGGAAAGTGCGGGCAGCGTGGGATCTGGTGATCCCGCCCCGGCGAGATGGAGAGGACGAGAGCGTTGGCGCCTTCATCCGGCGCCGGCTGGGGAAAGAATTTCTCGATGTGATCGCCGAGCCGCTCCTCGGTGGTATCCACGCCGGCGATCCGGAGCGCCTCAGCCTCTACGCCCTCTTCCCCGGTCTGGTCGAGCTCGAGCGGCAGTACGGCAGCTTGATCCGGGGGAGTCGTGTCCGGTCCAGGGAAGCTCACCAGCCCTGCCACGCCGGGCGACCGGCGGTTTCTCTCCCCGGGGACGAACGCCGGCCCGTGCTCCCGCCGGCGTTCGTCTCCTTTTCTTCGGGCATGGCGGAGTTGATCGAGGCACTGACCGCACGGCTAGGAGCGGGATCTCTGATCCTCGGTCGGCGGGTCGAGCGGGTTAGTCGTCGAGCAGAAGGAGCAGACTCCCCCCGGTACGCAGTCGTGCTCGACGACTACCGGTGGCTCCCCGCCGATGCGGTCGTTCTAGCAACCCCTGCCTATGTCTCGGCCGACCTGGTCGAGCCGATCGATCCTGCGCTGGCCAGCGCCCTGCGTCGGATTCGGTACGTCTCGACGGCGGTGGTCTCCCTCGGCTACCGGCGAGCAGATGTGCCCCGCCCGTGGGGCGATCCGGCGGGCGGGCACGGCTTCGTCGTGCCCCGCCGGGAAGGAAGGAGGATCAACGCCTGCACCTGGTCATCAGCCAAGTTCGATGGGCGCGCCCCGGGCGACTGGGTGCTCCTCCGGGCCTTCCTGGGCGGAACGCGTGCTGAGGAGGTGGTGGAGCTGGACGATGATCAGTTGGTCAAACTCGTCCGATCCGAGCTGGCAGATATCCTCGGCATCGTGGGGAGGCCGTTGATTGTGGATATTGTCCGCTGGCCGCGCGGCATTCCCCAATATGACGTCGGCCACCTGGAGCGGGTGGCAGAGCTGGAGCACTGCCGGCCGGTGGGTCTCTACCTGACCGGGGCGGCCTACCACGGCGTTGGCATCCCCGACTGTATCGCGGCGGCCCAGCTGACGGCCGCGGCGGTCATCCGTGATCTAGTGCGCGCCGCGCAGGATAGGATCGGTACATCTGCTCGTTGGGGAATGGAATGAGCGAAGGGGTCCCAGCCACTGACTACCGTCCCGCGCGTGGTGGCTCTTATCTGAGCTACGACTTCGCACGGACGCCATTCACTGTCGCCTGGGAGATCACCCGGGCCTGCGCCCTCGCTTGCGTGCACTGCCGAGCGATGGCGATTCCCCGCCGGGATCCCCGGGAGCTGACCACGCTGGAGGGGTTCCACCTGATCGATCAGGTTGTCGAGCTCGGCCGTCCGATCCTGGTGATCACTGGCGGCGATCCGATGATGCGCCGCGATGTATTCGACTTGCTTGGCTACGCTGTCGATCGGGGGTTGCGCGTCGGGCTCTCTCCGAGTGCGACCGGCCGGGTGACTCGTCTGGCCCTGGAACGGATCCGGGAGATCGGCGTGAGCATGGTCCATATCAGCCTCGATGGATCGGAGCCAGCGATCCATGACGGTTTCCGCCGTGTGCGCGGCTCCTACCAGCGCACCGTCCGGATCCTCGCCGACGTCGTCGACCTCGGCATCCCTCTGCAGATCGGCACGACGGTGAGCCGCTACAATCTGCACGATCTTCCGCGCATCGCCGAGCGGGTCGCACGTGTTGGAGCGACAGTCTGGAGCGTCTTCTTCCTGGTTCCGACGGGTCGGGCGGCGATTGCAGATATGATCACTCCCGCGGAGCACGAGCAGGTCTTCCAGTGGCTTGCTGATCTCGCGGAGAAGGCACCGTTTCACGTGCGCACAACGGCGGCACCGGCTTTCCGTCGGGTGATGATCGAGCGGATGCGCGCCCGGTCGGGTGCGACTGCCCTATCCGGATCGTCGGACTGGCTGCTCACTGGCGCTGGCTATAGTTTCCGCCTCGGCGATGCCCCGGCGGGACGTGGGGTCAACGATGGCAATGGCTTCTGCTTCATCTCGCACGTCGGCGATGTCTGCCCGTCGGGCTTCCTGCAGATACCGGCTGGCAACGTGCGCGAGCGGAGTCTCGTCGAGATCTACCGCGAATCACCGCTGTTCACCGCCCTCCGAAACCCGGCGCTTCTCAAGGGCAAGTGCGGCCGGTGCTGGCTGCGCGTTGTCTGTGGAGGAAGCCGCGCCCGCGCCTACGCGCTCACCGGCGATTACCTTGCCGCTGATCCCTCCTGCGTTTACGAGCCGCCGGTTAAGGCGGGAGAGGAGTTCCCTGCCTGATCAGGCGCCGTGCTAAACCCCGCTCGGTGGCGGCCGCGTGGGTGTGGTAGACTCTGCGCGGGAGGGGGTGTGCACGTCGCGTCGCTAGATCGCCCGTCGCGCCGGACCGTCCTGGTCCTTGGTGATGACCCGCGGCTCGGGCGACTGGTAAAACTCGCCCTGGAACCAGCGGGCTATCTCGTCCGAGTTGCTGCGTCGCCAGCGGAGGCGCTTGCCCTGACTGCCGAGGGGGCTCCCGATCTCATTGCACTGGAGCTGCACTATCGAGAGGGGGATGGTGTCGCCCTCTGTGAGCGCCTCCGCGAACTGGCCGACGTGCCGGTCATCTTCCTCTCGGCGGCCGATGATGATGCCAGCAAGGTCCGCGCGCTCCGCTGTGGGGACGACTACCTGACCCGCCCCTTCTCGCTGGCCGAGCTGCAGGCGCGGGTTGCGGCGATCCTCCGCCGTGCCCATCCCTGTCTCGAGGTCCGGGGGCCGGCCTATCGCGACGCGCTGTTAACGATCGATTTTCAGCGGCGGGTGGTCAGCTTCGCTGGCGTCACGGTTAACCTCACCCCGACCGAATATCGGCTCCTGTCCCTGCTTGCCCGCTATCCGGGTCGGATCTTCCTCCATGAGGAGCTTCTTGCGCGGGTCTGGGGAGATGGATACCGCGAGGATTCCCATCTCCTGCGCCTGCATATCGCCAACCTGCGCAAGAAAATCGAGCCGGATCCCGCGCACCCGCGTTATATCCGGACCCACCGCGGACTCGGCTACAGCTTCGCGCCGGCCTCCTGACGACATCGCCCGGACGCGGCCGCTATCTTCCTCTGCGCTCTCCCACCGGAGATCTAGACAAAATCAAGACATCGAACGAGGCCTTCTGGACGTGCCGCTATCTGGATCAGTCCTAAGATCAGAGCAGATGCGGCGCTCCTCTGGAGACGCCCATCACAGACACAGCGATGGAGCACACAATGATGCTGAGGGGAAATGGCTCCCCGGGCCGAGCGCGGGGGGAACAGAATGGGGTGAATCGCTTTTCGGAGATGGTGTCAGCGAGATGGTTGCCAGTGCCGGCCGAGCAGGACTGGGCGCCAGAGATTGATCTCGTAGACCGTCCGCAGGAGCTTGTCCTGGAGGTTGATCTCCCCGGGGTCGAGCGGGAGAGCATCGAGGTGACCCTGGTCGGCAACACCCTGACCCTTCAGGCGGTTCGCAAGGCAACCGTGGACGGACCGGAGAGCTATCTTTGCCACGAGCGACCGCGTGGCCGCTATATCCGGGTGATTGAGCTACCGACCGAGGTGATCGCCGAGCGCGCTACGGCTGAGTACAGCGACGGCGTCCTCCGGATTGCGCTGCCTAAGACGGCGGTGGACTTGCCGCGGCGGATTGCCGTCCTCACCAGCTGAGATCGATCCGATCGCCCCTGACCCGACCCGCGAATAATCGCGCGGTCAACAGTTTGGAGGATAACGCATGCCGTACTTGAAAGAGAATGATCGCCAGGTCCTTCGTACACATTTCGCAGATCTCGTCAGGCCGGTGCGACTGCTGGTGTTCACCGAGGAACGCGGCTGTCCGTACTGTCAGCACACTCGCCAGCTCCTCGAAGAGGTCGCCGAGTTGAGCGAGCGCATCGAGCTGGAACTCCTTGACCGGGGTGCTGAGGCCGAGCTGGCGCGCCGCTATGGGGTCGATAAGGTCCCGGCGATCGTATTGCTGATCGGGGGAAGCGAGCCGATTGATACTGGCATCCGTTTCTTCGGCATCCCATCGGGCTACGAGTTCGGCACGCTGGTTGATGATATCGTGGCCGCCTCGCGCGGCGAGCCGGCGCTGAGCCCGGCGACCCGGGACTGGCTCGCGACGCTGGATCGGCCGCTGCACCTGCAGGTCTTTGTCACCCCGACGTGTCCGTACTGCCCGCGCGCGGTGAGCCTTGCCCATCGTCTGGCCCTGGCAAGCCCATTCATCCGCGCCGACATGGTGGAGGCGACCGAATTCCCGGCGCTGGCCGATCGCTACGAGGTCTACGGAGTGCCGCGGACGGTCATCAACGATACGGTCGCAGTTGAGGGAGCAGTGCCTGAGCGAGCCCTGCTGGGGTACCTGCAGGAGGCCGTGGCGCGGGCGACGCAAACCGTACGATGAAAAGAAGGCAAGGAGGCACACGATGCCGGGTCTGATTGCATTCATGAACGGCAGAGTGGGACGCATAGTGCGGGTAGTCCTCGGCGTGGCGCTGATCGCCTACGGCTGGCTGGGCCTGGGAGGGACGGCGGGGCTTGTTGTGACGATCATCGGTCTGATTCCGCTGGTGATGGGGCTCGTCGGGCACTGCCTGCTCGAGCTGGCCGTTCCGGCGGGACGGCGCCCGGCCTGACTACTCGGCAGCGCAACCGTGGATAGGAGAGGGATCATGATTCGGCGCGAACCATTCCCGGACGGGAGCCGCGTCCGCGTGACCTTCGCCTGCCCGGGCGGCCCATGGGCGGACTGGCTCGCGGTGATCGGGGATTTCAACGGGTGGAATCCCCGAGCGACGCCGCTTGTCTTCAGCCGGAATGGAGAGACCCGCAGCACGACGGTGGAGCTCCCGGCCGGTCGGCGCTACCAGTTTGCCTACCTCGCCGACGGGGTGCGGTGCCTGGAGCCGGAGGCTGATGGCGCAGTGCTGGATGCACCGGGGGGACCGGCCTCAGTGCTGGTCACCTGAGGCCTGGGGAAGCTGAGATGGAGCGGAAAGGGGAAAGGTTAGGCGGGGCCACCCCGGCCCCGCCTAACCTCTTTGGCGAGCGGTATGACGCCTGGTACGACGGGCCGGTGGGACGTTGGGCCTTTCCCCAGGAGTGTGCCGCGCGGCGGCCGCTCCTGGAAGGGCTGCCGCAGCCCTGGCTAGAAGTCGGCGTCGGGACCGGTCGCTTTGCAGCAGCGCTCGGCGTCCGATATGGCCTTGATCCAGCCCCGGCAGCACTGGCCCTTGCCCGCCGCCGGGGTATTGCCGTCGTGCAGGCGCGGGGTGAGGAACTCCCTCTCCAATCTCATTCCCTCGGTGCCCTTCTCCTGATCGTTACCCTCTGCTTCGTTGCGGATCCCCTGGCGGTCCTCCGCGAGGGCCGGCGGGTGCTCCGTCCCGATGGTGGGCTCGTGCTGGGGCTGGTCCTGGCGGAGAGCCCCTGGGGGCGGTGGTACCGTTCCCTTGCCCAGGCGGGGCACCCGTACTATTGCCTGGCTCATTTCTTTACCCGGGAGGAGGTTGCTGGCCTCCTGGACGCCGCAGGGTTCGTGGTAAGCCGGGAGCGGTCGGCGCTCTTCCAACCGCCGACAGAAGTCCTCCGGGATGAACCAGCCCGAGAAGGCTTTGAAGGTCAGGCTGGTTTCAGTGCAATCCTGGCACGCCCGCGCTGCTAAAGGCCGGCTGTTGCCGCACTGGTGTTCCTCCCCCTCAAACAGATGCTGACTGCACGGACGGCTGACCTGCCCGCGCGAGCGAGTTCTCTGCTTGATTCGCTGTGGACAACACTCCAGTGCCTCTGCAGACCACTGGCTGGCTCTCCGGACCGGCTGGTCGATCAGAAGGAGAGTCGCCCGGCTGTGTGTGGCCTGCTGGACCAGTGATCGCACCGGCCGGGAACACTGACCGTGGTATCCGAGAGCCCTCAGGGCGGCGGTTAGCCCGGGCATGCCAGAGACGATGCCCGGGGCAGTGGGGCCCCTCTACGGCGTGACGGATCGCCCTGCGGGCGTGCCAGCTCGCCCGTAGTGGGAGCGCGGGGGATCGTGCTGCAGGGCAGTGATTGACCCTGTTATCAGGGAGCGTTCAGGATCTGTGCCCTCTGATTCAGGCGCTGATCAGGGGACTATCGTACCCTGAGAGTTGAAGAAGCGAGCCGGTCTGGGGGCCGCGCCGCCCGGCGGCCGCGGACGGGCCCGCGGGAGGTGTAACGTGCAGGATCGGATGTCCATCATCCTCTTCTCCGGCACAGTTGATCGGCTCTTCGCCGTTGCAACCCTCGCAACCGGCGGCGTGGCGATGGGGCTTGATGTCGATATCTTCCTGACCTTCTGGGGATTGAACGCCTTTCGGAAGGATCAGGTGCGGACGAACCAGCGGTTCAGCGCCGACTTCGCCGAGTTCGCCGAGCCGGCGCTCCAGGCGATGCAGGCGAAGAACGTGCCCCACTGGCTCGACACGCTCAGAGCCGCGCAGGAGATTGGGAATGTGCGCGTGCTCGCCTGCAGCATGACGATGCAGCTGTTCGGCTGGACACTCGAGGATCTCGATCCGATCGTCTCCGAGGTCACTGGCGTGGCTACCTTCGTGGAGAAGGCTCGGGATAGTCGCATCACTCTGTTCATCTGAGGAACTGGAGGTCAGCGCAAGCCCATGGATGCGATCAAGGTTGACAAAGAGATTGATGCCCGGGGGAGCTTCTGCCCGGGCCCGCTCCTCGAGCTCATTCGCGGGATCAAAAGCGTCGAGGTGGGCCAGACGGTTGCGGTGCTCTCGAGCGACCCCGGCTCTGACCGGGATATTCCGGCCTGGATCGAGAAGGCGAACCACGAGTTCCTCGGCCGCTTCCCAGGTGATGGCTACACCCGCTTCGTCGTTCGGAAGACCCACTGAGGTGGTTCACCGCATTGCGAGAGGGGAGGAGCGATGGCGCACGAGGTCGTGGTCCTGGGCGGTGGGGTGG
>JADGGD010000111.1 GCA_019690095.1 Chloroflexota bacterium
GGGCCAGGGTGATCGACAGGAAGCGCCGCGGACGCATCTCCAGTCACCATCCTTCTCGTGGTTGGAGCGATTATAGCACCTCGGGATGTCGGGCGGGCAAGGGGCGGCTGTCCACCGCGGCCGCCCGACCCGCGGCCGGGCGGGCACCGGCGCGACTTCGTCCGGATGTTTCCATTTTCCCCACGGAATGATCCATGAAGAAATAGAACATACGATCGCCCACGCGGGGGAGCGGGCCGCGGCCCCCGATCCCGCCGGGAGCACGGAGGTGGCGACGATGGCTGAGGCAGAGCGCCGGCCGAAGCAGACCGGCGCACGGCGCCGCCCATCCCGACCGGACCCGGCCGCGACGGCGCGGCGGCTCTACGCGGATTTGTTCAGCGCGGAGGAGCGGGCCGCGCTGGCGAGCGCTCTGGCGAGTGACGATCTCGAGCAGGAGGTGGCGCTCCTCCGGGTGCTGATCCGCCGCGCCGCGGCGGAGGGGGTGAGCCTGGAGACGCTGAGCCGGGCGATGGGGCGGCTGGCGCAGATGCTGCGGGTCCAGCACGTCCTGCGCGGTCAGGCGGCGCGGAGCCTGGATGAGGCGCTGGCGCGGGTGCTCGAGGAGATCGGGAACGAGCTGGGGCTGTGAGCCGCGGGCGAGATGGCCGCCGCCCGAAGCACCGGCCGCGGGCGGGAGCGGACGGCGGTCGCGGCTGTTCCCGGCCGCCGACCGGAGAGGAGGCCGACATGGCACGGCAGTGGGCGGCGGATGGTGGACGCGGGGCGCTGGCACGGGCAGTCCGACGGCTGGTCGGGCGGCTCGGCCGGCCCGACCGCGCGGCCGGGGACGAGCCGACGGCGTACGAGCAGGTGACGCGGAAGGGGCTGGAGGACCTGTCCCGCGAGGTGGAGCGGCTGGAGATGAAGATCAACGCCATGATGCTGGCGGTGTTCTCGGCGGTCGTCGTCGAGATCTACCGGACCTTGGCGCGATGAGGGGGCGGATGATGGATCGGGAGCTGCGCGCGGCGCTCGGCCGGCTGGAGATCTGGTCGCGGATCGTGCTGGGGCGGCCTCTCCGCCCCTACCAGGCCGAGCCAGCCGCGGCGATCCTCCGCTCGATCGCCAGCGGCCGGGGGGACGCGATTACGGTGATGATGAGCCGGCAGGCCGGCAAGAATGAGCTGTCGGCGCACCTCGAGTCGTTTCTGCTGGCGAACCACCAGCACCGGCCGGTCACGCTGGTGAAGGCGGCGCCGACCTTCAAGCCGCAGACGATCACCTCCCTGCTCCGGCTGACGGCTGCACTGGAGAATCCACTGACTGCAGGGCGCTGGCGGGGCGAGCGCGGCTACATGATCCGGCTCGGCCAGGCCCGAATCTTCTTTTTCTCGGCCGAGCCGGGGGCGCGGGTGGTGGGCGCGACGGCCTCGCTCCTGCTGGAGATCGACGAGGCCCAGGACGTGTCGGCCGCCAAGCACGATAAGGATTTCGCGCCGATGGCGGCGGCGGCGAACGCGACCCGGGTCTACTGGGGCACTGCCTGGGATGAGACGACCCTGCTCCAGCGGCAGATCGAGGCGAACCTGGCGGCCGAGCGGCGCGACGGCATCCGGCGTCACTTCGCGTACCCCTGGTGGGTGGTGGCGGAGCACAATCCGGCGTACGGGCGCTACGTCGAGGGGGAGCGGGCGCGGCTGGGTGCGGATCACCCGCTGTTCAAGACGCAGTACGAGCTGGTGCCGATTGCCGGCGCGGCCGGCTTCTTCTCGCCGGCCCAGCGGGCTCTGCTGGCGGGCTCGCATCCGCGGCGCACGGCGGCGGCTGATGGGGTCTATGTGGCCGGGCTTGATGTAGCGGGCGGTGCCGAGGAGGACCCAACCCGTCTCTCGTCCGGCGCCGGCCGGGATGCCGATGCGACGGTCCTGCTGGTGGCACGGCTGGAGCAGGGCGGGATGGCTGGGGTGGCAGGCGCGCCGCTTCTGCTGATCGAAGGGGCGTATGCCTGGCGCGGGGCAAGCCTGCATACCCAGTACGCGACCCTGCTCGGCCTGCTGCGGGATACCTGGCGGGTGCGGCGGGTGGTGGTGGATGCGACCGGGCTGGGGCGCGGTCTGGCTGACTTCCTGACGGCGGCGCTGGCGCCGGGGGTGGTTGTACCGTTTGTCTTCAGTGCGGCGAGCAAGTCGAACCTGGGCTACGACCTGCTGGCGGCGGTGAGCGCGGGGCGGGTGCGCTGGTATGCGGATGAGGATGGGGAGGCGCGGGAGTTCTGGCGGCAGGTTGCCGAGGCGCGCTACGAGACGAGCCCCGGCGGTCTGCTGCGCTGGGGCGTGCCGGCGTGGCGCGGGCACGATGACTATCTGTCGGCGCTCGGCCTGCTCGTCGCGGCGGCCCGGGAGGTGCCGCCCGCGCCGGCCGCGGCGATCGTTCCCGCCGTGGACCGCGATGAGGAGTATTCTCGTTCCCCGGGAGGCTTCGCATGAAGTGGCGGCGTCTGTTCGGCCGCGGTGGGCCCGATGAGCCGCGGGAGAGCGGCCGACCGGCGGGGTTGGAGGCCGCTGGAGACCGGCGGGAGGCGGTGGTGCGGGAAGCGCAGCTGTCCGATGAGGATGGGGCCTGGCGGTCTCTCGGCGCGGCGGGGGTCCGGGAGCCGAGCTGGGCCCGAATCGTTGAGAACCTGAATGATGCGACCGAGGCCTACCGCACCAATCCGCTGGCCTTTCGGCTGATCCAGCTCCAGGTGGATCACGTCCTGGGCGACGGCATGGTCCTGCGGGCAAGCCGGCCGGAGGTGCAGGCCGAACTGGAGCGCTGGTGGAATCACCCGCTGAACAACATGGCGGTGCGGCAGTTCGATTTCCTGACTGCGCTGGCGCTCGACGGGGAGATCTTTGTCACTGTGCACACCAACCCATATGACCGGATGTCGTACTGCCGGCTGGTGCCGGCGGCGCTGATCGATCGGATTGAGACCAACCCGGAGGACCTGGACGATGAGCGGCGCTTTCACCAGCTGGCGGCGTCGGTGGGGGACGCGGTCGGCCCCGGCGAGCCGGGCGGTGGGCCAGTCGGGCTCGGCGGCCGCTGGTGGGAGAAGGGGGAGATGTTCCACTTCGCGATCAACCGTCCGGCGGGGGTGGTGCGCGGCCAGGGCGACCTTGTTCCGCTCCTGCCGTGGCTGCGCCGCTACCGCGACTGGCTGACCGATCGGGTGCGGCTGAACCGCTATCGGTCGGCCTATCTGTGGCACGTGACCCTGCGCGGGGCGGACCGGCGGGCGATCGTCCAGCGGCGGTCGGAGCTGAGCGAGCCGCCGGCGCCGGGGAGCATTCTCGTCACAAACGAGAGCGAGACCTGGGAGGCGGTCCAGCCGCGGATCGATGCGGATAGTGTTGAGGCCGACGGCTACGCCCTGCGGCTGATGATCGCGGCAGGGGCGGGCGTTCCTCTGCACTGGCTGGCCGAGGCGGAGCGGACGGCGCGCGGCACGGCGGCGGAGATGACCGAGCCCACCTACCGCCACTTCCGGCAGCGCCAGCTGTACTTTGGCTGGGCGATGCGGACGCTGGCGGTGGAGGCACTCCGGCGGCGCGGGCTGGTGGACCTGACCCTGGCGGATGTCCGGGCCGAGTTTCCCGAGCTGGATCCGACGCGCAGTGTGGAGATGGCACGGGCGGCGGCCCAGCTGACCGATGCGCTGGCGGCGGCGGTGGACCGCGGCTGGCTGACGAACGCTGCGGCCGCCGCGGCACTCGCGCACGTCCTGCCGACCCGCCCGACTGAGGCGGCGCGGTGAGCCCGCCGATGCGGTGATCCTGATGAGTGAGGAGGTGCGGACAGCATGGCTACTCTGACGGCGGAGGAGCGGGCGGCGCTCCCGGACTCGGCGTTCGCAGTGCCGGAAAAGCGCCTGCTCCCGATCCATGACGCCGCGCACGCCCGGCTGGCCTGGGCAATGCTGGAGCGGACCGAGGGGCTGACGGCGGAAGAGAAGGCGCGCGCACGCGCGCGGATCCTGCGGGCCCTGCGGCGGTTCGGCGTGCCGCTCACGCCGGCGATGGAGGAGGCCGAGCATCGGGTGCTGGCCGACACGCGGGAGGCGGTGATCGCCGACGCGGCCGGCCACCTGGTCGAGGTGACGATCGCCCGGCCGGGGGTGTCACGCAACGGCTACGTCTACAGCGAGGCGGTCCTGCGCGACTGCGTCGAGTTGTGGAATGGTGCGCCGGCCTTCCTGGACCACCCGACCGCGCTGGACCTGACGCGCGCGGGTGCGCGCAGTCTGCGCGACCTGGTGGGCGTGTACGAGGGGGCGTTCTACGAGAGCGGGCGCGGCCTGCGGGCCCGCCTCCGCCTGATGGCGAACGACCATGGTGCCTTTGAGACAATCCGGGAGGCGATCGCCGCGCGCGCGGCGGGGCGGCCGGCCCCACCGATCGGCATCTCAGCCGACTGGCGGGTCCTGGTCGGCCCGTCCCGACCGGGACCGGACGGCCGGCCCCGACGGGTTGTCCAGGGGATCGTGGCGGTCAACAGCGGTGACCTGGTGATCCACCCGAGTGCGGGCGGATCGTTCGACCGCATTCTTGAGGCCGCGGCCGACGCGGCGGATGACGGGATGATGGAGGGAATCGTGACTGCTCCACTGCGCGATCAAACCCTGGATCCGGACGCCGATCAGGAGACCGGGCGTGCGGCGGATGGGGCGGCAGAGGCGCCGGGGGCCACCGACGTCGCCCGGCTGGTTGACGAGGCGACGCGTCCCCTGCGGCTGGCACTCGCCGAGAGCGTGCTGGCGTCGAAGCTGGCCGCCTCGGGCCTCCCGGAGCCGGCGGCGGCCCACCTGCGCCAGCAGTTCAGCGGTCGGGTGTTCGAGGCCGCCGAGCTCGATGCGGCGATTGCGGGCCTGCGGGAGATGCTGGGCGCGGTCTTCGGCCAGCAGAGCATCCGCGGGGTGGGCGCGGGCGTGCTCGACCCGGGCCGGCCGCAGGGGATCACCCCGCTGGAGAAGATCCAGGCGGCGTTCGACCGCTTGCTGGGGCTGGAGGTGCCGTCTCACCTGGCGGCGGTGCCGCGGCTGAGCGGCGTCCGGGAGGCCTACATCGCCATCACCGGCGATCGGCTGTTCGAGGGCCGCTACCACTGGGAGGAGTCGGTCGTTCGGGAGGCGAACGAGACGACGACGAACGTGATGGCGAACGTCGTCCTCAACAGCATGACCAAGCGGCTGATCCGCGACTATCAGGCCCAGCCGCGGTGGTGGGAGCCGATCTGCGTGAAGGTGGCGGTGAGCGATATGAAGCAGCAGCACCGGATTCGCCTGAACGACTTCGGGGCGCTGGCGGCAGTGGCCGAGGACGGCACGTACCAGAACGTTCAGTGGGGCGACGCGCGAGAGAACTATACGCCGACGAAGTTCGGGAATATTGTCCACGTCACGCTGGAGATGTTCCTCAATGATGACCTGCATGCGATCCAGCGCATCCCGACCAAGCTGGCGCACGCCGCGGTGGTGACGATCAACGAGCAGGTGGCGGGGCTGTTTTTGAGCAACGGCGGGGCTGGCGCGGTTATGTCCGACGGCTACACCGTCTTCGATGCGGTCCACCACCAGGGGAATGTTGGCACGACCACCGAGTGGGACCTGAGCCCGACCGCACTCCAGAACGCGATGACCGTTCTGGAAAAGATGGAGAACAGTGCCGGCAAGCGGATCGGCGTCCGCGGGCGCTATCTGCTGATCCCGCCGGAGCTGCGCTGGCAGGCCCAGACGATCACCCAGTCGCCCTATCTGGCCGGCACGGCGAACAATGACATCAACCCGCTGGCCGGGGCGGTGATCCCGATCGTGGTGCCGCAGTTTACGACGCCGTTCCAGTGGTACCTGCTGGCCGACCCGGCCCAGGTGGAGTCGATCGAGATCGGCTTCCTGCATGGGCGGGAGGAGCCGGAACTACTGGTCCAGGACAGCCCGACCGCGGGGGCGGTGTTCACGAACGATGCGATCAGCTTCAAGGTGCGCCATGTGTTCGGGTGCGGGTGGCTGGAGTATCGCGGGGCGTTCGCGGCCCTGCCGCCGTCGTGAGCGTGCGGGCACGGCCCGCCGCCCGATCGACCCGGCCGGGCCGTGCCGGAGGCGGCGATCGTGCCCGTGCGAGACGGTTGGCAAGGAGGAGCGGTGGGAGTGACCCTGCTGACCCAGTTCGCGCAGAACGTGCGCACGGACCTGAAGGATCTCGATCCGGCCAGCCAGCTCTGGAGTGATGCCGAGCTGGTCCGGCACATCCAGCACGCGCTGGACGATTATCAGGCGATCCTGCCGCTCAGCGCGGCGGTGACCCTGACCGCGGCGGCGGCGCCGGACGGCTCGACGCGGCGGCAGGTGCTGAACCCGCGGCCGGACGGCTACCTCTGGACCGAGCGCGTGGAGCTGGCGGCTCCGGATGGGACGCCGCGCGAGCCGCGCCGGGGAATCGCCTTTCGGGAAGAGCCGGCCGGCCAGGGCGTGCTTTACCTGGGTGGGGACGCGCTTCCGTCGGCGGGCGATCTGCTCCTGGTCTGGTATGCGAAGGCGCACACCCTGGACACGAGCGTCTCGACGGTGCCGACCGAGCATGAGGAGATCATCGCGCTGGGGGCGGTGGCCTACGCCGCCCGGGCGGCAGCCCGCTACGCGGCGGGGCGGCTGAACGTCTCGGCGTGGACGCCGCGCGGGCTGGCCGATTTCGCCCGGGAGCGCATGGCGGCCTATCTGGCGGCGCTGGCGGCGCTCCGCGCGGCCTACGGCTCGGCTGGCCCGCCCGGGCCGCGCTGGTAGGGCGGCGTGCTCACGATCTTTTCTGGCTGGAGTCTGGCTGGAAGGAGGAGCCGATGCTGATGCCGAGCCCGACGCTCCTGGCGGCCCAGAAGGCGGCCGACGGCGAGCCGATCGTCACCGCCGTGCTGGCTGATGTGCCGCCGGGGGCGCCGCGGCTGACCGACCTGTCGCCGGTGAGCGATCTGGGCCTGCCGGACGTTGCGTTCGACGCCTGGATCACGCCGGACCTCTGGCTCGGGCGGATCCGGGCCGATGCGGGCGGCGGGGTATGGGTGCAGATCGTGCCCCTGCCGGATGGTCCGTTCGACGGCTGGGACTGTCTCACGGCGGCAGGGGGACTGCCTGATGGGCCGGTGGCGATCGCCCGGCACGTCGACGGCTTCTGGCGGGCCTTCTTCGTCGCTGCCGATGGGCACGTGATCCTGGAGGCGGCACGGCCGGCGGCAGGCGGGAGCTGGTCGGTGCCCGCGCCTGCGCTCGACGCCGGGGCGGGGTTTCTGGTGACCGGCCTGGCGACGAACGGGCACGATCCGGTGCCGCGGCTGTTCTACGCGGTCAGCGGCGGTCAACTGTTCGCGGTGAGCCGGGCGGGGGGCGCCTGGGGTGCGGCGGTTGCCGATGGGGGCACCTATCTCGGGAGCCCGCAGCTGGGCTGTGACTACTTTCCGCCGGATGCGCCGGGCGGTGACGGCCGGACGTACGTGGTCGTTGCATACGGCCAGCCGGACCGGCTGACCCTGCGGGGCTTTGACGGCGTCTGGGGACCGGCCGTGATCCTGCGCGCGGCGGCGAGCGGGAGCGGCTACCACTACAGTGCCCCCTTCCTGGCGGCACCGCGGGCCGATCAGCGGTGGGCCTGCCTCTCCTGGATCGAGACGGCGCCAGACCCGCCGGGCCCGGTGCCGATTCTCGCCTGGACGCCAACCCCACGGGCCATTACTCACGAGCTGCCGTTCCCGTCGGCCCTGCCGGCGGGCCAGACGGCGGCGCGCGGGCTGAAGGTCTTCCGAGCGGGAGGGCCGTCAGCGCCTGATGGTCGGGCGTGGTGGTGGTTCGTCACCGGCGGGCTGGTCTACGCCGCGCCGGCCGATGACGCGGCGGCAGAAGGGGCGCGCCTGGCCTTCCCGGCCGATGCGGTGGTCGACCTGCGCCTCGATCAGCCGGAGCCGAACCGTCCGGCGCGCCTGCAGTTGACCGTTCTGAACCCGGATGGGCGCTACGCCGACGCCGGCCAGCCGGGTCCCCATCGGGCGATCCGGGAGTGGTCGCGGCTGACGGTCCGGATCGGCTACCGCACTGCGGCGGGCGTCGAGCAGATCGCCCTGCCGCCCGCCTGGGTGGAGAGCGTTGTGTTCCACGATGACGCCGTCCACGGGGTGCCGCTGATGACCATCCACGCCGCCGATGCCTGGGGACTGCTCGACCGTCTTGTCGTTCGGACGACCCGAACCTTTACTGATGCGACCCTCGATCAGATTCTCGCCTGGATCTGGCAGCACGTCTGCGGCGACCTGAACCTGGCGCCGCCGCCTGTGCTGACGGCGATCAGTGTGCCGTCGTTCGCCCTGAAGGCCGGGGAGACGATGGGCGATGCGGCGCGGCGCCTCCTCGAACTGGCCGGCGCAGTCATGCGCTTCCGGACCCGCCCGGAGGCGGCCGATGGGATGGATGAGGACACGGTGGGCGTGGAGGTGATCCCGTGGGCGGGCGAGGGACCTGACGCGGCGTACGTTTACGGCGGACCGGACGGGCACCCGATCCTGAGCGCGCGGCTGGCACCGATCGCCGTGCCGTCGGCGACGGCGGTGCAGGTGATCGGGGCATCGAGCGTCTCCCTGCGGCGCAACCTTACGGCGGCGCGCGCCCTGTCGCACGAGATCGTGGCCCGGGTGGTCAACCAGGCGCTGGAGACGCGCGACCGCACCGACGCCGCGGCGGCGGGCCTGGCCGCGCTGGTGCTGTCAGAGGCGCGGGGCGGCGAGCTGACCGCGCCGGCGCACGTCGGGCTGGAGATCGGCGATCGGGTTGTTGTCCGCGTGCCAACGGCACCGGGCGGTGCGGTCGGCCTGTCCTATACTGCGGCCGGCCTGCTGACGAGCTGGAGCCGCGAGCACGGCCTCGTGCAGACCCTGCGGCTCGAGGGGACGGGCTAATGCTCGGCGTCTCTCCCACGCCAGGGGATGACCGGCGGGGAACCCGAGGTGTCGGGCGGACGGCCTGCGCCCGCGGGATGCACGGGCGAGATGACTGCGGAGGAGAGGACGTGATCGGAGAGGGCTGGCTGATGACGGCGGATGCCATCGCGGAAGAGGGGGAGGTATCTTGCGGAATCCCCGCATCCAGCCGGGGCAGCGGAGCGTTCTGGTACGGGTCTTCGGCCTGTGCGGCCGGGCGAGGGATGCGGCGCGGTCGGGAGGATGGATGGACGGGAGCCTGAGCAGTAGGCCGCGGCGGCGGCACGGGAATGGGCCGACGGCGCGGGCGGTTGGCCATGCACCGGCACGGCCGGCGCCGCACCGCGGCGATCACACCGCGCGACATACCCGGGAGACCCCGCTGGCGCGCGAGCACGCGACGATCGTCGCGTTCGATGCGACGCGCTATACCGCGACGATCACCCTGGCGCGCTCACCGGATGTCGCCCTGCCCAACGTGCCGGTGAGCCGGGCGATCCCGGCCGCGCTGCTGGTGCCGGGCGCGACCGCGGCGGTGCTGTTCTTTGATCGGTATGATCCGGCCGACGCGATGATTGTCGGGGTGCACTGAGCGCGGGGGTGCTGATCCGCGGGGGAGCGCGGCCCGACGAGGCTGTGACTGACGCCGATGAGGAGGCTGGCGTGATTGATCCGATGTCGCTGATCGGGCTGGCCGGGGCGCCGCTGGTGGTGGCGCTGGTCCAGCTGATTCGGGTGACCTGGCCGGGCGTGCCGAG
>JADGGD010000112.1 GCA_019690095.1 Chloroflexota bacterium
CGAGATGACAAAGGCCAGCGCCCCAGTGCTCCAGAACAGGCCTCGCGGCGACAGGCCCCGCCGACCCAGCCATCCCCGCAGCGCATCAAAGACGCCCCGCTCCTCGATTGTATTGATGTAGGTCATGGCGACGACCAGGAACAGAAACAGCCCGGCGAACTCGAGAATCGTCCGTTCGACCTCGCGGGCAGTCTCTGCGGACCGACCTTCGAGGGCGTTGGCAATCGCAATCACGATCCAGATGATCGTGCCAGCGATGAGCATCGGCACTGATTTGCGGAGCTGAAGCCGTTCCTCGGCGATGAGGAAGAGGTAGGCGATCCCGAAGATAACCAGCGCCAACGGACCAGCCCATACCTGCATCGCGATTCCCCGGTCGGATCGATACCCCCGCGCGGCCGGAACTGCCACCTATCCAATAGTTCCGGCACGCCATTCTTGGCCAGAATATCCGACAGCCGCTGGGAATCGCAAATGGTACCGCAGCCGCTGTTCGATTCGCGCCTCTTTTGATAAACTGAAGCAGTGGCGATGAGGCTCGCCGCGGCATCGGGGGTCTGCCCCCCGCAAAGCGCCATCGGTGATGGCTGATAGCCTCTACTGACGGGGATGCGTTGGTAGAGGCCTTTTTATTTATGTCCAGATGCTGTTACCACATCGATGGTCCGCCGGCCTCTCGCCTCCACTGGAGGAAAGCGGTGCGCACAGTCTACCGCCACGGAACCTTCTATGACCTGCTCGAAGCCCTTGCCCAGCCGGGCTGCGCAATCTGCACCCTGGTCGCCCGCACCCGCTGGCGGTATCTCGACAGCCTTGCCTATGAGAATGTCAATGACCCGGGGGTCCGGGCCAGGATTCGCGCGGCGCTCGGCTTCTGCAATCGTCACGCCTGGTATTTCGTCGAAACCGTGCGCGAGGTCTTCGGCGCGGCGATCATCTACCGCGATATCCTCCACACCGTCCAGCGTGCTGTGGCTCGCGGGGCGGGCTCCCGTGCCATCGAGCCAGCCGGTCCGTGCCCGGCCTGCGAGGCCGAGCGTCAGGCCGCCGAGGATGCCCTGACAGTTCTCACCGAGGCATTCGACGACCCTGACCTGCATCGTGCCTTCGAGCGGTCAGACGGTCTGTGCGGACCTCATCTCCTGCAGGTCGCGGCAACCGGCCGCACAGATGAGCGGCGGCGCCTGGTGGCCGCCAGCCTGGAGCACCAGCAAGGTAACGGGATGACGCCACCCCAGGCGCGATGGCGCGCGGTCGGTGCACCGGGGCTCTTCCCGACCGATGAACAGGCGCTCACCAGCGGCGAGTCCGACCGGGTGGCGGCCCCCTCCGTCGAACTCGCCGATCCATTCACCTGTCCGGTCTGCACCGCTGTCCGCTCTGATCTGGATCGGATTGCCTCCTGGGAATCGCTCGATAACCAGATTGGCGGCCTGTGCAACGTTCACGCCTGGATGCCGCCCGGCCAGGACTGCTTAAAGCTCTACACGCGCCAGATCACGACGATGGCCCAACGGGCGCGAGAACTCGCCGAAGCGGGGGGAAAGGCCTGGCTGCCGAGGGCGGTGCGGGAGCTGCGCCAACGGCACTCCCGTGCGGATGACATGTCCTTCCCGCTCTCCTGCATCGCCTGCCGGCGCCAGGCCGCGATTGAGCGATCCCTCTGTACGCTGATCGTCCGTCCTCTCTGTCTACCGCATCTCCGCCGTGCCGTCCGGCAGAATGGTCCGGAGGCGATGGCCGCGGTTCGCTCCTCGTGGCGCGATCTCGATCACCTGCTTGGAGAATACCTCCGCAAGGAGGACTATCGGTTTCGTGGCGAGCCGCGCGGCATCGAGCAGAAGAGCCCGCGCTGGATCGTCGCCCTGATCTCCGGAGCTCCCGGTATTCGCTGACCCTGCGTCAGGGCGCAGATGCTGGCGACAGCCTCTCTATCCCGCCCAGCCGAAGGACCGCTGCGGCCGTCTTCCAGCGGGCGCAGCCCATCCCACTATCCACGCGGATCAACAGGCATAGTCCAGATCGAGCAGAGGCGTGGCATACTGCACCAGGGTAATCGGCCCGCCGGTCAGGGACGGCGCTGTACAGAGCTGACCGGCCATCGCCAGGCTGTGCGCGCCGGCCAGCCAGACCGGCACGCCAGGACGATAATCTGTGCCGGTGATCTCTGTCCACATCGTCCCGATCGAGTAGATTCCCACCGCCGACTGACCGACGGTCTCCTGGAAGAAGTCAATCGCCCCCTGAATGACCCGCGCGTTCAGGGACGGATCCGGTGACCAGTAATTGGCCACCTCGATGTCAATCCACCAGCTGCCGGGCACCGACGCGGCGCCAAGCGATCCCAGCACGCGTGCCGCACTCGCATATGCATCCTGCGCGGCATACCAGCCGTAGTTGTAGCTGGTGCAGGCCTCATCACCGGTCGCGCAGCCCTGGATGGCGGCCGCGCCAGTTCCAGTCAATCGGGAGCCTGAGCGAGGGAAATCCAGGTTCATGTAGAGGGCGACCGTCAGGCCGCGCGCGCTTGCCAGCTGGTACTCCGCAGCAAGGCAGGGATTCTGACTGAACGGGCGGCCGTGATTCACGCCGAGAATCGCGAACTGGTACGCCGTTCCTGGATTGATCTGACCGGGTCCCCCGACAGCACCGCACTGGGGGTAGGACACGTCAAAGCCGAGCGAGCCCGAACCGGGATTCTCGCTCGCGTGGACCCCACCGGCCGGCCCGAGAGGGACCAGAACCACCGCCAGGGCCATCGCGAGGAGGGCGCGAAGTGTAACCGGGAAATACCGTCGAGCGATGGCAGTCATGCTGTTCTCCGTACCAGAGAATGAGGGGAGCCGGACTGGTCGCTGCCATCGTACGATCGGGTCTCGTAAGGATCTGTTAAGTCAGCGGCAATTTATTGTAAACCTACCGAGATCGGTGTTCGGTTGCCGCCCCCTCCTGCGGGGCGTACAATCCTCTCGCCCTGTTTTATCTCCCCCTTCAGGAGGCGGCGATGCCAACCTTCAGTGCCGAGCGGCTCCGCGAGATCGCTACCGCGATCTTCCGAGCTGCCGGGGCCAATCCCGAGCCCACCGCGATTGTGGTGGATCACCTGGTCAGCGCCAATCTCGCCGGGCACGACTCGCACGGCGTCCTCCGCATCCCCGCCTACGTGCGGGCGATTCAGGAGGGACGAATCCAGCCGAATAACGAGCCGCGCATCCTTCGCGAAACGAATGTCGCAGCCCTGGTCGATGGGAACTGGACATTCGGTCAGGTCTCGGTCCAGTTCGGAACGGACCTGGCGATCGACCGAGCGCGGACGCACGGCGTGGCGGTTGTTGGTGTTGTCCGCTGCAACCATATCGGTCGGCTCGGTACGTACACCGCGCACGCAGCCGCGCAGGGAGTGGTCATGATGGTAACCACCGGTGCGCTCGGACGGAGTGTTGCGCCATACGGCGGTCGGCAGGGGGCTTTCGGAACAAACCCCGTATCCTTCGGCTTCCCGGCCGGCACCCACCCGGACATTATGATCGATTTCGCCACCTCGGCCATCGCTGGCGGGAAAGTCATGGTGGCCCGTGCGAAGCACGAACCAGTTCCTCCCGGCTGTCTCCTGGACCGTGACGGCAACCCCACCACTGATCCGAACGCCTACTTCAACGGCGGCTTCCTCTTACCGTTTGGCGGCCATAAGGGTTCGGCCCTGGCGCTGCTGTCAGTTCTGCTCTCTCAGGCCCTTCTCGGCGCCTCCGAGTATGCGGATAGCGCGGGCTTGACCGGTACCTTCATCCTCGCCCTTGACGCGGGCCTCTTTCGCGACCGTTCCGCAGTGGAGGCCGAAACAGACCGCATCGTCGCACGGATCCACGCGGTGCCACCCGCGGAGGGCTTCGATGCCGTGCTGGTACCCGGCGAGCCAGAGGTGCGCACGGCCGAGCGGCGCCAGAGGGACGGTATTCCAGTCCCGGACGACACCTGGGCAGAGATTGTCGCCGCCGCCCGCACCGTCGGCCTGACGCTCGCCGCGCCCTGAAGGCCGACTGCATCCGGGCGCCGCGTGGCACCTGCTGCAAACGGCCCTCAGCCCTGGGCGCGCCACTTCCGCAGCGCCAGGCAGTCGCTACAGAGCGCCGCAAAGACTGTCCCAGCAGTCAGGGGCTTGATCGGCATGCCGGGTACGGGGACCGATCGATCACCTTCCAGCCATTCACGGACGCGGGAGCGGCTGTTTCTGCCAACCCGCTTGCTGGAATTCAGGGCGCGGGAGCCCGCCGCTGGATGGCCAGCACCACACACCGGCTATCTTCCGTGAGCGCAGTCCTTATTCCGGACGTGAAGGGCTCGAACCCAACGGTCCGGGATCCTTCCAGCCCGCGCCGGTTGCCGCGACGATTACCGTCTCCTCACGCCGGACCACGCCGTCGCGCGCGAGACGTGCGAGACCGGCGAGCGCCGCGGCGGCGGTCGGCTCAAGGTCGATCCCCTCCAGCTCCGCCAGGCGCTCGCGCTCGGCGATGATTTCCGCGTCCTCGACCGCCACGGCCGTACCGCCAGTGGTCCGAAGGATCGATAGGATCAGGCGACTGCGGGGTGGACGCTCGATCTCGATCCCGCCCGCCACGGTCGGATGCCGCACGATCGGCGGCACATCGTCGAGACCGCGTTGGAATGCGGCGACGAGCGGTGCACAGCCCACACTCTGGACTGCCTGAAAACGCGGAACGCGCACCGTTGTGCCAGTTACATCCCGCCACCGGACAAAGCCATCATAGGCACCGACGAACAATGACCCGCCCCCGGTCGGGATTACCAGATGGTCAATGCCGGTCTCGCCAAGCTCCTCGATGAGCTCGTAGGCAAAAGTGGCCATGCCAGCGGCGAAGTACGGATTCCAGTTATGAGCGGCGTAGTAAACCGCGCCGCGCCCGGCAGCAGCCACGGCCGCCTCGGCGGCGGCCGCACGCGGCCCCGCGATCGGCACCACCTCTGCCCCCAGACGCGCAATCTGCGCGCGCTTGGCCGTAGGTGCTGAGGCCGGGACGAAAATCACCGCCGTAAGTCCGGCTCGGGCAGCATAGGCCGCGATGCTCGCCCCGGCATTGCCCGAGGAGTCCTCGATCAGGCGCTCGATTCCAAGCGCACGCGCGTGAGACGCCAGTACGGCGGCACCCCGGTCCTTGAATGACCCGGTCGGGTTCAACGACTCCAGCTTGAGCCCAACTCGACCAAGCTGATGAACGGCGGCCCATCGCTCGATCCACACCAGCGGCGTTCCACCCTCGCCAAGCGTCACGATCTCCCCCGACCCCATCAACGGCAAGAGCGGACGGTAGCGCCAGAGACCACGCCCATGCGCTGCGATCCGGCCGGCCGGCGCGGGACCAGTCCAGGCGATCTGGAGGACGCCACCGCAAGCACGACACCGCCAGTCGGTCCGATCAGCCTCCTCCCTACAGAGCGTGCAGATCAGGCGGTGATTGGCTGTCACGTCTCCCCCTTGCCCACACGGTCCGGTGCTCCCCGGGCCACTATCCAGCGCGGAGCGCTTTCCAGCTACAATATCTCAGGAGGGGTCTCAATTTCCTGGGCCTCTCCCCAGACGCGTCGCCACAGTACCGGCCCGGGGATCTGACCGTACGGATGCTGCCAAGCACGCGAGGCTCGATGCATCGTCTGACCGCCGAAAGCCCCTGGCCCGACTGGGCCCGGCCGCTTGAGGTTGGGTACGGCCGGGTTGCGCGGGAGGCGAACCACGTGCGGCTGATTCGCCCTGCCGCTCGCGCCACGGCGTACTGCAACGCCCAGCTGGGCGGGCAGGACGGTGCGCCGCGCTGGGGGCCGCCGCTCGAGCTGATCGTTCGCGCCCGCTTCAGCCATCCGGTCGAGCAGATCCGGGGTACAGCCGGCTTCGGCTTCTGGAACGGTGCCCTCTCGCCGGGCTCATGGCAGATCCGACCGCCGCAGGCGATCTGGTTCTTCCTTGGTTCCCCTCCATACAACGTGCCACTGACCCTTGATGGACGAGGCCACGGCTTCAAGGCGATGGTCCTCGATGCCTGGCGCTTCCCCTTCTTTGCGCTCCTTCCTGCCGCCCCGCTCGGGTTTCTCGCGATGCGGATTCGATTCCTCTACCGACTGCTCTGGCCGCTTGCCCAGCGGGCGATCCGGGCGCGGGAGACCAGCCTGGACTCGCTCGATCTCACGGCATTCCACACCTTTCATCTCCGGTGGGAGCGGCAGGGAGCACAATTCTCGGTAGATGGCCGCACTGTCCTGATCGCTCCAGCCGTCCCGCGGCGGCCGCTTCCCTTCGTGGCATGGCTCGATAATAGCTACGCCGTTGCCACCCCGCAGGGCAACTTCCGGTTCGGCTATGTCGATGCGCCGCCCCAGTGGATGGATCTCGCGGAAATCGTCCTTCGACCGTTATCCCCCTGACGCCGCACCGCCCGTCGTAGCCCAATCAGTCGCCCCCTTGTACGTCAGGACCCGCCCCCAGAGGCTCTGCGTCCCCCAGATGCCAGCACGCAGGCACTGCAGCTGGACGATCTGGGAATGATCAACGAACAGGTTGACCTCGGGACCGTAGTTCTTGATGTACCAGGAGAAGACGGCAGGATCCGCCGCCTCAAACATCACCTTCTCCAGCCCGAGGGCCGCGACGAACTTGGCGGGGACATCGGAGCGCCAGACCTTCACACTCTCGGTAATCCCCTCAGACTCGACCATGATCATATAGGCGCCCGCATCCAGGAATCGGCGCGCCTGCTCGATTGCCCATTCCGGCGCCCGTGTCCCCTCGGCCTCGAGGACCTCCGCCGCGGTCGCCCCGCCGGCTCCGAACTGGATCCCCACCTCTGGCTTAGCCTTGAGCCCCGCCTTCTGGACCGCCTCGATCAGGCGCAGCCAGTCATCCGTCGGAAGGGTAATGAAGCCGGTCGAGATCTCGATGATGTCAAACCCCAGATCCCGACACGCGCTGATGTACTTCGCCACAACGTCCGGCCCCTGAGTCAGCACGTACTCAATGAAGCCGCCCGTCGATACCAGTACATCATGGCGGTGGCAGATCTCATTCAGCTCCTTCACCACCTCCCGGGGCATGAGTGTGAACGAGCCCCCGGCATACTTCAGCGAGTCGACGTATGTCCCCATAGCGTCGAGTAGATCGGAAAGATACTGCTTGCCCACCGGCGTATAGTATGGCCCGCGGATCTCGGTTATGCCGCGGTGCCGCGGCTTCGGCTCCGGTTCATTCATCCGAATAAACGGCATCGAGCGCTCGGTGCCGCCCGTTGAATGGGTCATCACTGCTCGATCCATGCCTCCTCATCGTCGAGTTCTTGGCGTTCTGATCGCTGGCACGGTAACCACCAGGACAGGCCTGGTTTTCGGATCCGGGCTGTGCTAGCCAGGAGCGCCAGCCCGCGCTGTCCCTACCTGCCCTACCCGGGCAAGGAGCGCTGTGAGATCCGCCACCTGAAGGGCATCCAGGTTCCCCACGGCCGCGATGATCTCCTGCCGGAGGTGCGCATCGGCCGAATCCGCACTCAAACGATCGAATTTCGCCACCACCGTCTCCCAACGCATTGGACGCGTCCAGAAGCCCTCGTAGTCACGTTTTTCGATGAACAGCCTCCGTCCATCCTTTAGCCAGACAGTCAGGCGGCACGGCATCTCGGCCGGGAAGCGCCGACTGAGATCATCGGCTGGTCGAATGCTGACCCTCCGAAGCAAGGCCTGCACATCCGGCCGCAGGATCCGCTCCGGCCGGTACTGCTCGGGCATGACCTGACCATCGAGGATCGCGACCGCGATCATATAGGGAAGGCTGTGGTCAGCCTCCTCTTTCGTCCGGACGACTGTTTTCGTCCCTTCCTCACCACCGCCGATGATGTTGTAGGCAACATCGAAGATCTCGACCTCGATCCGATCAATCTCATCACCAGTGAAGCCCGCGGATTGGCGGAGCTCGAGGATTCCCTCAAGCGCCGACTGGGCATGGATCTCGGCGTTGTATTTTTTCAGGATCGTCCGGGTGACGCGCTCCAGGTCCTCCTTCGACCAGTCAAGGGTAAAGTGGCCCGCAATCGCATCCATAAAGCCCTTGTTCCCCTCGAAGACCTCCAGGGGACCGGTGATGCCGCGCATCGCCAGAAACGTCGCGTGGGTGCACCCGAAGGCCGTATTTGGATAGGCGAGGCCCTTCCAATTCGAGAGCGCACCGGTGCGCGTGACGCGCAAGGCGTTGAACGCCGTTCCACAGATTCCGATCGCGTGAGCAGTCCGGCCGGCGTCGAGCCCCAGGGCTTTCGATACGCCAGCCGCAAGGGCATATGCTCCCTGGACTGTGTGATCGAAGCCGCGTGCACGCACCGGCGCCACGTCGCTCAGCCGGCACTGGACCTGATAGGCCACCGCGAGTGCGGTCATGAGGTCGCGGCCGCTCCGGCCGGCATACTCCGCCGCGGCGAGGACAGCGCCGAGGTTATCACTCGGATGGCACGTCTCCCCCGGCGCGAGATAACTGTCGTTGAAATCGAGATAGCGAACGAGTGCGCTGTTATAAAAGGCGGCCCGATCCGGAGCGGTCAGACCACCCCCGATCAGGGTACAGCGTGGAGACCCGCCGAAGTCATCGAGCTGCTGCCGGATGAGGTGGATGGGCTCTCCGCCGAGCGCCCCGATCGCGCATCCCAGGGAATCAAGAATGTGCACCTTCAGCTGGTGACGGGCCGCCTCGGACAGCTCCGCGTAGTCGGCCCGCACGACGAATGCGGCCATCTGTTCGGCAATGGTCATTGTTCCCCTCCCGAACGAGACCGACCTGCACGTCACGCACCAGGCCAGCGCAGGGGGTCGGGCGAAGGTGGATCGACTCAGGTGATCTGATAATCCACGCGGTCCAATTGCTATTGTACCCTATGAAGCGACAGGGCGCCCGCCAGAGCAGATGATATCCGTTCCGCCTGACCCACTGGCACGCGGGATGATCACCGTCGGGCAACGTATCCCTATGGCCGTGCACCCTGCGAGTTGCCATCTGCTACAGTGTCCAAGGGAGGATCTGCATTGTGCTTGCCCCTCTGCTCGCGGCCTACCTTGTCGTCTTCGCCATCAACATCGTTCCGGCGATGATGCCGCCCACGTGGTCGATCCTCGCCTTCTTCCTGATCCACTATCATCTGCCCCTGATCCCGCTTGCACTGGGCGGTGCCCTCGCGGCAAGCGCTGGTCGGCTCGTCCTGGCACAGGTGAGCCGTCTCTACGGCCGCCGTCTCCTGTCGCCCAGGCACCAGCGTAATCTCGCTGAGCTCGGGGCCTGGCTCGAGAACCGGGCGCGCTGGGCAACGCCGGTCGCCGTGCTCTTTTACTCCTTCGGCCCGATTCCCTCAAACGAGCTGTTCATCGCCGCTGGCCTGACCGGCATGCGGCTCCGCCCAATCGTCGCCGCCTTCTTCGTCGGCCGCGTGATCAGCTACACCGCCTGGGCCTTTACTGCCCAGAAGGTCGTCCAGAGCCTGGAGGAGGTCTTTATCGGCTACTGGAGCAACGCAGGCTTCCTGGCGCTCGAGATCGGCCTGCTGGCCCTGCTGCTCCTCTTCACGCGGATTGATTGGCCACGTCTGGTGGGAATCCGATCCGGTGATGCCGGCTCTCGATCGAATCGCTCCTGATCACTCGACCGGCTGGGAATGCAGTCAACACGGTAAGCGGATTGCACCATACCATGCCC
>JADGGD010000113.1 GCA_019690095.1 Chloroflexota bacterium
GATCACCTCTCAGGCATCGTAGTAGAGGAAGAACTCGTAAGGATGGGGCCGAAGCGCGACTGGATCGACTTCGCGCTGACGCTTGTAGGCGATGTAGGTCTCGATGAGATCCCGAGTGAAGACATCGCCGCGCAGGAGGAATTCGTGATCTTCCTCCAGGGCATTCAGCGCCTCGGCAAGGGAGCCCGGCGTGGACTTGATATTCACCGCCTCCTCTGGCTCCAGCTCGTAGAGGTCCTTGTCAATTGGGGGCGGCGGCTCGATGCGGTTCTGAATCCCATCCAGGCCAGCCATCAGCATCGCCGCCATCGTCAGATAGGGATTGCAGGTCGGATCTGGACAGCGGAACTCGATGCGCTTGGAGCGTGGATTGTCCGAGTACATCGGGATTCGCACCGCCGCTGACCGATTGCGCTGCGAGTAGATCAGATTCACCGGCGCCTCATAGCCAGGAACCAGGCGGCGGTACGAATTGGTCGTCGGCGCGGCAAAGGCAAGAAGGGCGGGCGCGTGCCGGAGCAGTCCTCCGATGTAGTAGCGCGCGGTGTCGCTCAGCATTGCGTAGCCATCGCGATCGAAGAACAGGTTGACGTCGTCCTTCCAGAGGCTCTGGTGAACGTGCATGCCCGAGCCATTGTCCTGGAACAGCGGCTTCGGCATGAAGGTCGCAGTCATCCCGTGCGCGATGGCCACATTCTTGATGATGTACTTGTAGAGGAGGAGCTGATCCCCCATCTTGGTGAGGGTCTGGAAGCGCATGTCAATCTCGGCCTGCCCGGCCGTTGCCACTTCGTGGTGATGGACCTCGACCTGGATACCAGCTTCGATCATCTTGAGGACCATCTCTGAGCGCAGGTCCTGGAGTCGATCGAGCGGGGGCACCGGGAAGTATCCCTCCTTATGGCGGGGCCGGTAGCCCAGGTTAGGCTTCCCATTCGAAGTACCGCTGTTCCAGATACCCTCTTCGGCATCAATGAAGTAATAGCCGCTGTGGGTCGTTTGATCGAAGCGGATATCGTTGAAGATGAAGAACTCAGCCTCTGGTCCCCAGTAGCTCGTCGTCGCAATGCCGGACTGGATCAGGTACCGCTCCGCCTTCTGGGCCACGTAGCGCGGATCCCGCGAATACCACTCGCCGGTCACCGGATCCTTGACGTTACAGATCAGGCTGAGCGTTGGAATCGAACAGACCGGATCGACAATCGCAGTAGTCGGATCGGGGACCAGAAGCATATCGCTCTCGTGAATCTTCTGGAACCCCCGGATGCTCGAGCCATCAAAGCCCAGGCCCTCTTCGAAGACGTCAACATCGAGCTCCGAGATCGGCGTGGAGAAGTGCTGCCAGGTCCCCGGGAGATCGACGAACTTGTAGTCTACGAACTTCACCCCTCGCTCGCGCGCGAACGCGATAACCTCCTCGGGAGTCGTCAACGTCTTCGTACCGGTCACATCGATGGCCATTAGGGATCTTTCCTCCTTATCCGACTGCGGGCGCCTCACCGCGCACGGGCGAACGCCCTCCTGCCCATACTCTACGGCCTGACATGCACGTGGGTCTACGTGAGAAAAGACCAGAAACCGGAGGTCTCATTTGTGCGTACAGCACAAATGAGGGATCATTCTGGGGACGGCGCGGGAGAGCTACCGGTGGGGATATCGCGCGCACAGGTGATCTTCACGCGCGGCCGGCCGAGCTTGAGACCCATGCGGGCAACGCTCTCCCGCACGACCTGCTCGATCTCCTGCGACTTCGCAGGAACGTCCACGTCGGGGTCGACGAGGACATCAACCTCGATATCCACCAGCCTGCCACGCGCTGTAACAGTGGGAACCGCGCGCTGGACCTGAGCAACTGCCAGGACATCCGACCGAAGTCGTTCAGCAACCGATGCCGTGGAGAGCTCGGTAGACTGACCGCCGCTCACGATCTGAACGGACTTCGCGACTGGCCGTCTCCACTCGAGCCGCAGGAGCACCAGTGCCAGGGCGATCAAGAAGAATGCCGCCAGGGCAATCACGAGGTGGGGAAGAGAAATTGGCTCAACCTTCACCTGATCGAGCTGGGAGGACACGAACTCAGCAACGCCCTGAGGCGTGACCGCGATCGGTACCAGCAGCACAATCAGGGCAATAAGCAGAATCGAGACGATGACGCGATTGAAAAAATTCATCATTTGCGGCATACAGTACGCCACCCTGGCCCGCCCGTCAAGATTAGTTGAACTGTCCGCGCCGCCGTGCCATACTTGATTGACGGAGGCGTGCCGTTCGGGTGCGGGTCGCGATCATTTCTGATGTCCACGCGAATCTGGCGGCGCTCGAGGCGGTGATCGCTGACTGGGGCACAGTCGATGCCGTCTGGCACCTCGGCGATCTCGTCGGGTACGGGCCGGATCCGGTCGAGTGCGTCGAGCGTCTCCGCAGCCTCACCAGCGTCTCGCTGGCTGGCAACCACGACTGGGCGGCGATCGGACGTCTGGATCCCTCTGATTTCAACGCGCTGGCCCTCGAGGCGATCCGGTGGACTGCCCGGCAGCTGACACCGCAGGTGCGTTCCTACCTGGCGGGTCTGCCAACGATGCACATCGCGGGCGATTTCACCCTGGTCCACGGCAGTCCGCGGGACCCGATCCGGGAGTATGTCCTGAGCACATCCGTGGCGCGGGCGTGCTTCGCCGCGTTCGACAGCCAGGTCTGCTTCATCGGCCACAGCCACATCCCGCTGGGCTTCCGCCTGCGGTCAGATACGGGTAAGGTCGAGCCGCTTCCACTATCCTATGCCGAGACGGAGCTCGGCGCGGATCGCCAGCTGATCAACGTCGGGAGCGTGGGACAGCCGCGAGATGGCGATCCGGCTGCTCGATACCTGATCCTGGACACTGACCGCCGCTGTTATCAGCGGCGGCGCGTCGAGTACCCAGTTGAGCAGACGCAGGAGAGGATGCGCCGGGCAGGGCTCCCATCCGCCCTCTGGCTCCGGCTGGCCTACGGGCGCTAGATGGGATACGGCGTTCCGGATGGTACGCGCAGTATGAAAAAATCGGGTGCTAAGACTTAGTGAAAGGTCCATCAGAGTAGGACGTGAGCGCATCCGCAGCGGTCATCCAGTCTGCTATAATCACTTGCTGTGAGCACGGCGACGGCGAGGGCGCCCACCAGGCGGTGGGCGCTCTCTCATTTTGCCGGGGTGGGGAGTGAGGCCTGAACGATGCCGAAGTACATCTTTGTAACCGGTGGCGTAGTCTCGTCGGTGGGCAAGGGGGTGACAGTCGCTTCGATCGGCCGCCTGCTGAAAAGCCGCGGCATCGAGGTAGCAGCGATGAAGCTGGATCCCTACCTCAACGTGGATCCCGGCACGATGAACCCGTACCAGCACGGCGAGTGCTTCGTCACTGACGATGGGGCTGAGGCCGATCTGGACCTGGGACATTATGAGCGTTTCATCGATACCGATCTCTCGCACGATTCCAACGTCACGACTGGCCAGGTTTACTCGGCGATCATCTCCAACGAGCGCCGCGGAGATTACCTGGGCGGCACTATCCAGGTCATTCCGCACGTTACCAACGAGATCAAAGCGCGCATTCGGCGAGTCGCCGAGCGCAGCCGGGCTGACGCTGTGATCTGCGAGGTTGGTGGCGTAGTCGGCGATATCGAGGGTCAACCCTTCCTCGAGGCAATTCGCCAGCTCCATCGGGAGATCGGCCCGGAGAACGCCCTGTACATCCACGTGACCCTCCTGCCCTACATCAACGCAACGCGAGAGCTCAAGACCAAGCCCACTCAGCACAGCGTCCGGGACCTCCGCAGCATCGGCATTCACCCGGACGTGGTCGTCTGTCGATCCGACTATCCAGTCAGCGACGATCTCAAGGAGAAGATCGCCCTGTTCTGCGACGTCGACCGGCGAGCCGTCATTCCGCTCCTGACCGTCGAGACCATCTACGAGGTGCCGCTCATCCTCGAGGCGGCAGGTCTGGGCGACTACATCATCGAGCGGCTCGGCCTGCCGGCGCGATCACCGAACTGGGGGCAGTGGGAAGAGCTGATCGAGCGGATCCGTCAGCCGAAGCCGACAGTGGTCATTGGAGTTGTCGGGAAGTACATCGAGCTCCACGATGCCTACCTCTCGGTCCGCGAGGCGCTCACCCACGCCGCGCTCTATCACGGCCGGGATCTGCAGATCGAATGGATTGACGCGGAACGCCTCACGCCTGACAACGCCGAATCGCTCCTCGCACCCTTGAATGGCATCCTCGTCCCTGGCGGATTCGGGGTCCGTGGGGTCGAGGGGAAGGTGCTCGCGGCCGGGTTCGCCCGGGAGCGCCGCATCCCCTACCTCGGGCTCTGCCTGGGTCTGCAGGCAATGGTCATCGAATACGCCCGCCACGTGCTGGGCCTGACCGAGGCGAACAGCACCGAGTTCGATCCGGCGACCCCGCATCCGGTCATCGACCTGCTCGAAAGCCAGCGGGGCGTGACCGAGAAGGGGGGGACGATGCGCCTGGGCTCCTACCCCTGCCGGCTGATCCCGGGGAGCCGGGCGGCACGTGCCTATGACCAGACGATTGTTCACGAGCGGCATCGACACCGCTGGGAGTTCAACAATCAGTATCGGGCGGCGCTGGAGGCAGCGGGCCTGCAGGTCACGGGTGTCTCCCCGGATGGTCAGCTGGTCGAAATCGTTGAGGTCGCCGACCATCCGTGGATGGTCGGGTGTCAGTTCCATCCGGAGTTCAAGTCGCGCCCGACCCGGCCGCACCCGCTTTTTCGCGACTTCATCGGCGCCGCGGCCCGAACATTGCGCGAGGGGGATCAGCCGGCCCTTCCCATCGAGACGCACACGCTGGTGACTGCGGGCACGGGCACGCCAGGGGATCGCCCTTGACGGCAGATCCCTGCCATGCTAGAATCACTATGGTGAGGTAGAGCAAAACCAGGTTTTCCGGCTGTCCCAACAGTCGTTTTCCGGACTCTCCCCCTGTTGACGCGGCACGTGTGGTAGCGCGTCATCGGCTCACTACAGGCATGTCGGTTACTCCATCATTGCTGATGTACGAGTAGCGCATGCCAAGCCCCCTGCCTCCGTGGCCGAACGCAGCGGCGGTCCGGCGCAGTATCCAGTCTCTCTTTCGATCCATTTCCTCAATGAACATGGAGCGCTAGGTGAATATCGCGGAACTTGAAGCAAAGACCCGGGATGAGCTGCAAGAGATCGCGAAGGAACTCGGCATCACCGGCTACAGTGCGCTCAAGAAGCAGGATCTGATCTTCCGCATCCTCCAGGCTCAGACCGAACAGCAGGGGTACCTGTTTGGCGGGGGCATCCTGGAGATTGTCGAAGATGGCTACGGATTCCTGCGGAAAGACGGGTTCCTTCCCGGTCCGGCCGATGTCTACGTTTCGCAGACCCAGATTCGGCGTTTTGGCCTGCGCACAGGTGACCTGGTCACCGGCCAGGTCCGTCCCCCGAAGGATAACGAAAAGTATTACGGTCTCCTCCGCGTGGAGGCGGTAAATGGCCTCGATCCTGAGGTGGCCAAGCGGCGGCCTCACTTCGAGCAGCTCACGCCGATCTTCCCGCGTGAGATGTATAACCTCGAGACCGTTCCCTCGAACCTGACCCAGCGGGTCATCAACCTGATCGCCCCGATCGGCCGCGGCCAGCGCGGTCTGATCGTCTCGCCCCCCAAGGCCGGCAAGACCACGATCCTCAAGCACATCGCCAACGGCATCATGACCAATTACAACGACGTTCACCTCATGGTCCTGATGATCGGCGAGCGCCCGGAAGAAGTTACAGATATGAAGCGGTCGGTCAAGGGTGAGATCATCAGCTCAACATTCGACGAGCCGGTCGAAGATCACCGCATCGTTGCCGAGATGGCCCTGGAGCGGGCCAAGCGGCTGGTCGAAGGTGGGCGTGATGTGGTCATCCTGCTGGATAGCATCACGCGCCTGACCCGCGCCTATAACCTGATTGTCCCGCCCAGTGGACGAACGCTCTCTGGCGGCATCGATCCGGCTGCGCTGTACCCGCCCAAGCGCTTCTTCGGCGCCGCTCGCAAGCAGGAAGAAGGGGGAAGCCTGACGATTATCGCAACCTGTCTGGTCGAGACCGGCAGCCGGATGGATGACGTGATCTACGAGGAGTTCAAAGGCACCGGCAATATGGAGATCATGCTCGACCGGAAGCTGGCCGAGAAGCGGATCTTCCCCGCTATTGACATTCCCCGTTCGAGTACGCGCCGCGAGGAGCTCCTCCTGGACGAGCAGACGCTCAAGCAGGTTGTTACGCTCCGACGCATGGTTTCGGCGATCGGCGGCACCGAGGGCATCGAGGCGATGCTCGCCCGCATGGCGCGCACGGCAAACAATCGGGAGTTCCTCAACACCCTCAACAAGGACATCCTGTAATAAGGGATGCCCCCCAGCCCTCCGCGCCCGGTGTGGGCAACTCGACCCCGCGAGCACCCTACTGATGCTCGGGACGTTCCCCCTTAAACCCTGTTCCTCCGTAACTCAGAAGGGACGGGGCTGGAGGACGACAACGCTGGTTTCCTCGGGCAGGCTGGTCCGCGTCACGGTGAGCCGCGGCTCTGCCTCCACGCCAGTTACCCCCATCTCCCGCAGGAACCGATCGACCGTGTCCAGGCGCAGATCAAGATCATTGACGCGATAGTGCATGGGGATAACCAGGCGCGGATCCAACAGACTGATCACCTCGATAGCCTGAGAGGCGTCAATCGTACCGCCTCCTCCGACCGGCACAAACAGGACATCAACGTTGTTGCCAATCTGATCGATCTGATCGCTGGTGAGCACGTGCCCCAGATCGCCAAGGTGGCAGACGACGAGGTCATCGAGCTCAATGCGGAAAACAGTATTCTTCCCGCGCTTCCGTCCCCGCTCGGCATCATGGAACGTCTGAATGCCAGTGATGACAATCCCTTTCACTTCGTACTCGCCGGGACCGGTCAGGACCATTGGTTCGCCGCCCAGCTGGGCGACCTGACAGTGTGCGGGGTGCGCATGGCTAACCGTCACGACATCGATCGCCATTCGCCCGGGCGCGCCGCCGCCAGAGCGAAAGGTTGGATCGGTGACCACGGTTCCTTCGCGCCCTCGCAGGCGGAAATGGGCGTGCCCATGCCAGGTGATCTCCATCGGCCCTCTACTCGTGCTCTCTTTCCTGATCTGTCAGTAGCGCCCGCCGCCCACCGCGCCAGGATGCCCCGCTCTGCGCCGCGGCGGTGCCAGGCGGCATCCCATCCACAGAATAGCTATCGCCTATCCCGAAGGGGTTGCCGCGGGCGTGGGTGTCGCGGCAGGAGGTAAGGTCGCCGTCACGTTCGGAACAAGCGTGGGCAACGGGGTAGGCGTGGGCTGGGCTTTCGGCGGGTTGGTCAGCGCGCTCTTCAGGTCATCGCCCAGGGGGGCACTAACCAGATAGACCGCTTTCTGGTCGGGCACCTGGGCGTAGTAATCGACACCATCAGGGGTCTTATCGCCGAGCACCAGCCGTGCCGACTTGCCATCCTTCAGCGTCACATCCACGTTGAGCTTCGGAGGAGCGAGCCCGTACTGGCCGAGATCTGATGATCCGTCGATGACCCGATCAGCGGTCAGCGTGCTGAGCTGATCAAGCCAGCCGTCAACGCGCGTGGCATCCGCGGGCGTCTGGATCGGCTTTACCAGGTTCCAGGCCGCCCCATCGCGGCGCAGTTCGGTGGTCTTGCTGCCGTCGCTGATCACCAGACGAGACGCATCAACCGTCTGGAAGTTCAGGATCTGTGGATGCGCCGCCTTATCGGCCGCCTCCTGGGGCGTTGGCTGCTGCGAGACGACATACACCACCCCAGCCAGCACGACCAGAATGGCGAGAAGGATAGCAGTAAGACGGTAGTTCAGGGCTCACCTCCGGTTCCACCAGACCACAACCCCCGCGGCCAGCACAACCAGGGGCAGGAAAACCGCGCTTCCATAGAGCAAGACATTCAACTGAGTATTGCTCAGGGTGAGCGTCTGATCGAGCGGCGACTTCGCCTCGATTTGAATCAAGTCCTCATTAGCGGTCAGCCAGTTGACGGAGTTCGTCAGCAATGCCCGGTTTCCCAGCACATCGATCATGCCATTCGTCGCAAATGCGACATCGCCAATGAAGACAACGCGCATCCCTGCTGCCCCTTTCGAGCCTGAGGACGCGGTGGCATCGGATGTCCTGGTCACGCTCGCGACGACAGTAAGCGGCCCACGGGGATCGATGCCCGGATCATAGTGGGCAACACGGCTGTCAGTCTCGAGCCAGCTGTTCTCGGTTGTCTGGGCGATCGGCTGGACATCCAGGCCAGCCGGAGGCGTCTTCACCGGCGTAACCGAGGTCGCCGCCTGGAAGGCGAGCGCAGGGAGATCCTTGGTGATGGGACTGAACTGGTAGTGGCTGATCAAGGGTGTCAGGGGATCGTTCAGGAGAAACTGGGCCTGATCGATCACGATCCCGTTTCCGATCTCGACGCCGTAGTGCGCAGCGACGGACTTGAGGATCCCCTGAGACCGCTTATCCACGAGGAAGAGTGCCTTCCCCCCGCCATCGATGTAACTCTCCAGGGCACTCACCTCCTGGGGGAGGAGGGCAACGGTTGGTCCGGCTACGATGACCGCGCTCGCGTCACTCGGAACCTTCCCCGTAGCGGCCAGGTTGAGGGGCCGCAGATCGTAGTTATCAGCGTCGAGCGCATCCTTTGCCGTCGAGGCCCCTTCCTGATCCGTGCTCGCAAAGTCCAGCTCTCCATGACCGGTGAGGTAGTACACAACCTCCGGTCGGCCGCGTTCTAACTTCAGGAGAGCCGAGGTGATCGTCCCTTCGTCACTGCCGGTGACCATCTGGCGCTTGCTCCCGGCATCCAGCACCACTGTTCCCGTGGTCGTCACATTGTACTGACGGGCCAGGCCGGGCTTGAGGTCCACATCAACGAACTCATAGCTGATCAGCCTGGTATAGCGGGTATACTCCTTCAGCAGATCCTCGAGCGAATCTCGTGACGGGTCTCCACTGCGGTAAAAGTACAGGATCTTGACTGGCTGCTTGAGGTCCCGGGCGACCTGCACCGAGAGCGGCGCCAGGGTATACAGGTGGTTCGCCGTCAGATCAAAGCGGTCGCTGTACCGGTTGGCAAGAACGTTAATCAGGCCGAGGATCGCAATCAGGGCCACACTCATCACGGCGGTATTCGAGCCGTAGCGCACACCGCGCGACGTCAGGATCGCGGCGGTCCGTTCCGGGCGCTCCAGGAGCGCATAGACCCAGAGCCCTATCCCGACCGCGGCCAGCACGATCACCCACCGATCGAGCTGCCCCAGGATCAGGAACGTGCCCAGCGCTGCCAGAAGCGCGATTGTACCGATAACAGCGAAGATCGACGACAGGCGATCCAGGAGCGCCGGTACCCTCATCGCCAGCGCCTCGTCTCGACTGACCAGGTGGTGAAAAAGAGTGCCCCAATGATAACGGTCAGGAAGTACACCACGTCCTTCGTATCCACAATGCCCCGGGTCATATCCGAGAAGTGCGTGAAGACGGCCAGGTAGGTGGCGATGCTCCCGACGATACCTCCCACCAGGCTTCCCAGCCCATCAATAACCCAGAGTAGCAGGAGGATCGCAAAGGAGAGTACCGCCGCCACGATCTGGTTCTGGGTCAGAGAGGACGTGAAC
>JADGGD010000015.1 GCA_019690095.1 Chloroflexota bacterium
GGCGATACCAGGGGAGATCGAGACCAGGTTTGTACCGAGCCGAGCCAGTTTCTCAGTGAGAGCAGCGTTCTGGGCCTGGCCCAGCACGTCGATGATCAGCAGGCCACACACCCCCATGACGATGCCAAGCATGGTCATCGCAGTTCGTCCTTTGTGGGCGGCCAGCGCCGCTAATGCCGAGCGGACGCTCTGGACAATGGCCACTGTCCAGATCCGTTGCCCGCTGACAGATAATGGAGCCAGGCGCCGGACGCGGCAGGCTGCCTGGTCGGTGCACATGCTCATGCTTGGCGCAGCACCTCAACCGGACTGATTTGAGCTGCCCGCTGGGCCGGATAGGCACCGAAGCTGATGCCTAAGACAAGCGTCACGACAATGGCTGCCACTGCTGTCAGCCCGGACGGTGCAGCGGAAAGTCCTGCAAACTGGGGAGAAAGACTTGACAGAACCTGCGACAGCGCCATGCCGCCAAGTGTACCTAGCATTCCACCGATGACCGCGAGGGCGAGCGCTTCAAGCAGAAACTGCCAGAAGATGTCCTCCGTCCGGGCACCAATAGCAAGGCGCACTCCGATCTCCCGCCGTCGTTCCGCTACCGTTGCCAGCATGACATTGGCCACGCCGAAGCCGCCGATGAGTAGCGCGACCACTGTGATGGCTCCCATGCCCCACGTGATCGCTGCCGCACTCTGCTGGGCAGCGACGACTCCCTGGAGGAAGCCACCTACAGTGAAGTCGTCCGGCCCCCCCGGCTGGATCCCGTGATTCTGCTCAAGCGCGCGGGTGATCTCGATCTTGACTTGCTGGACATTGTCCGGATCGTCCACGGCCACCTGCACCTCTGGGAAGGTCGAGCGGGCCAGGGCTGGGTTGCTATTCTGTACACCGTGTGCCTGGATCACTTCCGCATCCACTGGGAGGTCGCCCTTTGCACCGGACGGTGGACCGCCGCTGATCATCCGGACCGGGCCCGATCCCATCAACCGCTGCAAGAAGGTGCTCGCCGGAACGACAACCACATCGTCCAGGTCTCCCTTTCCCCCCTGACCGCTATTTCCTAGCGGCTTAAGGACCCCGGCGACTGTGAAGTCCACGCTGCCGATGCGGATCTGCTTTCCCACGGCGTTCCCGTTGGGAAACAGTTGCTTGGCGACGGTCTGGCCGAGGACAGCGACTGTCTTATTCTCGGTCACGTCAATCTGGCTGAAGAAGGTACCCTGCTCGACACTGTAGCCCTGGGTGATCTGGATAGCCGGATAGGCTCCAAACACCTGGGTGGTCCAGTTGTGGTCGCCGGCCTGGACCTGCAGCCGGTTGCCAACGCGCGGAGTCACGCCGACCACGTGCGGCAGCTTCTGTAGCGTTTGCACGTCGGCGATCGTCAGTGACGGTGCGCCGGTGGCTTGGAAGATGACTGGACCACCGCCGGTCGCTGGCGGAGCGGTCGACGCAACGCTGAAGCCAGCGACGTCGATAACGTTCGCTCCCAGCCTGCCGATGCCGCGAACGCTCGCGGATCGGGTGAGCACCATGAGGTTACCCAGGACGAAAAGCCCGGCGATCCCAACGACAATGCCGAGGATTGTGAGCACGGCTCGCAACTTGTGGACGGCGAGCGCGGCGAAGGCGGAGCGGGCCGCCAGGACTACCGTTTGCCCAAAAGGCGCGCTACCGCGCAGATCCAGCGGTGGTAAGGTCGTACGCCCGGAGGGCGTGTTGGCCGATGCGCTCATGTCAGCACCTCCGTGGTGAGCGTGGTAAGGGTATCGGCTGCCTGCGCCGGGGTCTCGTTAAGTACGTCGTCAACGACTGAGCCATCCTGAAAGTGGACGATGCGGTCACAATAGGTGGCGATATCTGGTTCGTGAGTGACCAGTATGATCGTATGCCCATTGTCGTTCAATTCCTGGAGGATCGCCATCACCTCCAGGCTGGAACGCGTATCCAGGTTCCCGGTGGGCTCATCCGCCAGAATCAGCGTGGGACCAGTGACGAGGGCCCGAGCAATCGCAACCCGCTGTTGTTCGCCGCCCGAAAGTTCGCTCGGACGGTGCTGTACCCGGTCTAGGGGGAACTGTGCGGCCTCAAGGGCCTGTAGGGCACGTCTGCGGGCAGATGAGCCAACAACGCCGGCGTACAGGAGCGGGAGGGTCACGTTTTCCAGCGCAGTTGCCCAGGGCAAGAGATGGAACTGTTGGAAGACGAAGCCGATCTTGCGGTTGCGCACGACTGCTAGCTGGCCGGCGGAGAGGCGGCTCACGTCGATACCGTCTAGCCAGTACCGACCACTCGTCGGCCGGTCCAGACATCCGAGCAGGCTCAGGAAGGTAGATTTACCTGAGCCCGATGGTCCCATGATCGCCACAAGCTCACCGCGTTCTACCGTCAGGTCGATGCCGCGTAATGCATGCACGGTGTTTGTCCCCATTATGTAGTCCTTGGTTAGCTTTTCGACGCGAATGACCGATCGACCGCTATCTTTGGTCATAACCTTCCTCCTTAAACTACTTGACTTGCCTGATTACGCTGAATCAATCTCTCTTGACACCAACCGCCACGCGCTGACCGGCCTGGAGCCCCGAGAGCACTTCGGTGTACTGCCCGTCGCTGACTCCGGTCTGGATCGGCTGGATAGTAGCCTTGCCGTCGTCGCCAACCACAAGTACTGATGGCCCGCCGGTTGCCGTCCCTGTCTGGTTGCTGGATGCAGTCTGTGCCTGAGCGAAGGAGATCGCTGCCGCAGGAACGACGAGTACGTTTGACTTCTGACCAACCGCAATCGTGACGTTGGCCGTCATCCCCGGCAGGAGCTTTACTGGGGTCCGATCGATTGTGATCAGAACCGGATAGGTGACCACATTCTGGTTCGTCGTCCCGAGCGACTGGATGACGGATACCGTGCCGTGAAAGGTCTGCCCGGGAAAGGCGTCCACGGTGAAACTCACCGGCTGGCCGATCTTCAGGCGGCCGACGTCCGCTTCGTTTACCTGCGCCTGAATCTGAAGATTGTTAAGGTTGGTAAGGCTGATGAAGCTGGTCGCGTTGTTGCTGGAGGAGTTGTTCACACCACTTGCTGCGTTCGCTGCCAGCCCGCTGGTGGCGCCGCCGGTCAGCCATTGCCCGACGGTCCCATTGATCGCGGTTATGATGCCATCTGTAGGTGCTCGCAGGGTGGTCGCGTCGAGATTTGCCCGGGCGATATTGACTAGGGCCTGTTGGGCGGCCACCTGGGCTTTAGCGTTGGCGATCTCAGCTGGCGAGGGAGGAGTGGTAATCTTCTCGTAATTCGCCCGGGCCGTCTGGAGGGCTGACATAGCGGTGTTTACTTGGGCTCGGGCGGCCTGCAGTGCTACTGCCGCTCTGGCCTGGGCATCAGCGGCGCTTTTCTCAGCGGTATTCAGGGCGTCTTGGGCCTGCTTGACCTGTCCTTGCGCGGCGCTCACCGCGGAGTCCGCCTTCGCCTGATCACTGGCGAGTTGAGCCTGGGCTTGATCGAGCTGTGCCTGGGCCTGGGCGATCTGCTGTGCCCCCTGCTTTTGCCCAGCGGCAAGCTGTGCCTGGGCGGTGGTGACAGCTGTCTGCGCCGCCCCGACGCTTGCATTCGCGGCGCTGCAGTCAGCCCCCTTGGAGCGGCCGCAGATGCCGTCCCGGTTGGTCTGCGCTACCCACAGGTCGTCCTTTGCTTTCTCGACCAGTTGTTCAAGAACGCTCTGATTAGCTGCCGCCGTCGCTTTGACCGCATCCAGGTTCTTCTGCGCTATGGTAATGGCCACTCTATCCGCGGCCAGAATCTTGGCCTGCTGATCCTTTGTTGACTTTAGTGATGCTTGGGCAAGAGCGAGATTCGTTTGGGCAGTTTGGATGCTCGCCTGAGCCAGGGCAACATCCTTTGATGCTTGCTCCTGGACGGCCTGGAGGTTTGCCCGGGCGTCGGCCAGCTGGCGCTCGGCGGCGTCCACGGCAGCCTGGGCCGATGTAATGTCTGCGGGCAGTGGACCTGCGATGAGCTTGTTATAGTTTGCCTGGGCAGCCTCTAGGTTTGCCTCGGCCTGGAGCAGTTGTTGCTGGAAGTCGGTTGGGTCGAGCTTTGCCAGGACTTGGCCTGCCCTCACGGTATCGCCAACCTTCACGTCAATCTCGATCACCCGTCCGGCATTCTTGAAGGTCAGCGGGACGGCAGTCGGGGCGATGATCGGTCCGGTCGCCGCTACTGTCTCAGCTAGATCGGTGCGCTGGACCGGTACGGTTACGTAGTGCGGGATGGAGTGAGCACTCCGCAGTGCGAGCCATACAGCTGCTCCCACACTAGCGAGGAGGAGCGTAGCGAGCGCAGGAATCACCCACCGCCAGGGGAAGCCCCGCCGTTCGAGGATTAGGATTTCGTCAGTGAGCAAGTGTCCCTCCGGCTCTGGATAGTGCGTGACCGGTCGAAGCCTGTTCTCCCGAACCATTGGGACCAGCATAGCGAACGATTTTTTGAAAACGCTTTGTTTGCCATGGGGTGGTGTAGGAAGAGGGTATTGATGTGATTTGGGCAGATCGGGCGGCTAGGGGACGCGGTGGCCTCGCTCGCGATGACCTGCTGCTAGCTAAAGTGGTGCTTCTCGGGGGGGAAGCGTACCGTCCGTGCAGTCTGGAGAAAGCAGAACCGCGTCAGTGCCCTAGCACAGGCACCCTGACGCGGTTCTCTCTGGCTGCGGGACGAGGATTCGAACCTCGGATCTTCTGATCCAGAGTCAGACGTGTTACCGCTACACCATCCCGCAACAGCACTGGTTATCTTACCGGACCGGGGTGGTTGTGTCAAGTCAAGCGACCGATCGCGGTACCGCTTTGCCTCCTGGCAGCGGCTGACTGTTCACGCATTATTTATCCCTGTCTGCCGGATGTTGCCATTCTGTTCATGGTCGGCACGCTAGGATGGGCGGTGGAGTCGCGGAGGTTCCAGAACAGCCGATGCGTATTAACTTCCCGTATCCTGGCATCGCGCCGGTCGAGGTGCCAGATGCGAATCTGCTTGGCGTATTCGCGCCCGGGACTGTATCGCCGTCCGCCCCGATCGATCGGCTGGTCGCCGAGGCGCTGGCCCACCCGATCGGCACACCACCCCTTCGCGCCCTCGCCTCTTTTCGCACCCGTGTCCTACTCGTGGTCGATGACGTGACGCGTCCGACCCCCGCTGCTGCAATGATCCCGGTGATTCTGGCAGAATTGCAGGCGGCCGGCGTCCCCGACGACCACCTGGCCTTCCTGACCGCTGATGGGACCCACAGCCCCATGAGCCGCGTCGAGCTCGAGCGGAAGCTCGGCCCGACTATCCTCCATCGCTATCCGGTCTTCGGCCACCGGTGGCGTGATCGTGGTGAGCTTGTCGACCTGGGCACCACTAGCGCTGGCTTCCCAATCATCGTGAATCGCCACCTCCGCGATGCCGATCTGATAATTGCTGTCGGACACATCGTCCCGCACCGGATCACCGGCTTCAGCGGCGGCGCCAAGGCGATCATGCCCGGGCTCGCGGGTGCCCCAACCGGTACGGAGGATATCCACTGGCTCGCAGCGCAGTACCCGGCTCACTTGATCAGCGGGGTGGCCGAGAACCCGATCCGTGCGATCGTCGACGAAGCCGGTCTGCGGTCGGGCTTACGCTTCATCGTGAACGTGATCCAGGATAACCAGGAACGGGTGATCCGCGTGGTCGCGGGCGATCCAGTCCGGGCCCACCGGGAAGGCTGTCTCACCGCTCGGCATGTGTACGGGGTTCCGGTACCGGCGCGTGCCCCGATCGTTCTGCTCGACTCGTTCCCGGCGGATCTCGACTTCTGGCAGGCGGCAAAGGCGGTCTACGCCGCTGAGCTTGCCGTTGAGCCAGGCGGCGTGGTGATCCTGGTCACGCCGTGTCCCCGGGGCGTTGCAGCAGAGCATCCAGAGCTGGTTGGCCTTGGGGTCCCGTCGCTGGCCGAGATCCGTCAGAGGGTGGCGAGCGGCCTCTATCGCGATGTCGTCGCTGCCGCAATCGCTGCCCTGACCGCCTGGGTGATCCGTGAGCGCGCCTGCGGAATCATGGTGAGCCCGGGCATCCCACCTGATCAGCAGCGGGCCCTCGGCTTCGAACCGGCATCCACGGCCCGTGATGCCCTGTCCCTTGCCTTCCAACGCCTCGGATCCGAGGCGAAGGTGCTGGTCCTGCATCATGGTGGAGAGATCCTCCCCCTGCCTCCCTGAGATCCTGCATCCGCGTGGCCGATCAGCCCCGCCGTGCCGGGCCTCGGCCACGTCAGGAACCCCTCAACCGGGAGCACGGAAAGGCCGGTGCGGCTGCCCCTGGTCCCCCGGCCCGGGCCGGTGCACGTCAGCCAGCCCCTGTCGCTTCGTTCTGGAGGAACGCTGTGACCCGCTCGCCTGATCTGACCTCTGGCCAGGCTCGGTAGAACGTGGCCACCAGCGCAGGTTCGCGGGCGAGGCGCTCCGCCATCTCGCGCGCGTCGCGGATGTGTCGTCCGTGCAGCCAGAGCGCAGTGACCTGGGCTCGCGCATCTTCCTCAGTAACGGCAATCCACGTATTGGGCTGGCCGCACGGTAGGTCGGCAATTCCCATCTCCCCCGCTCGGGCGGGTGGGACCGCATCGTAGTAGAGTTCCTGTACTGCGGCGCCGGCCAGGCGCGCGCGGTGGAACGCGGCAACCACTGCCCGATGCACCGCCCGGTGGTCTGGATGGCCGGTGATGCCGAACGGTCCGAAGGTGATCACTACCTCCGCCCGGTACCGTCGCAGGGCGGCGCGAACGCGCCGCTCCAGCTCCCGGAAGGGTACGGTGTCAACCTCTCCGTCGGGATAGCCGAGGATCTCGATACCCGCGAAGCCGAGCACTGCCGCGGCCTCACGCAGGTCTTGCTCTCGAAGCCGCCCGAGCTCCTCCGGAGACGGCGCTGGCGAGAGCCAGCTCTCCCCGCGTTCGCCGCGGCTCGCGAAGATGCCCCAGATCTCCGCTCCCCGCCGGGCGTATGCCGCCAGGGCGGCCGCCGGCCCAAAGCTCTCATCGTCCGGATGGGCGTAAACGACCAGGATGCGCACTGGCTTGGCTGTCTCCCCTATCCAGCCGGCCCGCCCAGGCGGTGGGAGAACCCGACCGGTGCGACCGCCGGGATTTTTCCACGCTACAATCATAACAGCCGCACTGGGCAGGCCGCCCAGTGCGGCCCGTCTGCTCCCGAGAATCTCTATGAGGTGTGGAAGCCATGACAGGCTCGCTCGCTGATTATCCCTGCGTTCCCTGCCGGGGAGGCGTTCCACCGCTGACTGCGGAGCAGATCGCTCCCCTGCTCGCACAGCTTGAGCCGGGCTGGACGGTCGAAGGCGACCGGAAGCTGGTGAAGCGCTTCCGCTTCAAGAACTTCGTCCAGGCTGTCGCCTTCGTGAACCGGATCACACCTATTGCCGAGGCCGAAGGGCACCATCCTGACCTCTATGTAGCCTGGGGGAAGGTCGAGGTCTACCTCTGGACCCACAAGATCAATGGGCTGACCGAGAGCGACTTCTATATGGCGGCGAAGTTGGATCGTGCCTTCAGTCAGCTCCAGGAGGAGCTCCGCGCGAGTCCAGGAGCCGTCGGAGAACCCGCGTGACGGCACCCGGATCCGGTGCGTCAAGGATAGCCGAGATGACGGCCACGCCGCGCGCGCCAGCTCGAAGTACGGCTCCCACATTGTCCGCGGTGATTCCCCCAATGGCCACGACAGGTACGCCGACGGCCTGCACGACCTCGGCAAGCGGCTCCAATCCCCGCGGCGGCTCGCCAGGGTGAGAGGGCGTAGCAAAGATATGTCCGAAGGTCACCCAGTCTGCGCCAGCTGCAGCGGCCTGCTGGGCTGCCGGAAGGTCGTGGACTGAGACCCCGAGGCACAAGCGCGGTGCCAGGCGGCGGGCGATCTCGGCAGGAAGGCCGTGCTCGCCCAGCTGAATCCCGTCTGCGTCGGCAGCCAGGGCTACATCGATCCGATCGTTGACCGCGACCCGGACGCCCCGCGGCCGACAGATGGCAAGCACATCCCGGGTGAGGTCGAGGAGCTCACGGGCCGTTGCCTGATGGTCACGTACCTGGACCCAGTCCACTCCGTTATCAGAGGCCGCGCGCACCGCGTCAAGCAGGTGCGGCCGGGGCAGTCGCGGGTCAGTTACCAGATGTAAGACACGGCGCTCAGACGCTTCCATCACGGGCTGGCTCGAGGAAGCGCGCCGGGCTGAATGCGGCGAGTTCCGGAGCCCACGCGCCGGTCTGGATGTAGTCGGCGATCCAGCGGCCGGTCAGGGGGCCGAGGAGGATACCGTTGCGGAAGTGCGCCGTTGCGATAATCAGGTTCGCGAAGCCCGGGGCCTGACCGATGATCGGATAGCGGTCTGGCGCGGCCGGCCGCAGTCCCGCCCACATTCCTTCCACGGTGAAAGACCCCGCCCAGGGCAGATGCTCGAGTGCCGCCTCGGCCAGCGATCCCACCCCGGCTAACGTCGGCCGCGCATCGTAGTTTCCATCCTCCTCGGTTGCGCCGAGAATGACCTGCCCATCTGCCTTGGGGACGAGGTAGCACTCGCCCGTCCAGATAATGTGACGGGGTGCCCCGTGCAGGGCCCGGAGCATCAGGACCTGGCCTTTGACCGGACCGACCGGCAGGTTCAACGGCAGGCTCCCGGCGAGGTCCCGGCTCCAGATGCCCGCGGCGAGAACAAACGTCGCCGCCTTCAGAAGCCCGCGCGGAGTGTGGACGCCGACTACCCGATCACCCCGCGTCTCGAAGGAAACCGCCCATTCACCCTGCCGGAGGCGGGCCCCGCGCTTGACGCTGGCCACGGCCAGCGCCTGGACAAGGCGCGTGCCCCGGACCTGCCCCTCGTCCGGCAGCCAGAGCCCACCTGCGAGGAGGCGTCCGGCCGCGCCGGCGAGGAGCGGCTCCCGCTCGCCAAGCCGGTCCGGTTCGAGCCACTCCGCCCGCAGACCGCGAGCGCTCTGCCAGCGCAGGCGCCGCTGAAGCTCGGCCCGGTCGGCCTCGTCAAGGGCGATGCGCAGGATCCCGGTCGGGCGGTACTCCACGTCCAGTCCAGCTTCTTCGAAGAGCGCAGCGGCGAGCGGCGGGTGCTCGGCACGGCCGAGAAGCGTGAGGTTAAAGAAAGGATCATCGAAGGGCGCTTCGACCTGCGGCGCGAGCATGCCGGCAGCAACCCCCGAGGCGCCCGCGGCCAGATGATCGCGCTCGATCAGGAGAACGCTTATCCCGGCCCGCGCGAGATAATAGGCGGTTGCGGTGCCGATGACCCCGCCGCCAATGATCAGGATATCAGGAGACGGTTCCGCGGTCGGTCGACCAGCGGTCGAGATAGCAGTCACGTTCCCACCGCCACCACGCCGGTTGGCGGGCTGGAGGGGATGGCGTGGTCACTGCGTGGCATCCGACCGGCGAGGTAGCCCATCCGTCCGGCCTCGACGGCGTAGCGCATGGCAAGTGCCATGAGCGGCGGGTTATCCGAGCGCGAGATCGCCGTGTTAATCAGGCAGGCGGCCGCGCCAGCCTCCATGGCCAGTACAGCATCCGACGGAGTGCCGATTCCGGCATCGACCACCACCGGCACGCTGACCCGCTCGACGATGCGCCGAATCCCCTCCCAGTCCTGAATTCCCTGACCAGAGCCGATCATCGAGCCGAGGGGCATGACTGTTGCCGCGCCAGCCTCCTCCAGCCGGAGCGCAGTCACCAGATCGGTCGTCGTGTACGGCAGGACGACGAACCCCTCCCGCACGAGGATTCGTGTCGCCTCGATCGTCCCGGCGACATCCGGCCAGAGAGTGCGCTCGTCGCCGATGACCTCGAGCTTGATCCAATTGGTTCCCAGGGCCTCGCGGGCCAGCTCTGCCATGAAGACGGCCTGGCGCACGCTGGTAGCCCCCGCAGTATTCGGGAGGATGTGATAGCGGTTGAGATCGAGGTTCGCCAGGATCCCCGCGTCGGGTCCACTGCCATCTAGGCCAGTCGTCCGGATCGCGACCGTGACCATCTCCGTCCCTGATGCTTCGAGCGCAGCCCGCATGACGGCGGGCGAGATGAAGCGGCCGGTCCCGACGAAGAGCCGCGACCGGAACCGCCGTCCGGCGATAACCAGGGGATGTGGATCATCATAATACATCCCATCGGTCGCGCCGCCGGCGACCGCGCGGACGAGACGAACGTCATCGCCATCGGAGAGCTCGGTCCGTTCCCACTCCGCGCGCGGGATAACCCGTCCGTTCACCGCCACGGCGATGCCGGGGATGGCTGATTCAGTCCCCGGCGGTGCTCCCTCCAGGCGCGTAATCAGCGAGGCGACGGTCTCGCGCGTTCCGATCTCGTGTGGCTGTCCATTGAGCTGAATCGTTGCCATCTGCCGCCTCCTCAGGCCGGCCAGAGCCGGTAGAAATGGTGGACCGGCGAGTGCCCCCGACCGATCGCGTACGCGTGGGCGAGGGCACCGGTGAGATACTCCTTGGCTTCCCGGATCGCAGTGAGCGGCTCCAGCCCCCGGGCGAGCCCGGCCGCGATCGCCGCCGAGAAGGTGCAGCCGGTCCCGTGGGTGTGGGGGGTCTCCACGCGGGCAGACCGGAGTTCGTAGAACTCCCGCCCGTCATAGACCAGGTCCGTCGCCTCGCCGGAACGGTGCCCCCCCTTGACGACGACGTAGGCCGGCCCCAGTGCGTGGATTGCCCGGGCTGCCATCCGCAGATCATCATCGCTCTGCAGCTGATGCCCCACGAGGGTTTCAGCCTCGGGCAGGTTTGGTGTGACGATGAGCGCGAGCGGAAGGAGGTGCTCTTTCAGCGCCTCAACCGCATCCGCGCGAAGCAGGCGATCCCCGCTCTTGGCGACCATGACCGGGTCGACAACCAGCCCCCGGAGCGCATGGTGCCGGATCCGCTCGGCGACTGTCTCAATGATCGGTGCACTGGAAAGCATGCCCGTCTTTGCCGCATCCACCCCGATGTCCTCGACCACGGCATCGATCTGCCGAGCGACCATCTCGCGATCGATCTCCTGAATGCCAAAGACCCCTACAGTATTCTGCGCGGTGACCGCCGTAATCACGCTCATGCCGTAGACGCCCAGGGCAGCGAATGTCTTCAGATCTGCCTGAATGCCCGCACCACCCCCCGAGTCCGAACCGGCGATTGTCAACGCCTTTGCAATGGCCATCTCCCTTCCCCCTGCCGTCATCCGCAAATGCCGTGGAGCCTCTCCCTGCCCCATGCCTTCACCGGCCCACAGCGTTTCCCGCCATTCCACGTGTGCGCGTGGGTTCGATCGCACATAGCCATCTCTCACATCGCCGTACGAGCGCGCAGGGCTTCCTCGATCGCCTGCCGGAGCCGCCGCGCGGCAGCCCGGACGTCTTCTGCTCCAATCACCGCTCCGATCACCGCCGCACCGTCCGCGCCGGCAGCGATCACTTCTCCGACGTTATCCGCAGTGACTGCGCCAATGCCCACGATGGGAAGGTCTGTCCGCGCCCGGAGCTGAGCCAGTCCGGCGGGGCCAATTGGCTCTCCCGCATCGGGCTTGGTCGTCGTTGCGTACACCGGACCAACGCCCAGGTAGTCCACCCCCTCGGCGACTGACCGGGCGAGCTCATCCAGGTTGCCGGCCGACCCGCCGATGATCGCATCGGAGCCCAGGATGGCACGGGCGACCGATGGCGGCAGGTCGTCCTGCCCGAGGTGGACGCCGTCAGCCTCGACAGCATAGGCAATGTCAACCCGATCGTTCACGATGAGCAGGGCGCCGGCCGCGCGCGTCAGGCGGCGCAGTACGCGGCCTAACTCAACCTGCTGGCGGCCGCCGAGCACCTTCTCGCGCAGCTGGATCGCTGTCGCGCCTCCCTCCAGGGCCGCCGCGACAAGATCAACGAGCGGCCGTCCCGCCGCGGCCCGGCTGTCGGTGAGGACATAGAGCCGGAGCCGCTGACCCAGCTCGGCGCGCGACAGCTTTCCCATAGGACTCCCCCGATTGGCACCGCTGCCCTACCTTCTTCCCCGCGCCGGTTCAGGCACTGGTTGCCGCCTTGGGCAGCTGGCCCCGAAAACAATGTCGCCGACCAGAAGGCTGGCCGGCGTACTCACGATCTGCGCCCTGGCCTGGACGGCACAGGCGCCTGCCACGATCCCTTCGCTGGTATTACCCAGATCAGGTTCCACGGTCGGCGTACAACGCTCGGTCTATTACGCGAGCGCCGGTCACCCTCTCAGCCTGGCTTCCCCAAGCTCCCGTCGGCATTATTCACTTGTGAGACCGGAAGGTGAGGATAACCTGATGGGCCACTGTACCCGCACCAGGACAGACTGCGCCACCGGATCCATCCCACCCTGACCAAGCGTAGCACCCCGGATGGCTGGTGTCAAATCGGCCGGGTAAGACGATTGACGGGATGACGGGGCGGGCGGTACCGTTGGGGGCGCGCCCGTTGAATCCTGGCGACGGGGATCGCGGTGAGGGTGGCGAGGTGGTCCTATCCTTCTGCCGTCGGAACTTCATCTGGCTTGTCCTCGATGCGGCGATTTTCTTCTTTGCCGTATCGTTCGTTGATCTCACTGGCGTGATGCCTTCTCTGCTCGGTCACCTCACCCATGCGCCGGTGCTTATCGGTCTGCTGGGCTCGCTGCAGACCGGCGCATGGCTCCTCCCTCAGCTCTTCGCGGCGCGCGTCGTCTCGAGCCGCGGCCGGAAGAAGCCGATCGTTCTCCTGACAACGACTGTCAGCCGTGCTAGCTGGCTGATCCTTCTGCTCGCGCTGACCTTCTTCGAGCAGATTGGACCGGCCATAACGCTCGTTGCCGCCTATCTCGCGGTTGCACTCTTCATGTTCTTCGACGGCATCGCCTCTCTGGGCTGGTACGACCTCATCGCCCGTGCGGTGTCGCCTGCCATTCGCGGGCGGCTGTTCGGCGCGATGTCGCTGGTGGGCGGCATCTTTGCCACGGTGGGGGGAGCGGTCGTCCAGCGGGTGCTGGGGAACAGCGCCTGGCCCTTCCCGGCCGATTACCGCTTGCTCGTCGGAGTAGCACTGGCGCTTCTTATCGTGGGGATCATTCCTCTCGCTCTTGTCGTGGAGCCGCCGGCCGCGACGGCCCTGCCGCCCGAGCCGCTTATCTCCTATCTCCGCCGTCTGCCTGCCACTCTCCGCGACCGGCCCGACTTTCGGCGCCTCGTCGGTGTTCAGCTCCTGGTGGGAACATCATCCCTTGCGGTTCCCTTCTATGCTCCCTATGGAATTCTGGTGATCGGCCTGCCGGAGGCCGATGTGGGGACGCTGGTCATGGGGGTGACGCTCGGGGCCATGTTAGGCGGGGTCAGCTGGGGCTACCTCGGTGATCACGGACGTCAGGGGCTCGCCGTTCGCGGCATGGCGCTCTGCGGTATGCTCGGTCCACTGCTCGCCCTGCTCCTGCGCCCGGCGGCACCAGGGCTGGCAGGCGCCGCAATCCTCCTCCTGGCGGCGGCACTCTTCTTTGTCGGCTGTAGTATCCGGGCCGGCTGGGTTGCTTATGCGAACTATGTGATCGAGCTCGCGGATGACGCGGAGCGACCGGTGCTGATCGGGACGATGAACACGCTGAGTGGGGCACTGGCCATCGCGCCGCCTCTGGGCGGGGTGCTTGCCGGCTGGCTTGGCTACGAAGCTGCTTTCACTGCGGCCGCGGTGTGCGCCACCCTGGGTTTGGGTGCGAGCCTGCGCCTTCGTGAGGTCAAGGCCGTGCGCACCCCGGCGCCAGTGGACTAATCCACCCCAACGGCATATTTCCCGCGCCAGCGGTCTCCGACTGTCCCCGATCGGACCCGTGCCGTGCGGGGGTGGTTAGCAGCCGGGACCGCTACCGAACTGAATGAGCATGGTTGATGAGCGGCTCAGGGTCAGCCCGTTGGATCCAACGAATGCGCTGATCAGAGGGGTCAGCGGTGTGAACCGGACGGTCACCGTGACGGTCACCGGCTGGCCGATGGCCGCTCCACCCGGCTCGATGATTGTTGGCGTGCCGACGACCGGGACACCGACTGCGGCGTTCAGGGCGGCACGACGAATCCCGCTGCAGTCGCTCGGTGCGGTCACCGCATAGCGGGCGCCCTGACGTGCCGCCTCGGCGGCAGTGCTTGCCTCCCACACTGCCCGCCCAAGGTCGAGGATCCCGAACATCAGCAGGAGAAAGATGGGGAGCGCCAGGGCCATTTCAACGAGGGTCTGACCGCGCTCGTGTGCATTCACCGCTACTGCACCACGACGGTCGAGGATGCCTGGAGGCTTACGGATCCCAGGCCGAGGATCGCGGTCGTGAGCAGGGAAAATGTTGCTCGGACGGTCACGCGGACGCTGGAGCCCCGCGGAAGCGGGACAGAGGAAGGGGTGATCGTGATGCTCGGCGTCGCCGGTACGGCTCCATTCAGCTCGGCCAGGACGACTGAGGTAACGTCTGCAACCAGGTTCGCATCAGACGGGTGGAGCGATGCGTACATGGCGCCTTCGCGCGCTGCATTCGCCATAGACAGGTAGGCGCCGAAAGCGCGGCCCAGGTCGAGCGTGCCCATCGCCAGGAGCACGAGCACAGGCAGAATGAGTGCAAGCTCGACGAGCGCCTGGCCTCTCTTGTGATTGGTTGTGGGTTTAGCCGGCTGATGTAGCATGGCTCTCCGTGATCCTACTTGCGGTCAAGTCTGGATCAGGCGTGCACCCGGCTCATCCCCCGGGAGTCCCGAAGCTGGTAGGATGTTTGGGCTACTCGTCCCTCGTGCGAGCCAGCCAGTGAGACCGCCGGGGCGTGGTGTGCTGGAATGGCCGGGAGCGGTCAGGCGCGCTCGCGAATAGCCTCGGCGTATGCGTAGATCGCTGCGACCTGGGCATCATTCGGAGCGGTGCGGGGACGGCGAGCACGGATGCGCGCGAGGGCCTCGTTCGCCGGCACCCCCTCGTCGATCAGCACTGCCGCGGCCAGCATAACGCTTCGTCCGACGCCGTGCTGGCAGTGAATCAGGACTTTCCGTCCAGCCGCGCGCTCTGCTCGGACCCATCGACTGCCCTCGTGCATCTGTTCCCTGGTAAGCGGGTGGCAGTCCGGCATGGGGAGATGGAGGAATCGGATGCCGTGATCGGCCAGGAGGGAGGGGTCATCTGACTCCTCGGCCCGGAGATCGACAACGCCGCCGATGCCCAGGCGGGCCAGCCGCGGCACGTTCACCGGGTCTACTCGCCCCCCGATCGCCAGATCCGGGGTGATCCAGGAGAGGTCCAGCGGGGGAAAGCCGGGGCGGGTCGGCGCGAGCGGTGGCAGGAGCAGGAGTTCGTCCAACCCCACGATGACAAAGTCGGAAGGCGCTGGCGTCCCGACCCGGGCAAAGCTCCCCTCCTGATCGATCCGGACGGTGGTCATACCGAGCGCGCGTGCGCCGTTGAGCTCGTCGCTGTCGCCGTCCCCGACATACAGGCAGCGCTCTGGCGGCACATCCACCGCCTCGAGCACCGTCTGATAGATGCGAGGATGGGGCTTGGCATAGCCAACCTCGTAGGAGAGGGCCATGGCATCGAAGAGCGATGCGATACCCAGCTGTTCCGGGATTGGCCGCCCCATGAGACTGGTACAGTCAGAGACCAGTCCCAACACGTATCCACGCTGGCGCAGGTCCTGAAGAGTTGGGAGCGTTGCCGGGTAGAGGCGGACCCGCTGCCACCGTGCGGTGCGCTCCATCTCGGCTAGCCGCTTGGCCAGATCGTCCGATGCATCACGTCCAAGCTCGGTCAGGATTGCCCGGGCTCGCTCTTCGGCGGAGGGCAGGCGACCGACCATGGCATCCCGCACCGTCCGGGCACGGGCGTGGATGTAGTCATCAAGCGGGACGCCGATCGCTGCTGCGAGCTCGGCGAAGCACTCCTCGAAGGCCGGCTCGTGAACGAGCGTGCCGTACATATCGAAGATGATCGCGCGAATCCCGGAGTCGCCGTCCACGCGTCTTTCACCCTCTGCAGATCAGTCTGGGGAGCGCCCGCAGGCTCGCGATACGGCCAGGACCACCGCGTCGTCGGCGGGCGAGCAGGATCGCCGCCATCCCTGCGCCCTGCGCGCCGCCGATATCGCACAACGGATCGTCGCCGATGAAGATCGCGCGCTCGGCAGAGGCGCCGAGCCCGGCCAGGGCGAGGTGAAAGATCTCTGGACGCGGCTTGCGATAACCTGCTCGCGCCGATGTGACGACAGCATCGACCAGACCGCCAAGCCCGAGTGCATCCGTAAGCTCCGGCAAGCACCAGGCGAAGTTGGACACGATCGCCGTCCGAATGCCGTTCTGTCGAAGCCATGTCAGGGCGGGAAGCACGTCCGGATAGAGACAGTAGCCTGAGGGATCCGCTTGGAGCTGCATCACCCGTGTGGTCGCCCGATCGAGATGGTCAGCTGGAACGCCGAGGCGGGCCAGGATGCGGCGTTCGATCTCCCCGATCCAGGCAGTATACGCTTCCTCGGACACGCTTGCCGCCGGATGGGCGCAGCCTTCCAGCGGTTCCCAAACGTGCCAGATCGCCTCTTTGACCTCTTCGGCAGTCACCGTCCGGCCGCACTCCCAACAGGCGACAATCTGCGGCTGCTCCCAGCACGGGACCGCCGTGACAAGCGTCTCTGCAAAATCAAGCAGGACACTCTCGACCACCAGCGGTCCCCGCTCGGTCTGTCCGAACACCGTCGAAGTCCTCAGCGAGCGTGAGCCCTTATGGGAGATCTTACCACGCCGAACCGCGAGCTATCGGTCTACAGGTCGGCGAGGAGCACTCAGTTCCCGCTGACTGTTCTGACCAGCTCCCGAACGCGGTTAACCAGACGCTCGATCTCGGCGAATCCCTTCGACCAGAAGGCCGAATCGGCGATATCCACACCGAGGTCGGCCAGGAGCGCCGCGGGCGATCCGCTCCCCCCACGCTCGAGGAGGTGGAGGTAGCCGGGGACGAATGCATCGCCCTGCTCCTGGTGCATGCGGTAGAGTGCCAGCACCAGGAGCTCGCCGAAGCTGTAGGCGTAGCAGTAGAACGGCGAATTGATGAAGTGCGGGATGTACGACCAGCCCCAGCGGTAGTTCTCGTCCATCTCGACCGCGTCGCCGTAGTAGCGGCGGTTGGCAGCGATCCAGTCATCGCCGAGCGCCGTAGGTGTCAGTCGCTCTTTCTCTTGCCGAGCGAAGGCGAACTGCTCGAAGCGGGTAAGAATCGTCTGTCGGAAGACGGTCGCGAAGATATCCTCGAGCTTGCCGCCGATCAGGGCGAGCTGAGCCCGCGGGTCCGCGGCTTCCTCGACGAGGCGGTCGAAGACCAGCATTTCTCCGAACACCGAGGCGGTCTCGGCCAGGGCAAGTGACGCGTGGTACTCGAGCAGGGTCTGGCCGCGGGCGAGCATCCCGTGCAGGCCGTGGCCCAGCTCGTGGGCGACGGTCATGACGTCGCGCAGGTTGCCGGTGTAGTTGCAGAGGATGTAGGGATGGTGCGAGGGGGAGATGGACATGCAGTATGCTCCCCCCTGTTTGCCTGGTCGTACTTCCGCATCGATCCAGCGCCTCTCGAAGAACTGGCGTGCCAGGTCGGCGAACCGTGGGCTGAACTGGCCGAAGGCATCGATGATGTACCGCTGGGCTGTCGGGTAGTCGCAGGTCTCGGCCTCCGGGCCGATCGGGGCATACTGGTCGTAGATGGCCAGCCGGGGAAGCCTGAGGAGCCTTGCCTTGAGGCGGAAATACTCCTGGGCCAGGTGGGCGTGAGCCTCGACTGTCTGAAGCATCGTGTCAACAACGGCAGGATCGAGGTCGTTCGCCAGGTGGCGCGAGGCCATCGGGTCCGGGAAGTGGCGCAGGCGGTCCAGGGTGCGCTTCTCCTGGACCAGGGTGTTATAGATGTAGGCCAGCGTTTGATCATGCTGGCGCAGGACCCGGTACTGGGTCTCATGGGCCATCCGCCGGACCTCGCGGTTCGGGTCCCGGACGAGCGCGAGGATCTCGGCCAGGGTGAGGTCGCGGACCTGGCCGTCCCGCTCGATCGGAAACTTCAGCCCCGAGATCAATTCGGTGAAGAGGGTTCGCCAGGCGAGTGCGCCGGTGACCCGAAGCTCAGCGATGATCTTCTCCTCTGGCTCGCTCAGGGTATGGGGCCGATTTCGCCGCTCCCGCTGCAGGTAATAGCGGTAGCGAGCAAGCTCCGGCGCATCCATGAGTTGCGCGGCTGCGGTGTCATCGACCTTCTGCCATTCCAGCTCGAAGAACAGGAGCGTGGTCTGGATGGCTGTTGCGCGCTGGCGAACCTTCTGCTGCAGGTCGCGGTGGATGGGATTGGTGGTGTCGGCCGAGAAGAGCAGGTGGCTGTATGCCTCGACCCGCTCGAGGCGCTCAATAACTGCCTCGAATGCCTGGAGCGCCGCGAGAAGATGCTGGACCGATGGGCCGCCGGGGACATCGATCGTTCCGCGGTAGGTCCGGGCGAATTCCTCGGCATCGCGCGCTGCGTTCGCGAGCTCCTGATCAATCCGCGGATCATCCGGCCCGGCAAAGAGGTCGGAGAGGTCCCAGGTTGCGGCCGGAGCGGGCGTGCCGGGTGGTAGCGAGCTCATTGGTGTTCAGTTCTCCCTAATATCACGGTCTTCCCGCTCACAACGTTACGTGATCGTCTTCCGAGCGTCAAGGAAGCGGGCGGCAGTGCATGCGCATCGGGGTGAAGCGGTGTAAGGTTCTGTTCAGGCCGCGAGCACGCGTGTTCAGGGTGCAATCAGGGTGGATCTCGTAGAGTGGAATCAGCCTTCGGGGCAGAGAAGGGTGAGCAGCCGCCTACACGGGGTGCGTCGTCCCTGGCGGGCTGAGCTGACCACAGTTGGAGGAAGAGGGTATGGTTGACCTTGCGTATCGTCACATCATGATCGCGACTGACGGCTCTGACGAGGCGGCTGCCGCAGCGGATCACGGCATTGCTGTTGCCCGCGCCTTCAACGCCCGGGTACTGGTGATCGCGGTTCTGGATATTGGTGCTTTCACCAGCGTTCAGACTGGCATGTATGCCGCCGAATTCCTTGACGAGGAGCGTGCGTTTCTCCAGAAAGCGGTGGATGCAATCGTTCAGCGGACGCGAGCTGCCGGGATCACCGAGGTGACCGGAGAGGTAATCGACGGAGTGCCCCGTTCTGTACTCCTCACCATCGCCCAGGAGCGCTCGGTGGATCTAATCGTCGCAGGCTCGCACGGACGGGGGCTTGTGGAGCGCCTGCTTGTCGGGAGTACGACCGAGCATCTGGTGCGCCATGCTCCCTGCCCGGTGCTGGTCGTTCGGCCGTCACGCGCTCGGGGGAACACCTAGATACCACGCTTCTCCTTGGAATTAGCTGGCACTATCCCCCGGGCACCTCCGCCGCTGCTGGATGCCGGTTTTTGTGTTGGCGCGAAGCACGCCGGCCAGGGACGACGCCCCGGCCGGGTACAGGAGGCCGGAGCGCTGTCCCCGTAAGAATGCGGATGCTTTATTTCTTCGCCTCGGCCTTGGGCCGATCTGTGCTTGTCGAGGACGATGTATCGGCGCCGTCGCTCGACTTGGACTTCTCCGCGGAGGGGCGATTGTCAGTGCAGTAGAAACCAGGCCCCTTGAAAATGATCCCGACCGGCTGAATGATGCGGGCCAGTAGTCCGCCGCAGGTCGGGCAGGTCTGGAGTGGTGGCTCGTCAAAGCGCTGGCGGCGCTCCAGCCGGCCGCCGCACGATGAGCAGGCATACTCGTAGGTTGGCATCGGTCGACTTGGCCTCCCTTGCTGGTGCGACACGATCTCGCTCAATAGTCTGCCCGGTTGGCGTTGGGGCGACGTTGGAGATATGTCAGAGATCAATATGAAGTGACCAGCTCAGGAAGCGGAATGCCCGTCTGGACAGGGGAGATAGCGCGGGTAGAATAGTCAACAGCAGATCCACCTGGTCGGGAGGCCGCATGTATCGTCCGCTCCGGTGCCGAACTGCTTTACCGCGCCTGTTCCTCACCGCGCTCTTGAGCGTACTCTTCCTTTCGCTGGCCGCGTCCGCGCATGCCGCAAACGGCCCAGACTATGCAATCCCCGGCGGCTGGTTCTTCACTGAAGCAGGGGGAGGTGGAGGACAGGGCTACGCGGTGCGCGATACCGGCACTGATGCCCGCGGCCAGACCATCCGATTCTGGAGCGAGTTCCGGCGTCTCGGTGGAGTAGCGACCCTTGGCTATCCAATTGGCGAGCCCTACGTGGGCGCAGATGGATTCACCTACCAGCCCTTCCAGCGGGCTCTGCTCCAGTGGCGCCCGGAACAGGGACGGGCAGTGCTGGCAAATACTTTTGAGATGCTCCAGTCAGCGGGGAAAGATGACTGGTTGCTGGCCGTTAAGGGCATTCCCCGTCCGATTCCCGACGACGGGTCTGGTGGTGACTTTGCACGGGCGGTGCAGATCCGGCTGGGATGGCTGACGAACGAGGCGATCCGGGCGAAGTTCCTGGCGAATCCGAATCCGGCCCAGATCCAGAACTGGGGACTGGCGCAGGCGATCGAACTCTACGGCCTGCCGATGTCGCGGCCAGAAGCGCATGGGCCATTTATCAGCCAGCGATTCCAGCGGGTGGCCTTCCAGTTGTGGACTGTGGCAGTGCCGGGGATGCCGGCTCCCGGAACTGTTGTCGCCGTCCTCGGCGGCGACCTGCTCAAGGAGGCAGGGTTGTTGCCGTCAGCAGGCGGAGCAGGCCCCTCCGCCTCGACCACGCCAGCGCCTCGGCCCACCGTGAGCAGCTATCCCTGGTACGTCGCAAGCATCCAGGGATGGCCGAACTGCGGTACGACCTATATTCGGGCCTACACCCGCGATGCGAACGGCAATGGGGTCAACGGCATGACTCTCAAGAGCTGGAATGACTGGGGTAACGAGTACATCGCCAGTACGCGGAGCTATAACGGCAAGGATGGTTACTGGGATCGGGTTATCGGGCCCGGTGTCCGTCCGGGGCGGTGGTACGTCGTACTCGTCGACGGTGCGGGGCATCAGGCCTCGGATGTGGCAACGGTGACCTTCACCGCGAGCTGTGAACCCGGTCAGGGAAACGTCCAGGAGGCCGAGATCGAGTTCCGTGCCCGCTAACGCAAGATAGGGCTGGAAACTATTGGCCTGGCCTCAGCGGGCCGTGTAGAGCTGTCGGGTCAGCTGAATCTGTCCCCAGTGCTCGCTTGCATGGATCACCGCGTGCTCCAGGCACCAGGCGGCCGTTACTTCGACATTCTGACCATGGCGCGCACGCGAAACCCGTCGGGTAGCGCTCGGGTCGAGTTCGGCAAGCCGGGCGATTCGCTCGTGCACCTCACGGCGTGCTGCGGCGATCATAGCGAGAAGCTCATCGGCGGTGTGGTGTGCCTGGAACTCGGCATCGCGGTCGCGCGCAACCGTATCGCCGACAGCCTGCCCCAGCCACCAGCGGAGCGAGCCAGTGACGTGCGTCACCATGGCGGCGATCGAATTGGTATCCGATGCGAGAGGGCGCCAGTTGAGGCAGGCCGGGTCTAGCGGACGAACCAGCTCAGCCAGATCATCGAGGATCTCGTCAAGGATAGCCTGGCTGGCAGAAAGATATGCGTTCACTGTTGTCTCCTCCCGATGTCAAAGATGATTGGCCCCGGTGCGGGCCGCCTCGGACCCGTCGGGGGACCCTAAAACCCCGGACGGTGGGGCCGGCGATATCCGCACGCTGCGCCCACCGGCGTGCTGCCGACGCACTCGCTCATAACGCGGCGACAGGTGTCTTTGCTCCACTGATCCTCGATCGAGGGGTGCTGTCGATCTTTTCTGCGAAAATGGGAGTATCTGCGAAAATGGAAGTAGCGGCCGCCGGGCAGGGATTGCGGCCCGCGGCCGCGGTCCCCGGCGCCGGCTAGCGGACAGGGCAATTCTACACGGAAGGCGTGCCGAGCGCGGCCGCCTGCGCGGCTTCGGCATCCCTGGGCGGCATCGAGGACTGCATTTTCTACTGAAGCCCATCGGGAATACCTGCCCGCTCTCACCGCATCGGTCGTGTCTAGCCTGAATCCTGGCGAACCAGGACCCCCGTGCGCCAGCGGCGGCGGAAGGACGGACGAATCAGCGCCTCGGGAGATTGGATCGTCAGGCCGCCGTCGACGACAAGGGTAGTGCCGGTAACGTAGCTCGACTCGTCTGAGGCGAGGTAGACCGCGGCCCAGGCAACGTCCTCTGGCTTCCCGTAACGCCCCAGGACCTGTGTCTCGGTCACCGCCCATTTCTCTAAAGGATCGGCGGCCAGGCGTTCTTCCATGGCATCGTTAGCGATGAAGCCCGGGCAGATGGCATTGACTCGAATCCCCTTGAGTCCATAGTCAATCGCCAGGTTGCGGGTGAGGCCGATGACGCCGGCCTTCGCCGCGCTGTAGGCCGAGAAACCGGGGTTCGAGATGATTCCGTTCACCGAGGCGATGTTGATGATCGATCCCCCGCCGGTTTTGATCATCTCAGGAATCGCGTACTTGGCGCCCAGATAGACCGACTTTAAGCACGCCTCGATGGTGAAGTCCCAGTCTTCCTCGGCGAGTTCGGTTGCCGCCCGTGAGCGTGCCGCGGCCGCATTGCTGACCAGAACATCGAGACGGCCGTACGCTGCGATGGTCGCGGCGACCATCCGCCGGACGTCGGCGGGGTAGCGGACATCGGTATGAACGAAGGTCGCAGTGCCTCCCTCCTGTTCGATCAGACGCACCGTCTCCTGCCCGGCCTCATCGCGCACCTCGGCCACCGTGACCCGCGCTCCCTCGCGGGCAAAGATACGGGCAATCGCCTTGCCGATGCCGGATCCTGCGCCGGTCACGATCGCTACCTTGCTGGCAAGCCGCATAGCATCCTCCTCGGTTTCACGAGAGCAGTCACGCGAGTATAGACGGCTCTCGCACGTATCGGCAATGCCGCACGGACACCCTGGGGATTGCCCGTCGCGGTCTCCTTTTGCTACACTGGGGCTCGCCGCTGCCTGGTGGCCTGCTCGGCCACATGGGAAGAGAGACCGGGAGACGCGCAATGCTGGCGAAGGTACTGACCTGCGCCGTTGTGGGGCTTGATGGCGCGATTGTCGAGGTGGAGGCGGATATCGGCGTGGGACTGCCGTCTTTCACCATCGTTGGCCTACCCGATACGGCGGTCCAGGAGGCCCGTGAGCGGGTGCGTGCTGCGATCAAGAACTCCGGCTGTGTCTTCCCGTCGCGGCGGGTCACGGTGAATCTGGCGCCGGCTGATCTCAAGAAAGAAGGGCCATCGTATGATCTGCCGCTTGCCCTGGCCGTGATCATCGCGTCCGAGCAGGCTCCTCCGCCCCCGGAGCGGGCGCTCTTCCTCGGCGAGCTTTCACTGGATGGCGAGGTCCGCCATACGACTGGCGTGCTCCCGATGGTCAGTGTCGCGCGCGATAAGGGGATCACAACGGTCTTCGTTCCGGCGGTGGATGCGCTGGAGGCGAGCCTGGTCGAAGGGCTGACGGTGATCCCGGTCCGGAGCTTTTCTGCGCTCGTCGATCACCTGCGCGGCGACCGTCCGATCCCTCCCTACCGGCCGGATCAGTCGCTCGTGACATTCGAGCCCATCTTTACCGGTGATTTCCTCCACGTGCGGGGGCAGGAGCACGCCAAGCGGGCGCTGGAGGTGGCGGCGGCCGGTGGCCACAATGTTCTCCTGACCGGCCCGCCTGGAGCCGGCAAGACGCTTCTCGCGCGTGCGGTGCCGTCGATCCTTCCGCCGCTGACGCTGGATGAGGCGCTCGAGGTGACCAAGATCTACAGCGTTGCCGGACTGCTTCCCGCTGAGACGCCGCTGATTCGGACGCGCCCCTTCCGTGCGCCGCACCACACGATTAGCCACGCTGGCCTGGTGGGAGGGGGACGCTGGCCCCGGCCGGGTGAGATCAGCCTGGCACACCGCGGAGTTCTCTTCCTGGATGAGATGCCGGAGTTCGGCCCGCACATCCTGGAGATGTTGCGTCAGCCCCTTGAGGATGGGATCGTGACGATTAGTCGTGCCCAGGGTACGGTAACCTTCCCGGCCCGGATCATGCTCATCGGGGCGATGAATCCGTGTCCATGTGGCCATTTTCAGGATTCCCTGCGCCCCTGCACCTGCTCCCCGCAGGCGATTGCTCGCTACCAGTCTCGCCTCTCCGGGCCCTTGCTCGATCGGATCGATATCTATCTGGAAGTGCCCCGGGTGGATTACGAGAAGCTGGTGGATATGCGGCCGGGCGAGTCGTCCGAAGTGGTTCGAGCGCGAGTAACGGCCGCGCGTGAGCGGCAGGCTCGCCGCTTCCACGGCCGAACGCTGCGACTGAATGCCGAGATGGGACCGGCGGAGGTGCGCGAGTTCTGCCGGGTTGACCCGGCCGGGCAGGCTCTGCTCCGCATGGCGATGCAGCAGCTGCGCCTCTCGGCACGCGCATTCCATCGCGTACTGAAGCTGGCCCGCACTATCGCCGATCTCGCGGGTGAGGAACAGATCGCTCCCCATCATCTGGCCGAGGCGCTCCAGTATCGGTCTCGCGAGGTGGCGTGATCGGCCGGGGAATACCCCCGGCCGCGGGCGCTCACTGCGCGATGCCCCGGCGCGTTCCCCTGGTCGGGTCACACGGCACGGCTGTCATTCTCGCATCGGTGAACGCCCCGATGCTATACTGGCGGGAGCCATGTACCCAGGAGGATGCTGTGGAACCAGAGCTGATCGCCGATTATGAGTGTGTGGTCGGAGAAGGACCGCTCTGGCACGCTGGAGAGCAGCGGCTGTACTGGCTTGACATCCCGAAAGGCCGCATCTTTCGCTATGACCCCCGGACGGGCCAGCACGAGATGGTCCACGAGGGCGAACCGATCGGCGGTTTTACGATCCAGGCCGACGGCGCGCTGCTTCTCTTCATGGCCCGTGGGGCGGTGAAGATCTGGCGTGCGGGCAAGCTTGAGGTCGTGATCGAGGAGCTTCCTGAGGAGCGGGAAACTCGCTTCAACGATGTGATCGCCGATCCAGAAGGGCGTGTGTTCTGCGGGACGATGAGCACGCCACACCGGGCCGGTCGATTGTATCGTCTTGACCGGGATGGAACGATCACGCGCCTGCTCGAGGGGATCGGGACCTCAAATGGTCTGGGCTTCACGCCGGATCGTCGGCACCTGTATTACACGGATACTCCCAAGCGCGAGATCTATCTCTTCGATTACGACCAGGCTACAGGGGCGATCAGCAATCAGCGGGTCTTCGTCCGGACGCCCGAGGATCCCTCTGAAGGACGCCCGGATGGCATGACGGTCGATGCTGAGGGGTATGTCTGGTCAGCACGCTGGGATGGCGGCTGCCTGGTCCGCTATACCCCAGATGGACGGGAGGAACGGCGGATTCGGTTCCCAGCGAAAAAGGTGTCCAGCGTCACCTTCGGCGGGCCCGACTATCGCGATATCTACGTGACAACGGCAGGCGGCGACGATAAGGTTACAAACGGGCCCGGCGCCGGTGGGCTCTATCGTTTGCGCCTGGGCATCCAGGGGGTCCCGGAGTTCCTCTCGCGGATCCTTCTCTGAAGGCCTGCCGAAACAGCGCATCGTGGTACCCCTGGCGCCTCCGGTGAGCACGCCGTCCATCCGGTCGGGTCTGGGACGACGGTGGCTTCTCGGTGCCCTGATCGTGATCGCGTTCGGGCTGCGTGTGTTCCGTCTCGGCACGCAAAGCCTCTGGGGCGACGAAGCCTTCAGCGTCTTTCGGGCCTACGAATCGCTGAGCGAGATTACTGCCGCCGTCCCTCGCGAGGGAACCCTCCCTCCGCTGTACTATTACCTGCTCCACTTCTGGATCCCCCTGGCAGGCAGTACTGAGACGGCGGTGCGGTTCCTCTCGCTCTGGTTCGGGGTGATCTCGATCCCTCTCTTCTATCTGCTGGTGCGGCGCTTGCTTGGGGATGCGATCGCGTTCACCGCGGCGGTGCTCGCGACCCTCTCGCCATTCTGGATCTACTATGCCCAGGAGACGCGCACGTACGCCCAGACGAATGCCTTCGTTGTGCTCGCTCTCTATCTCCTCCTGCGGGCTGGCGCCGCGGATGGTCCGACTGTCTGGCGATGGTGGAGCGCGTACGCGGCCGCCGCGACCCTTGCGCTGTACAGCTACTACTTTGCCGGCTTCGTCCTCGCCGCCGCGGTCCTGTGGCTCCTGATTATTCAACGCGGCCGCCGCATGCTGCTGGTGCCGTGTATCCTGGCCCAGGTCGCGGTCCTGGCCGCGCTGGCTCCCTTGATCATCTACACGGCGTCGAGCCTCCTGGGGTTGGCCCGGAGTGTCCAACGCGGCGGCGTTCCTATCGGAACGATTCTCGACCACCTGACGCGGGTATTCAGCTACGGGACATCAATCGAGCCAGGGCATGCCTGGCCGTTCGTTGTGGTGGCCGTAGCCCTGGCGATAACCGGTCTCGCGAGTATGCCGCGGTCAACCGCTGCGTTCTGGGGTATGGCACTGGTCGGACCGGTCATCACTATCTACGTGGTCTCGTTTGTCCCGCATAATGGCTGGGAGCGCTATTTCATGACCGCGAGCCCGGCATGGTATGCGCTCATGGCAAGCGGGGTGATCGCCTGGGCGCGCGGCCAGCCGGTTGGAGCTGTTCTCCGATCGATCCGAGGAGCGCGGGCGGCCAGCATCGGGATCGCGGCAGCGGCCAGCCTGGTTGTCTTGGTCGGCATGGGCATTTCCCTTCAGCACTACTATTTCGATCCTGCCTTCTGGCGCTATGATCTTCGGGATGCTGACCGCCGCGTGGAAACGCCGCCGACGTCGGACGTGGCGGTGATCGTGAATGGCCCGCGGAACTATCCGAGCTTCTTCTATTACTTCCAAAAGACAATTCCCTGGGCTGAGCTCCCGTGCACCTGTCCTACCACTTCTGATACGGTCCGGATCCTCTCCGCAATGGCTGCGCGCTACCGCGGCTTATGGCTGGTGAAGTACCACCCCCAGGATTATGATCCGAATGGCCTCGTCGAGGTCTGGCTGGACGAGCACGCCTACCAGGCCAGCCTGACATGGGTCGAGAACGTAACCTACAGCTTCTATCTGACTGAGGACCCGCAGTCGGCGCAGACGGTGGCCTCCTTCCCCGTCGAACGCACCTTCGGGGCAGACGTGACCCTGGAGACGTATCGCGCGAGCATCACCCATGCTCAGGGAGCGGACTATCTCCTGGTCACCCTCACCTGGCGCGCCCTGCGGACGCCTCCTGAGAATCTACGCGTGTTCGCCCATCTGATTGACGCAAACGGAAATCGCATCAGCCAGCGCGACCACTATCCTGTCGCCGATCTTCGTCCGGCCTGGACATGGCGCGCGGGCGATCGCATGGTCGATCGTTTTGCGCTCCGCCTCCCGCCAGCTCCAATCGGGCGGGGACTCCAGCTGGTCGTCGGCCTTTACCGGCCGGATGGGAGCCGTCTGCCGGTGATCGGTACCCCTGTCTGGAATGGCGCCCTGCCCCTGCCAATTCCTGGCCTGAACCCACCTCCACCGCACGTGGTCCTGCCGCGGCGCCTCGGCAATGCGATAGAGCTGGAAGGCTTCTCCTTTGCGCCGAACCCGGTGCGCGCGGGCCAGCCGCTCTCCCTGACACTGCTCTGGCGGCGGATCGAGCCGGTCGGGCAGGATTACACCGTCTTCACCCACCTTCTCGGACCGGATCAGCGGCTGGTTGCCCAGGATGATGCACCGCCACTTCACGGCCAGTGGCCGACCTCCGCCTGGTTGGAGGGACAGATGCTGGTGGATCCATACCGGATCACCGTGCCGCCCGGGACACCGCCCGGCCGCTACCAGATCGAGGTCGGAATGTACGATCCGGCGACCGGCCGACGGCTCCCGGTCCGAAGTGGAACAAGCCCCGGCACGGCGACATCCACAGACCGCGTTCTGCTGCCGGTCGTGGTCCAGGTCACTCGCTAGAGACAGGGCATTCCCTTCCCCGCCCATTAGCCAGGCGAAGGGATATGCCGCGACCTGGCCCTATTTCCCGATCAGATCGATCCTCCGGCCCCGTCTGATTGTTTGGGCGAATCGTGTACCGGGCCGAATGGCTGTCGGGCGTACGGCAGGGGCGATCGGTGTGCTCGCGGCCCGGTTCCCCGGGGTAGGGTGGTCGTCTGGGCAGGATCAAGCGCCTGCAACGGGACCAGCCATGGCTCAGGGAATCTCCCCCACGACGATCGGGCGTGCTTCAGGCTGAAGGGATGAATGGCCGTTCGATCGCTCAGGCCGGGCTGAGATCAATAAACTCGTCCAGGTGCTTGCCCGTATCCACCAGCGTCACTGGTGCGCCGGTCACTTTCTCCACCCGGGCGATCAGCTCGCGTACACGCGGCGTGATGTCGTCACGCGTGCGTGCCTGGCGCATCGCCGGATCATAATGGTCGCAAAAGGTCAGTGCGATCTGGGTTGGTCCATTCAGCATGGCCGCGTAGGCCAGGAGATCCCAGTCGATTCCGGCCGCCTTTCGGCGCATGCGCCCGGTCACGACGCCGTACTCAGCGACATCTCGGGCGATGATCTCCTCTGGACTCATCTCGAGCGGCAGGGGCCCGGTGCCGACGCGCGTCGGCATGGCCTTCACGACCAGGACCACATCCTGAACCAGACGCCAGCTCAGTCCCACATCATCGATCGCCGCCGCACTGGTGCAGTTATCGGAGGTCGTATACGGATAGTCGGGGCTCAGGGCGAGCGAGAGGAAGGTGCCCTGCGAGCCCTCAATCAGGACGGTGGTGCGCGCGGCGGTCTCGTTGACCATGCGGGCGACATCCGTGACGAACGGCGCGAGCTCGGGGAGATCGCGGGCCTGCCGTGCGCGGCGGAGAACGAAATCGGCCCGGGCGTGCCCGTTGCCAGTGCAGGTCGAGCCAACCCGCCCGGCCAGGTTCGCATCCGCGCGCTCGGCAGCGATGTGCTCCGGGGTAATCACCGCGCAGCGATAATCCACCTGGGCGCGGTCATGGAGCTGGAAACGCTCCACCTCCTCCCGGAAGACCGCCGGATCGACCAGGACCCCTGAGCCCACAGCCACGCGGGTTCCCTGATTGAGCCATGCAGTCGGGAGTTGCCGCGCCCGGACGACCGTTCCATCGTCCAAAATCACGCTGGCGCCAGCGTTCGTGCCGACGCCTGCACGGACCGCCAGGGGAACGTTGAGCTTCCGTGCGAGGTACGCGCACGTTTTCCCCTTGCCGGAATCACCCCAGAAGGCATCAACGATGATGATGGCTCCCATCCCTTCTCCTTCATGATCGCGCCTACTCGCCGCCGAGGAGGGCATTGGCCCCCGCGCCGGCTGCGCCGAAGCCCACGATCGCCAGCAGCCGCTCGGCCTGGGCAGCGGGAAGCAAGCGGCGCCGAAGCTGAACCAGGTGCTGCCCATAGGCGGCCTCCAGCTCTGTCCGAAAGCGCTGGTAGATCTCGGCGAGATACGCCTCGTCTCGAATCAGCTTTTCCACCAGTTGCACGAGCGCCGGGTGCCGCGTGTAGACCGCCCCGATTGGCTCGTCCAGCACCGCCACGAGCGCGGCGGACCAGTCGACGGCGAGGGTCAGGACATGACCGCCGACGACCTTCGCGGGCTCCTCGTGCCAGTACACCTCACCAACGTCGAGTTCACTTGGCCCGAACATGTTAATGATGACCTGACAACCCCGATCTTCAGCGGCGCGGAGCCTCTCGGCCAGCCACGGAACATCCTCGTTCCAGAGACAAATCGCAACCCGGCTGCTCGCCTCAGCGATCAACGCGGCAATGCGTTCGACCACGGCGTCCCGTCCGCGGAGCGTCCAGAGCGCCGACGGCTCGGGCGTAGGCGCAAGCGCGGTCAGCTCGGCCGTGAGCGCATCACAGCGGGCAATAGTTTCGTTCTTGATGCGTCCGAGGACGCTCGCCGGCGCGTGGGCAACGTATCGCGTGGGGTTGTCCGCGACTGCCTGGATAGCATTCTTTGCCTGGAGCGCGCCAAGCACGTGGTAGACGTTCGCCCGCGGGAGGCCGGTCGCTTTTGCCAGTTCGTAGCCGGTCGCCGAAGGGCGCTGGAGCAGGGCCACGTAGACCCGCGCCTCGTGGGGCGAAAAGCCCAGGGCAGTCAGGCGATCCGTGACGTCCGTCGCGCGCCTCCGGTCTCTATAGTAGTACGATCAGCAACCACTACTATAGATTGCTCCCCGGAGCTCGTCAATGCCCCACCCGGCCCCAGCGGAAAACCGTGCCGCGTGCGGTCTCAGCGGCCTGCGGCACGTGCTGGCCAGACCACCTCCAGCCGCCGCGGATCGAAATAAACAGCGAGACGCTTGATCTGGTCTCCTGTCCAGGCCAGGATCGTTACCCCGCGATAATAGATCCGCTGGTTATTGGCCCGGAGCGTGCCGGTCGATTCCCACTCCAGCGCGGCATCATCTTTGGCGGTGATGATCGTCCGAAAGGAGGACTCGATCGTTCCGAAGGTGTCACGGTAGCTCTGCCAGAACTGGCGTGCTCCCTCGGACCCGACGAATGGTTCCTCACGCTCCGGGCTCCAGAGCCGTGCATCCGGTGCGAACAGCATGACCATTGGCTCGACGTCAGCGTGTTCTTCGATCTCCCGGAGCGCAGCGATGAATTGCTGAATATCCATAGAGTGCACCCTCCTGGTACCGGTCTGGAGGGTGCACGATGACTGCCAGCGCTGGCACGAGATTCTATCCTGGTGCCGATCATGTGCGGCCCAGGAGGTCTGCCAGTGCATCGGGGGTATTTGTCGTGAACTGGTCCACCCCCGCCTCGACCAGGCGAGGGAGAGCGGCCACGGCCCGCGGATCGTCGGCGTCGAGGGTCCAGGCATCGAGCCTGATGCCGTGAGCGTGCAGCATCTCTGCCCAGTTGAAACCATCGTCAAGTGAACGGTCAAGAAGACGATAGTCGATGTAAAAAGTGCTTGCGCCGGGAACGAGCCCGAGGAGCATACCGCACCGATCGTAAAGGTAGGCCGGGGTCGATGTAAAACGCTCCGTTGCCAGCGGGTGATCATCCCAGTAGCCGTATGCGCCGCGGCGCCACGGCGGCACGCGTGGATCAACCGTCTCGCTCGGATCGCGCCATGCCAGGTAGAACTGGATATCGAAGCCGAGCTCCAACCATGGGGCCAGGGCACGGAGCCGCCGGAGCTGCCAGTCGGCTCCACTACTGACGATCACGCGCTCAGCGATCGGCTGCAGGAGGGCAACCAGCCGGCGAAGTGGGGCATCATCTGGAAAGGGGTAGATGTTCTTGAAGTCGAGTTGAAGCCGCGTCGGGCCCGGATAGCGCGTGAAAAGGTCAACGACCTGGCTGAGGAGCGGTACCCGAAATGCTGTCGGGACGCCATTGCGCGCGAAATAGAGCTCGCGAGCGCGCGCGGCAGTACAGGCGGCAACCGGACCGGATCCTGTTGTCTCGGACTCCAGGACCGGATCGTGGACGAGGAGGTAATCACCGTCGGCCAGGGCAGTGATGTCGATCTCGATGACCCTCGCCCGGGCCTGGAGGCACGCCTCGATCGCTTCAAGCGAGTTCGGATGGGCACGCCCATCGAGTGCTGCCATGTGGTGGACGATAACCGGTGGGCGAAGCGGCAGACTGGTCATCCATCGGCTCCCCAGGAAAGTCACTACGCTACGCGCCTCGACTATACGCCGGGCACGGAGCGACCGGCAACCCGCTGACGGGGATAGGGGCTTCTTTACGCGGTCGCTGTCCCGACGTACCATGCGCGCGACGCGGCCGGCGGGCCGATCTCCGGCGGCCGATGCCGTAATCTCGGGAGGGCAGAGCATGAGCAACCCTGAGCCCCGTGAGCCTGTCCGCGCTGGCTCGGGAGATGCCGCGCGCCGCGCAGCCATTCTGCGCTGGTTGCGGGGTGTTCCGGCGTCCGAGGCGGCTGGGACCGATGCGGCGACCCTCGACCGCTGGACCGATGAATACTGTCGGTCAAAGCTCCCCTATCACCCGGGGGCGGTCGAGGAGGTGGCGGGGACGGTGCACTCACGGGTGCGCATCCGACGCGACCGGTGGGGCGTCGCTCATATTACAGCGGAGACTGTGCCCGATCTTTTCTTCGGACTTGGCTACGCCATGGCCCAGGATCGGCTCTGGCAGCTTGATTACCAGCGTCGCCTGGTACGCGGCGCGCTCGCGGAGATCTTTGGTCCGTCGGCGCTGGAGAGCGACCGGCGCATGCGGACCCTGGGCATTGCCCGGGCTGGCGATCGCGCCTGGGAGAGTGCGCCGCCGTCGGTGCGGACGGTTGTCGAGGCGCTGACAGCAGGCATCAATCGCTGGATGGAGGTGATGGACAAACGCCTCCCGATCGAGTTCGAAATCCTCGAGTACGAGCCGCGCCCATGGCATCCGTCAGACTCGTGTGTGGTGTGGAAACACCGCTGGTGGACCCTCACCGGCCGCCTGGAGCAGATTGTGGTCGGTGAGGTGGCTCGCCGCCTCCCTCCCGATCTCTCGGCGGCGTTCTTCTCCGTTGAGCTGTCAGATGAGACGATCGTCTGGAGCGACGAGACACCGGGCTTCCATGGTCCGGTGCCGGCTGGATCGTCGGACGAGGGAAGCAACAACTGGGTTGTCGGAGGCATGCGGACCACCACAGGCGCCCCCGTGCTCTGCAGTGACCCGCATAACCCCTTCAGCGCGCCGAGCCAGTGGTTCGAGGTCCAGCTCACCTGCCCGGAGTTCGATGCGGCCGGAGCCGTATACATCGGAACGCCAGTCCTCTACCTTGGGCGCAACCGGCACGTTGCATGGGGACTGACCAATCACGCAGCTGCGACCTGCGATCTCTACTACGAGGAGGTCGCGCCGGATCACCCCGATCAGTACCGGGACCGAGATGCCTGGCGTCCCTTCGAAGTCGAGCACCAGCGCATTCCCGTGAAGGGCGAGCCCGATGCACAGCTTGAAATTCGTCGGACGGTGCGCGGTCCGATCGTCAATGAACTCCTCCCTCGCGTTGAGGGACTGCTCGAAGCACCAATCAGTTTGCGCTGGGTAGGAGCGGAGGTTTCGGCGGGCTTCGAGGCCTCCCTGGCGCTGATCCGTGCGCGGAGCGCTGCCGAGGTGATCGAGGCCCTACGGCAGTGGCCTGGACCGCCGCTGAACTTCGTCTACGCAGACCGCTCGGGGACGATCGGATACCACGCAGCTGGCCTGATCCCTCGCCGCGGGCGCGCGGGCCCCGGGATGCGGTCGGCGAATGATCCCGATGACGTCTGGCGCGGGTTCGTCGAGTTCGACGATCTGCCGCACGTCGAGAACCCGGCGCGGGGATGGGTTGGCACGGCGAACAATGTTCCCTGGACGCGTAATCCTGCCTACCTGGCGGATGGCGCCTGGTCTGATGGCTACCGGATGCGCCGCATCCGCGAGCGGCTGTCCGCGGCGGAGAAGTGGCGACCGGAGGAGATTGCCGCTATTCAGGCCGATGTGGTCAGCGTGCGTGCGCGAGACCTGGTTCCGGCACTTCTCAGTGTGGTTGCCCCTGGCGAGACCCCGACTGAACGCGAGGCGGTCGCGGTGCTACGAACCTGGGATGCACGCTTTACTGTGGACAGCGTGGGGGCATCGATCTGGACGGCCTTCTGGGTCGAGTGGCGTCTTGCCCTGGCTCGGGCGCGCTTTCCGGAGACGCTCGCCGAGTACGCCGCTGACCAGATCGGCGCGGTTGCCCGACGCCTGCTCCTGGGTGAGCCCCTGGCGTGGATGCCGGTTGATCTGGTCGTTCCCACCCTCCGCGAGGCTTTTCGCCGTGCCGTTGCCGCGCTTGAACAGTGGGGCGGGCCGGATGTGCAGGCCTGGCGCTGGGGACGGCTCCATCAGGTGACCTATCACCATCCGATAGCCCGGAACCCGGTCCTTGCGGCTCGCTACGATGTCGGTCCGTTCGAGACTGGTGGCGGTTCCGGCATTGTTCGCGCGGCCGGTCATGGGATGCGTGTACCATTTGCGGTGGCCTCGGGCTCGACGTATCGGTTTATGGCCGATCTGAGCAAACCCGACGCGATGATCTCGGTTCAAACACTGGGACAGTCGGCGCAGCCGGCTAGCCCGCACTACTGTGATCAGACGCAACTATGGCTAGCCGATCAGTACCACCCCCTGTGGATGGCTGACGAGGAGGTCGAGGCGAACCGCGAGGCCGAGTTGATCATCCAGCCGGTCTCGCTGTGAGCGCCAGCGCCGGCCTCCTTGTCCGGGGGCGGCTCCTCCAGAGAGCCGCCCCCGGACCGCTGGTCGCAGGATGGTCTTCTCTCGGCAGGCAGCTAGGGGCGATTCGTCCGATCGCGCCCCTGGCGTCGGATCAGATCCCCCAGGATGGCCAGCAGGGCACCGCCGAGGATGGGAATTGCGAGAGGCAGGCCGCCGGTCCGGGGCAGAGCCGCCGCAACGCCCGCGACGGCGGTGCGGGCCGGCGTCGGGGTTGCGGTTGGCAGGGGCGGGACTGGCGTTGCCGCCGCTCCGAGAACAATCGTCGGCGGTGCGGTCGGCGTTGCGGTGGGTGCAGGCCCGCCGCCCGAGGGAGCGGCGCTTGTGGCCGTTGCGGTTGGTGTGGGTGAGGCGGCACCACCGGCAGGGGTCGCGGTTGGCGTGGCTGTGCCGGTTGGCGTCGGTGATGTCGGAAGGATGGGGGTCTTCGAGGGAGTGGCGCTGGGGGACGGTGACGGCGTGCCGGTTAGTGTCGCGGGAGTCGTCGCGGTCGGCGTGGGAGAATGGGTTGCGGTGGCTGTTTTTGTCACTCTGGTAGTGGGTGTTGGTGTGGGGGTCTCGGTCACCGTGGTTGGCGTCGGCGTGGGTGTTTGAGTGATCATGGTTGGCGTCGCGGTTGGCGTCTTGATCGGCGTCTTGGTAGGAGAAGGTGTCTTTGTCTTGATGATTGGTGTCTTGGTTGGTGGCGGGGTATGGGTG